>JAUNHQ010000005.1 GCA_030535425.1 Pseudomonadota bacterium | reverse complement strand
AAGCCTATGACACGCTCATCATTGACGAGGCGCACGAGCGCAGCCTGAACATCGACTTTTTGCTGGGCTACCTCAAGCAAATCCTGCCCAGGCGGTCCGATCTGAAAGTCATCGTCACCTCCGCCACGATCGACGCCGACCGCTTTGCCAAGCACTTTGCCGATGCCCAGGGCCGCAGCGCGCCGGTGCTGATGGTGTCGGGCCGCACCTACCCGGTGGAGCAGCGCTGGCGCCCGTTTGAGGAAAGCCGCGACTACGGGCTGAACCAGGCCATTGCCGATGCGGTGGATGAGCTGTGGGTGAACAACGCCGCAGGCGACATCCTGGTGTTTCTGCCTGGCGAGCGCGAAATCCGCGAAGCGGCGGACCACTTGCGCAAGCACCTGTCGCACAGCCCGCTCACGCGCACGGCCGAGGTGCTGCCGCTGTTTGCGCGCCTGTCGCAAGCCGAGCAAGACCGCGTGTTCGACAAGCACACGGGCCGCCGCATCGTGCTGGCCACCAACGTGGCCGAAACCTCACTCACCGTGCCCGGCATCCGCTACGTGATTGACGCTGGCACGGCGCGCGTAAAGCGCTACAGCTACCGCAGCAAGGTGGAGCAACTGCTCATCGAGCCCATCAGCCAGGCCGCCGCCAACCAGCGCGCGGGCCGCTGCGGGCGCGTGGCCAACGGCATTTGCATTCGCCTGTACGACGAAAAAGACTTTGCCGCCCGCCCGGCGTTTACCGACCCTGAAATCCTGCGCAGCTCGCTGGCCGGGGTGATCTTGCGCATGAAAAGCCTGCACCTGGGCGGCGCCAGCGGGCGGGTGGAGGACTTTCCTTTTCTGCAGCCGCCTTCGGGCCGTGCCATTGCCGACGGCTACCAGCTGCTGACCGAGCTGGGTGCGGTGGACGAGGCCACGGGCGAGCTGACGGCCCTGGGGCAAGAGCTGGCGCGCCTGCCGCTGGATCCGCGCGTGGGCCGCATGATGCTGGAAGCCCGCGCGCGCGGCGCCTTGCGCGAAGTGCTGGTCATTGCCAGCGCCCTGAGCGTGCAGGACGTGCGCGACCGCCCCCTGGGCCAAGAAGCGCAGGCCGACCAGCAGCACGCCAAGTTCGACGACGAGAAAAGCGAATTCAGCGGCTACCTGCGCCTGTGGCAGTGGCTGCACGACGCGCGCGGCGGCCACATCGTCAAAACGCGCGGCGAAATGGCCGCCGCCGAAGGCCGGGGCGCGGCGCAAAAGCCGGCCAGGCTGGCCTCGCTGCCCGCGGTGCAGCGCGCGGCCCTGGCCATGGAGGCGGCACGCCGGGCGCTGGGCGAGCCACCCTCACCCCAACCCTCTCCCACCAGCGGGAGAGGGGGCAAGAGCCAGAAACTCCCTCTACCGCGTGCGGGAGCGGGCGGGGGTGAGGGCGAACCCACCCACAAACTCAGCAATCGCCAGTGGGAAAGCCTGCTGCGCCAGAACTACATCAGCATCCGCCGCGTGCGCGAATGGCGCGACATTCACACCCAGCTGCATACCGTGGCTGCCGAGCACCATTGGCGTGAGAACACGCAAGCTGCCAGTTACGAAGCCATCCACAAAAGCCTGCTGGCCGGCCTGCTGGGCAACGTGGGCTGCAAGATCGAGCCAGACGGCGGCGCCGCGGCGGGCAAGGGTGCGGGGGCAGGCGGCAGCGAATACCTGGGCGCGCGCGGCATCAAGTTCCACCGCCACCCCGGCGCGCACCTGTCCAAAAAACCCGGCAAATGGATCATGTGTGCCGAGCTGGTGGAAACCACGCGCCTGTTCGGGCGCGGCATCGCCACCATCGAGCCGCAGTGGCTGGAAGAAGTGGGCAGCCACCTGCTGAAAAAGCAGCTGCTTGATCCGCACTGGGAGAAAAAAGCCGGCGAAGCCGTGGCGCTGGAGCGCGCCACGCTCTACGGCCTGGCGGTTTACAGCGGGCGGCGCACCCGCTACGCTCAGGCCGACCCGGCCGGCGCGCGCGAGCTGCTCATCCGCGAAGGGCTGGCCGGCGGCCAGTGGCCCGACGACTGGGCGCGCACGCTGCCCTTTCTGCCCGCCAACCGCAAGCTCATCGAGCAGGTCGAGGCCATCGAGCACAAAAGTCGCCGCCAGGACGTGCTGGTAGACGAAGAACTCGTCGTTGCCTTCTACGACCAACACCTGCCCCAGCACATCACCACCGGGCGCGAGCTGCAAGCCTGGTATGCCCAAGCCGTGCGCGAGCAGCCGCGCCTGCTCATGCTCAGCAAGGAAGAGCTGATGCGGCACGAAGCCGCCGGCATCACCACCGCCGCTTTTCCCAAAGTCGTGCGCTTGGGCGGCGTGGACTGCGCCGCCAGCTACCTGCACGCCCCCGGCGATGCCAAGGACGGCCTGAGCGTCACCGTGCCCCTGTTCGTGCTCAACCAGGTCAGCGAAGCGCGCTGCGAATGGCTGGTGCCCGGCATGCTGAAAGACAAAATCCAGGCCCTGCTCAAAAGCCTGCCGCAAAAGCCCCGCAGCCGCTTCGTACCCCTGCCCGACAGCGCCGCGCGCCTGAGCGCGCTGCTGGGCGTGCCAGACAGCTTTGGCCACGGCAGCTTGCTGGATGCGCTGCTCAAGCTCGTGCGCGAAGCCACCAGCCTGGACGTCAAGCGCACCGACTTCAAGCTCGACATGCTGCCCGCCCACCTGTTCATGCACTTTCGCGTGGTGGACGAGCACGGCCGCCAGCTGGGCGCAGGCCGCAACCTGCCCGCG
Organism: Pseudomonadota bacterium; assembly: GCA_030535425.1. Lineage (GTDB taxonomy): Bacteria > Pseudomonadota > Gammaproteobacteria > Burkholderiales > Burkholderiaceae_C > Ottowia. The sequence continues at coordinate 66,671 of JAUNHQ010000005.1, read as the reverse complement.
CTGAAAGCCGAGCTGGGCGGCCAGGCCCGCGGCGCCTTTCAGGCCCTGGCCGCGCTCAAGACTGCCCCTGCCGCCACCCCTGTGCAGGCAGCAGCTGATGATGAGAAAAAAATGCCATTTGCGTTTGATAGACAAGCGCAAGCAGCTACTGAAAACGTAGCAAACACCGCCTTTGCCGATGGCCAGCGCTACACCACCTGGGCGTTTGGCGAGCTGCCCGAGCTGCTGGAAATTCGCCGCAAGGGGCAAACGCTGATCGGCTTTCCCGCCCTCATCGACGCGGGCGACGCCGTCACCATCGAAGTGTTTGACGAACCCGACGTGGCCGCCGCCCGCCACCGCGCCGGCCTGCGCCGCCTGTGCGCGCTGCACGTCAAAGACGCGCTCAAGTACCTGGAAAAAAACATCCCCGACCTGCAAAAAATGGCCGTGGCCTACATGCAGGTCGGGCGAACGCCCGACGGCGCGGGCGGCGGCACGGCCGAAGAGCTGCGCCAGCACATCATCGACGTGGCCCTGGACCGCGCCTTTTTGCAAGCGCCCCTGCCCGCCAGCGAGGCCGACTTCAAGCAGCGTGTTGAAGAAGGCCGCGCGCGCCTGACCCTGATTGCCGGCGAAGTCGCGCGCCTTTGTGCCGCCATCTTGGCCGAATACGCCAGCGCCGCGCGCAAGATCAAAGACACCAAGGGCGCGCCCGAAGCCGCCAAAGACGCCGCCGAACAACTGCAACGCCTGGTGCCCAAGCACTTTCTGGCCACCACGCCCTGGGCGGCGCTGCAACACTTTCCGCGCTACCTCAAGGCCATCACCCTGCGCCTGGACAAACTGCGCGCCGACCCCGCCCGCGACAGCCAGCGCATGGCCGAAGTGCGCGCGCAAGACCAGCGCTTTTGGCGTCTGGTGGCCGAGCGCAAAGGCCAGCAGGACGAGCGCCTGCAAGAGCTGCGCTGGCTGCTGGAGGAGCTGCGCGTGAGCTTTTTCGCGCAAGAGCTGCGCACGCCCCAGCCCGTGAGCCTCAAGCGGCTGGAGAAGGTGTGGGCGCAGCTGGGGCGCTAGGCGCTGCGCGTTCGTTGATGGGATGGGGGCTTGTGCGGCCTACAGCGCCGTGCGCACCTGCCACAGCTTCTGGAAACAGCACCACGTCCAGCATTTTGCGGCAGGTAGTTCACGCCGCCGGTGCCGCGCTTGAAGCCGATCACGCGCTCCACCGTGGCCACATGTCTGAAGCGCCACTGGGCACATCACTGGGCACATCATTTGCAGCCGGGCCACAGCACGCTCGCAGGCTCGGCCATTGCCCTGGACAGGCGCAGCATGTACCCGCGCAAAACCACTGCAGGGCCGCAGCTGACATAGGTACTTTTACTAGCTGGTAGTCATGCTAGCTGGTAACGCTGCCGACTATCCGATAGCCCAGGGCAAGACTAGTATTTTTTCGTCAAAACTGTCATCACTAGTACCGCTCAGGGACTCGAAATCATGACCAGCATTGCAGGCATTGCTCGCACGCATAACTTTCAGGCTCAACTTGGACAAGCCTCCAAGGCGGTATCGACATCGGCATCCGCTCACTCGTCGGCGGATCAGAGCCGTAGCTACCTCGTCGGGGACCACACCTTTGCCCAGTCGGTGCGTGGCACCAGTCCGCAGCGCGAGCGCGACTTGCATCTCGCCCTGATGAGCCATGATGTCTACACCCCGCCCGCTCCTGGAAAGGATGACCCGCTTGCCAGTCGCACGGAGTTGCAGCAAGCGGGCTGGAGTCGCCTGATGCCTGTGGGTGAGCCTGGGACAGGACATTTGAAGGATGCAAAGGGCAACGAAATCCCTATTGATCCCGGCTTGTTGCAGGATCTGGACGCTGGCTTCGATGCGGCTATTTATCAGAACGAGAAAGGCCAGTATGTGGTGGCTTTTCGTGGAACAGATAACTGGAAGCCGGGCAACGGCAGCGATGCTGATGACAACGTCGGTCAGTCTGCCGGATTGTCGACAAGGCAGTATGAGCAGGCCGTTGCCTTGGCCAAGCGCGCAGAGCAGGTGTTTGGCAAGGGCAACGTGGTCTTCACCGGGCATTCGCTGGGCGGTGGCCTAGCCTCTGCGGCTATGGTGGCCACAGGCGCGCCAGGGGTTACCTTCAACGCGGCAGGTTTGAGTGACAGTACCTTGCGCAGTCTGGGTGTGGATACGCCCAATGCTGTGCGACAAGATCTGGCCAGCAGCGGCCAGATTCGTCGCTACAACGTGGAAGGTGATCTTTTGACCAACCTTCAGCAGACTGTAGTGCCGGGGTTGCCTGATGCCGTGGGACACGAGCTGCGCGTGGCCGCTCCCGAAGGCATGGGCTGGAACCCCATCGATCGACACGGCGGCAAGAAGACGCCGTCCTTTGTCGACAGCCTGCGCCAGAATGAAGCCTATCGTCCAGCCAGCATGCCTGAGCTATTTCAGTTGCCCGAGCGCATGGCGGAAAGCACACTCAATGATCTGGCGGCTTTCGGCAGGAATGGCTGGGATGTGTTGAAGCACACCGGGCAGGTGCTGGGCTCCAAAGTCGGAGAGATTGAGCAGGCTGTGCGCCAGGATCTGCCTCAAGGTCATCTTGCACCCGCTGCACTGCGCGTGGGCGGTGAGCTGGCTGATGGCGTGCTGGACATCGGAGCCGGAGCGGTGCGCGAAAGCGCCGACTTGGCAGGCGACTTGCTGATGGAAAAAAGCACCCAGGCAGGTCACGTGCTGCGCAGCCTGGACTTTGATGGCGCGGCACTGTTCCTGGAGCGTGCAGGCCAGGCGGCTAACCAATGGATAGACAAGGTCGGCGAGGGTGCTGCCAGGGTGCTGGATAAGGTGGGTGATGGCCTTGAGTGGGCAGCCGACAAAACCGCCGATGGTGTGCGCTGGGTCACAAACAAAGTTGCCGAAGGTGCGATATGGGCAGCCGAGAAAACCGTGCAGGGCGCACAGTGGGCAGGTGAAAAACTGACCGAAGGCGCCAACTGGGTGGTTGACAAGGCAAGTGACGGCCTGCGCTGGATGGGACAGAGGCTGAACCCCGCCAACTGGTAAGCAGCCTGTCCCGGGTGTTCTCAGGCTAATTAGCCAAAGCTGCTCGGGGCTATGCTTTAGCCTTGGTACCACCTCTTTTTGAAAGCTCCCCATGCGCAAACGCCTGCTTTTGCTTGCCTCTTCGCTGGCTTTGGCCGCAAGCGCCTGTGGTCAGCAAGGATCAGACATGAGTGCAGCAAGTGCAGAACTGTTTGGCAGCCCGCAGGCGGCGGCGCTGTATAAGGCCGCGGCACGCGGCGACATGGAGCAGGCGCGCCAGCTGATGGCGCAGGGCGCAGATCTCAACACGCCGAATGCCAAAAAACAAACCCTGTTGAAAGTCGCCATGCTCGAAGGCAAGCGAAAGGCTTTCGACAATTTGCTGGCCTTGGGTGCAGACCCCACCTATCTGGGGTCAGCCAAGGATGCGCCTATCCACCTGGCTGCGAGCCTTGAAGACCCCTATTGGCTCAAGACCATGCTTGAGCATGGCGCATCGACCGAAGCGCGCAACGCCCTGGGCGAAACGCCGCTGTTTCCGGCTGTGGGCCACAACACCCGCGAGAACTTCCGCATCTTGCTGGAGGCTGGCGCCAGCGTCCATGCACGCCGAAAGGATGGCGGAACCTTGCTGCACGAGGCGGCGGCCATCAACAGCTTTGCCGACATTCCCCGCTTGCTGGAGCTGGGCGTGGATCCCACGGCCAGGGATGATTTGGGCTACACCTTCCAATACGGGCTTTTTGATACGCCGGAAAACATCCTAGGCTCTGAGGCCAAGGCCATACGCGAACAGGTCACCGCTTGGCTGCGCCAGCGGGGCATACCGCTGGAAGGCACAAGCCGCCCGTAACCAGGGCACGTGACCTGATTGCATGGCAGGCGCACGGGCTGATTTACCGTGGGTGTGCCGAAGATGCAGGGTCTTGCGCAGCCTACAGCGCCGTGCGCACCTGCCACAGCTCTGGAAACAGCACCACGTCCAGCATCTTGCGCAGGTAGCTCACGCCGCCGGTGCCGCCGGTGCCGCGCTTGAAGCCGATCACGCGCTCTACGGTGGTCACATGCCTGAAGCGCCAGAGGCGGAAGGCGTCTTCCAGGTCGGTGAGTTTTTCGCCCAGCTGGTACAGGTTCCAGTGCTGCTGCGGGTCGCGGTACACGGTGAGCCACGCGGCTTGCACCGCGTCGCTGGCGGTGTAGGGCTGGCGCCAGTCGCGCTGCAAATGGCCGGGCGGGATGGGCAGGCCCTGGCGTGCCAGCAGGCGCAGGGCTTCGTCGTACAGCGAGGGCGATTCGTAAAACGACTGCACCAGGGCCAGACGCTCGGGGTGGTTGGCGTGGGGCTGGAGCATGGCGGCATTTTTGTTGCCCAGGGCAAATTCGATGCAGCGGTACTGAAAGCTCTGGAACCCGCTGGAAGGGCCCAGGTAGGGGCGGATGGCGCTGTATTCGGGCGGGGTCATGGTGGCCAGCACGTCCCAGGCGTGTACCAGCTGCTCCAGGATGCGGCTGGCGCGCGCGAGCTTTTTGAAGGCGGGGGCGTGCTGGTCGTGGCGCACGTCGGCGATGGCCGAGCCCAGCTCGGTCAGCAGCAGCTTCATCCACAGCTCGCTGGTCTGGTGCTGGATGATGAACAGCATCTCGTCGTGCGCGGGCGAGAGGGGGTGCTGCGCGCTGAGGATCTGGTCCAGGTGCAGGTAGTCGCCATAGCTCATGGCTTGGCTGAAGTCGAGCTGGGCGCGTTCTTCGTGCACGATGGTGTCGGGGCGGGGGGCGGCGGTCATGGTGTCTGCTCAAAAAAGGGGTGGTGTCTCAGGTCACGGCGTTCATCTGGTTGAACTGGGGCTGGCGCCACTGCCCGGTGGCCAGCACGTCGCGCAGGTGCTCCACGGCGTGCCACACGTCTTCAAAGCCCAGGTACAGGGGGGTGAAGCCAAAGCGCAGGATGTCGGGGTGCTGGCCGCCGTCGCCCTTGCGGAAGTCGCCAATCACGCCGCGCGCGATGAGGGCCTGCACGATGGCGTAGGCGCCGCTGTCGCGGGCCAGGCACACCTGCGAGCCGCGCTGGGCATGGGCGCGCGGGGTGACCAGGCTCAGGCCGTGACCGGCGCAGCGCTGCTCGACCAGGGTGATGAACAGGTCGGTCAGCGCCAGCGATTTGGCGCGCAGCGCGGCCATGCCACCTAAGGGCTGCGTGGCGCTGAACACGTCCAGCCCGCATTGCAGCGCGGCCAGGCTGAGGATGGGCTGGGTGCCGCACAGGTAGCGGGCAATGCCGGGGGCGGGCTGGTAATCGGGCGTGAAAGCAAAGGGCGCCGCATGGCCAAACCAGCCAGACAGGGGCTGCCAGAAACGCTCGGCCAGGCGCGGGTGTGCCCACACGAAGGCGGGTGCGCCGGGGCCGCCATTGAGGTATTTGTAGCTGCAACCCACGGCGTAGTCGGCGTCTGCGCCCAGCAGGTCAACGGGCACGGCGCCCGCGCTGTGGCACAGGTCCCAGACGCAGAGGATGCCTTGCGCATGCGCGCGGGCGGTGAGGGCGGCCATGTCGTGCATGGCGCCGGTGCGGTAGTTGACGTGGGTGAGCAGCAAGATGGCGGCTTCGCTGTTCAGGTGCGCGTCTATTTCGTGCGGCTCCAGCAGCACCAGCTCCAGCCCGTGGGCCTGGCAGACGGACTGGGCGATGTACAGGTCCGTGGGGAAGTTGCTGCGCTCGCTGAGCACCCGGCGGCGGCCGGGGTGGTCTGCCCGCGCCACGCGGGCGGCGGCGGTGAGTACTTTGTAGAGGTTGACGGAGGTGGTGTCGGTGAAAACCACTTGGCCCTCGCCTGCGCCAATCCAGGGCGCGAGCTGGTCGCCCAGGCGCTGCGGCAGGCTGACCCAGCCGGCCTTGTTCCAGGAGGTGATGAGGTCTTGCCCCCACTGCTGCTGCACCACGCTGGCCACGTGCGCGGCGGTGGCGCGGGGCAGGGCGCCCAGTGAGTTGCCGTCCAGGTAAATCACGCCGGGCGGCAGGTCAAACTGCTGCTTCAGGGTGGCCAGCGGGTCGGCCCGGTCAAGCGCCTGGCAGTCTTGCAAGGTGATGGAGGAGGTGCTCATTGTTATGAAAAAGATAGCAATAAAGTGAATAGGGATGCGCGCAAATGGCCTTTTTAGCTCAGTGCCCGCAGCACGGCGCGCACGGGCGAGGCATCGGCGCTCATCCACTTCAGGGGCAGGGCGATGAGTTCGTAATCGCCTTCGGGCACGTCATCGAGCACCAGGTTTTCCAGCACGCGCAGGCCGCGCTGGCGGATGACCTGGTGGCTGTCCAGCGTTTTGCTTTCGGCCGGGTCGATGCTGGCGGTGTCGATGCCGATCAGTTGCACGCCGGCATCGGCCAGGCGCTGCACCGTTTCGGGGGCGTAGGCGGCCAGGTCGGGGTCCCAGCCGGCGGGGGCGCGGGCGTAGGTGCGCACCAGCACGCGCGGGGGCAGGTCTTGCGCGGCGTGCGCCAGGTGCTGCCACAGGATGAGCGGGCGCACGCCGATGGCGTGGATCACGCGGCAGCGGCCCAGGTAGGGCGCCAGATCCAGCGTGCCAATGGCCGCGCCCTGCGGGTCGTAGTGCAGCGGCGCATCGGCGTGCGCGCCCACGTGGGGCGAGAGCGTGACGGCGCTGACGTTCACCGGGCAGCCGGGGCCGATGCGCGCGCCCCAGGCTTGCACATACGGGGTATCGCCGGGGAACACGGGCGAGTCTGTCTGGACGGGCGGCGAAATGTCCCACAGCCGGGGCGCGGCGGCGGGGAGTGTGTGGCTTGGCATGGCAGCGAAGTTAGCGCCACGCGTGCGGGTGCGGTGTCGGTTATTTCCAACGCGGCGGGCGCGCAGGCGACACGGGCGCTTTTCAGGGTTCGGCGTAGCGCTGCATCACATAGGTGCCAGGGGCGGTACCCAGGCTGCGGCTGGCGGGGATGAGGCGGGCCTTGACCGGGGCAGACGAGTGCCCAGCCAGCCACTGCTGCCAGGCGGGCCACCACGAGCTTTGCCCCTGGCGGGCGGTGTGCAGCCACTCGTCGGCAGTGCGCCAGGCGCCGCGCTCGGGGCGGGTGTCGATGCGGTAGCGGCGGCGCGGGTGGCCGGGCGGGGTGATGATGCCGGCGTTGTGCCCGCCGCTGGTGAGCACGAAGGTGATTTCCGCGTCGGTGAGGTGGTGCAGCTTGTAGACCGAGCGCCAGGGCGAGACGTGGTCGCGCTCGGTGCCGACGGCAAAAAGGGGCATGCGCAGGTCATTGAGGGAGACGGGGCGCCCGCCCACGCGGTAGCGGCCGTGGGCCAGGGCGTTTTTCAGGTACAGCGCCACCAGGTACTCGTGGTGCATGCGGGCGGGCAGGCGCGTGGTGTCGGCGTTCCAGGCCATCAGGTCGTTGCCCTGTTCGCGCTCGCCCAGCAGGTATTCGCGCATCTGGCGCGCCCACACCAGATCGCGCGAGTGCAGGAACTGGAACGAGCCGGCCATCTGCTTGCCGCTCAGAAAGCCCTGGCCGCGCGTGATGTGGTCCAGCAGGTTGACCTGGGCTTCGTCGATGAACAGGCCCAGCTCGCCCGGCTCGGAAAAGTCCACCTGCGCGGCCAGCAGGGTGAGGCTGGCCAGCGCGGGCAGGCCGGACTGGCCAGGCACGCCTTCGGGGCGCGACATGGCCGCCGCGGCGATGGCCAGCAGCGTGCCGCCCAGGCAATAGCCCATGGCGTGCAGGCGGTCGGCGCGCGCGTCTGCGGCGGCAGCGGCCAGGGCCGCGAACACGCCCTGGTGCAGGTAGTCGTCCATGCGCAGGTCGTGGTCGCGCTCGTCGGGGTTGCGCCAGGAGAGCATGTACACGGTGTGCCCCTGGCTGACGAGGTAGCGCACCATGGAGTTGTGCGGCGACAGATCGAGGATGTAGTACTTCATGATCCACGAGGGAATCATGAGCACCGGCTCGGGGTGGACGGTGTCTGTCTGCGGGGCGTAGCGGATCAGCTCGATCAGCCCGTTGCGCAGAATGACTTCGCCAGGGGTCACGGCCACGTTGACGCCGACAGCAAAGCGCGACTGGCTGGCCACGTCCTCGGCGGTGGGCACGCCGGTCGCGTCGGCGACCCAGTTGGCCGCGCCTTGCAGCAGGTGGCGCCCTTGCGACTGCACGGCATCCTTGAGCAGCACGGGGTTGGTGAGCAGGCCGTTGGCCGGGGTGAGCATGTTCAGGTACTGGCGCGCGAAGAAATCCACCAGCTGGGTGTGGTGGCCGCTCACGCCAGGCACGCGCGCGGCTTCGCGCCAGAAAGCCTGGGCGTTGCGAAAGCCCGCGCGCCACTGGCTGAAGGGCCACTGCGCCCAGTCTTCGGCGCCAAAGCGCGGGTCGTCATCGTGCGCGGCATCGCCAGCAGATGCCGGGTCTTGCAGGCGCAGCGTGTCTTGCGCCAGTTGCGCCGCCAGCGCGGCCAGCTCCATCTGCCGCCCGGGCGAGGCCGCCAGGTGCCAGGCCCAGTCGGCAAAGGCCAGGCCCAGCGCAATGGGCGAGAGATTGCCCGCCAGCGGCGCCACGGCGGTTTGCACCAGGCGGTCGAGTTTTTGCGTGGGCGTTTCGGCAGGCAGCGCGGCGGCGGCGTCGGTCTGGGGCAGGCGGGTGATGGCGGGGTCGTGTCGATCCATGGCGGTATCGGAAGGCTTGAAGGAGAAAGAAAAAGCGCACGGCGCATGCAGCCGGCAGGCTGAGCCGGCAAGGGTAGCGGTGGCGGATACCCGCGAATTGACCAGGGTCAAGCGCCTGTCCTGCGTTCGTGGGCACCATACACCCGATTGGGCGCATGACTGGCGGGCGCAGACACAGGCTTTTTAGCCGACGTGCATGACAAATGCGTGTATGCCCGCCACGTCCCTTCAACACAAAACCAAGGAGACAACCCCCATGCCTGTGCGACCACCCTCTTGCCTGCCTGTCTGCCTGGCGGGCGATCACCCAGCGGGTGAAAGCCCATCATGACAGTGGTGTTCGACCCCCTGCATTTACAGGCCGCCACGCTGGACGTGGTGGCCGCCAGCCATGGCACACCCGCGCTGCTGATGCAGCGCCAGCAGCAGCGCCTGACGCGCTTGCTGGATGCCGCGCGCCAGGGCTCGGCCTTTTACCGCGAGCGGCTGGGCAGCGCGCGCGTGGCCAGCTTTGCGCGCCTGCCGCCGGTTCGGCGTGCGGAGCTGATGGGGCAGTTTGACCAGTGGGTGAGCGATCCGGCCCTCAGGCTCGATGAGCTGCGCGACTTCACCCGCGACACCGCGCGCGTGGCCCAGCCCTGGCTGGGCCGCTACATGGTGTGGGAAAGCTCGGGCACCAGCGGGCAGCCAGGCATCTTTGTGCAGGACGCGCAGGCCATGGCCGTGTACGACGCGCTGGAGGCCGTGCGCCACCGCGTGCCGGGGCGCAGCGGGGCCAGGGGGCTGCTGGGGGCTTTTTCCGGTGCCTTTGCCGCGCTGGAGGCCATGGGCGGGGCCGACCGCACGGCGCTGGTGACGGTGACGGGCGGGCACTTTGCCAGCATCGTCAGCTTTGAGCGGCTGCGCCAGCTCAACCCCTGGCTGGCCGGCAACGCCCGCGCCTTTGACCTGATGCAGCCCACCGATGCGCTGGTGCGCCAGCTCAACGACTTTCAGCCCAGCGTGCTGGCCACCTATCCCACCATGGCCGCGCTGCTGGCCGACGAAGCGCAGGCGCAGCGCCTGCACATCCGCCCGCGCTGCGTGGTGCTGGGCGGTGAAACCGTCAGTGCCGGCCTGCGCGCGCGCATTGGCCAGGCGCTGGGTGCTGCCGTGCGCAGCAGCTATGGCGCGTCTGAATGCCTGCCCATGGCCTGGGAATGTGCGCACGGCCATCTGCATGTGAACGAGGACTGGGTGATTCTGGAGCCGGTGGACGAGCGCGGCCGCCCCGTGCCCGTGGGCCAGCCTTCGCACAGTGTGCTGCTGACCAACCTGGCCAACCTGGTGCAGCCGCTCATCCGCTACGACCTGGGCGATGGCGTGCGCGTGCATCGCCAGCGCTGCGCCTGCGGCTCTGCGCTGCCCGTCATCGAAGTGCGCGGGCGTTGCGACGACGTGCTGCATGTGCCTGCGGCCAGCGCGGCGGGCGGGCGGGCAAGTGTCAGCCTGCTGCCGCTGGCGCTGTGCACGGTGGTGGAAGAAGAAGGCGGCGTGTTCGACTTTCAGCTCCAGCAGCGCGACGCGCGCACCCTGGTGCTGCGCCTGCCCCAGCAGGGCGAGCAGGCCCAGGCCGCTATCGAACGCTGCCGCCAGGCGCTGCAACGCTTTGCCCAGGCGCAGGGGGCCGCCCCCATCCGCGTGCTGGGCGAGCCTGGCTGCCCCACCCCGCGCGGGCGCAGCGGCAAGGCATGCCGGGTGGCGCTGAAGGACGAAAGCCCCAGGCGCGAAAAGCCCTGAGCTGCAGCGCCAAAGAGTGCAGGGTGTATCAGCGTTTTGTCAGACCATCAATTAAAAATGATAGCTAAAAACCCTTATAAATAAAGCGCAAATGGCCTTTTTGATAGGGTGACTTTTGGTCTGATCTGGCGTACCCCATCTCTGCTTTTGCCCAAAGGGGCATTACGCCGCCTGCTCGCCGGGGCGGGGCAGGCGCGCTTCGCGGATGGGCAGATTCAGCACCGCCGCCAGCGAGGCCAGGGCGATGTCGGCCCACCACATCCAGGTGTAGTCGCCCAGGTGTGTGATGGCCAGCCCGCCCAGCCAGGCGCCCAAAAAGCCGCCGATCTGGTGGCTCAGCAGCGTCAGGCCAAACAGCGTGCCCAGGTAGCGCACGCCAAACAGCTTGGCGCACAGCCCCGCCGTGGGCGGCACCGTGGCCAGCCAGGTCAGCCCCAGGCCCACGGCGAAGATGTAGAACACCCAGGGCTCGCGCGGCATGGCCAGATACCACAGCACCAGCAGCGCGCGGCTGCCGTACATCAGCGCCAGAATCATCTTGCTGCGGTACACGTTGACCAAGTGCCCCACCAGCAGGCTGCCCACGATGTTGGCCAGCCCGATCAGCGCCAGCGACCAGCTGGCCACCGAAGGCGGCAGGCCGCACAAGTCCACCTCGATGGGCAGGTGCGTGACCAAAAAGGCGATGTGAAAGCCGCAGGTGAAAAAGCCCGCGTGCAGCAGCAGGTAGCTGCGGTCGCCCAGGGCGTGGGTCACGGCCTGCTTCAGCCCGCCTTCGCCCGCTGCGGGCGCGGGCGGCGGTGCGCTGCCCTTGCGCGCCACGCGGCCCACCAGGGGCAGCGCCAGCAGCGTCATGGCGGCCATGGCCCACATGGCGCCCATCCAGCCCGTCAGCTGAATCAGCTTTTGCACCACGGGTGCGAACACGAACTGCCCGAACGAGCCGCCCGCGTTGATGACCCCCGATGCGGCCCCGCGCGCGCTGGCGGGCATTTGCTGCGCCGACGCGCCAATCAGCACCGAAAAGCTGCCCGCGCCCGCGCCCAGAGCCGTCAGCAGCCCCAGCGTCAGCACCAGCCCCCAGGCGCTGGGCAGCAGCGGGGTAAGCGCAAAGCTGGCGGCCAGCAGCGCAATGCCGCCGATCAGCACCGGGCGCGGCCCCCAGCGGTCGGCCATGGCCCCGGCCACCGGCTGCGCCGCACCCCACACAAACTGCGCCACCGCCAGTGCAAAGCTGATGGTGGCAATGCCCAGCCCGGTGCTGGTGTTGATGGGGCCAACGAACAGGCCCATGGACTGGCGCGTGCCCATGGTCACCATCAAGATGCCGGCCGCTGCCAGCGTGATGCCCAGCGCGCCAGGGCTGCGAAGTGCTTGGAACATGGATGTCAAGAGAAAGTGTGGCGGTGGCAGGCGGCTGGCACGCCAGACCGTGCAGGGATGGCGCCGATGATAGGGCCGGCTGCGGCACCAGGCCGCTACCCGGTGGCCGTGCGCGGGCGGTTGGCTGTGCTGTGGGTGACACCGGTGCCCAGTGTGGGCTGGCTTGCTGCCAGACCTATGGCGCGGCGGTGTGCTCGATGTCCTCGATCTGCCCGGTCAGCGTGAGCCAGCGGTCTTCGGCTTCGGCCAGCTCGTCGTCCACGGCTTTCAGGCGCTTGCCCGCGCTGGCAATGTCGGCAGCGGGCAGGGGCTGGCTCAGGCGCTGGTGCAGCTGGGCCTGCTCGGCCTGCAGGGCGGCCATGCGCTGCTCCAGCTGCTCCAGGGTGCGGCGCATGGGGCGGGTTTGCTCGGCCAGGCGCTGGCGGCGCTGGGCGTCTTGCCGGCGCTGCTCGGCGGGGTTGAGGGCGGGTTGTGTGTCTTTTAGGGCTTTTGCGCTTGTCTGGTGCGCGCCAGCAGCTTCTGTTTTGATAGCGTCTGTGGCGGCGGCGCGTGCTTCGCGCAGGCGGCGGGCTTCGTCCAGCACGTGGCGCTGGTAGTCGTGCAGGTCGCCATCGAAGGGCTGTACGCGGCCAGCGGCGACGAGCCAGAACTCATCGCACACGCTGCGCAGCAGGGCGCGGTCGTGGCTGACGAGCATGAGGGTGCCCTCAAAGCTGTTCAGGGCCATGGCCAGGGCTTCGCGCGTGGTCAGATCGAGGTGGTTGGTGGGCTCGTCCAGCAGCAGCAGGTTGGGGCGCTGCCACACCAGCATGGCCAGCACCAGGCGGGCTTTTTCGCCGCCGCTGAATTGCGCCACGGGCTGGCTGGCCATGTCGCCGGGAAAGTGAAAGCTGCCCAGAAAGTTGCGCAGCTGCTGCTCGCGCGCTTCTTCGCTGTGCTCGCGCCCGCTGTCGCGGGCCAGGCGCACCATGTGTTGCAGCGGGCTGCTGGCCGGGTGCAGCACGTCCAGCTCTTGCTGGGCAAAGTAGCCAATGGACAGGCCCTTGCCTTCGGTCACCTGGCCGGCCAGCAGGGGCAGGGTGCGGGCAATGGTTTTGATGAAGGTGGATTTGCCCTGCCCGTTGGCGCCCAGCACGCCAATGCGCTGGCCAGCCAGCACGGTGCGGTTGACGCCTTGCAAGATGATGCGGGCTGCACCGGTTTGTGAATCGAACAGGCCTTCAGTGCCCGTCTGGAGCGTGGCAGAAGCTATGGTTTTTGAAGCGTCTTCCGGTTGGGCAGCGTAGCCGAACACGCCATCGGTCACCACCAGCATGGGGTTGGGCAGGCTGGGCGGCTCTTGAAATTCAAACTGGAAATCGGCCTCGGCCAGTACGGGGGCGATGGTTTGCATGCGCTCCAGCGCCTTGACGCGGCTTTGCGCCTGGCGCGCCTTGGTGGCTTTGGCCTTGAAGCGGTCGATGAACTTTTGCAGGTGCGCGCGCTGGGCCTGCTGCTTGGCCCAGGCGGCCTGCTGCTGGGCCAGCTGCTGCGCGCGCAGGGTTTCAAACGCGCTGTAGTTGCCGCCATAGCGGGTCAGGCGCCCGCCTTCGATGTGCAAGGTGGCGCGGGTGACGCTGTCGAGAAAGTCCCGGTCGTGGCTGATGACGATGAGCGTGCCGGGGTAGCGGGCCAGCCAGCTTTCGAGCCACAGCAGCGCGTCCAGGTCGAGGTGGTTGGTGGGCTCGTCCAGCAGCAGCAGATCGGACGGGGCCATGAGCGCGCGTGCCAGTTGCAGGCGCATGCGCCAGCCGCCGGAAAAGCTGTTGACGGGGCGTTGCAGCTCATCGGGGGCAAAGCCCAGGCCCAGGATCAGCGCCTCGGCGCGCGCGCGGGCATCGTGCGCGCCGGCGTCGTGCAAGTCGCTGTGGGCCTGGGCCATGGCCATGCCGTCGCCCGCTTGCTCGGCCTGGGCAAGCTGCGCGCGCAGGCTGGCCAGGCGCTCGTCGCCTTGCAGCACGAAGTCGGTGGCGCCCTGGGGTGTTTCGGGCATGTGCTGGGCCACCTGGGCAATGCGCCAGCCAGCGGGCAGGCTGAAGTCGCCCCCGTCTTCGTGCAGCGCGCCGCTCAGCAGCGCAAACAGGGTGGATTTGCCCGCCCCGTTGCGGCCCACCAGGCCCACTTTGTCGCCGGGGGAAATGGTGGCGCTGGCGCTATCGAGCAGCACTTTGGCGCCACGGCGCAGGGTGAGGTTGTGCAGGGTAATCACGATGGGCGGCGATTATCCTGGCGCCCGCTCTGAGGATGGGCGAGCGCGGGCAGTGCGTCAGCCCAGCGTGCCGAAGTCGCCACGGGCCAGCGCCTGGGCCAGCGGGGGCAGTTGCTCGGCATGGTTCATGACCAGGGCGCCCTGGCTGGCGATGGGTTCTTGCAAGGGTTCGCCGCTGGCCAGCAGCACGCGGGCAGGGTGGGTGTGGCCGGCGCTCAGTTGCACTTCATCGCCCGCAGCGTCCAGCAGGGCCAGGTGTCCGGTGGGGATGGGGTGGGGCCAGCGATTGAGCTGCGCAGCGCCGTGCAGCACCAGCAGCACGCCGTGCCAGCCACGCGGCAGGGTGAAATGGGCGCTGCGGCCAGGGTGCAGGGTGATGTCCCACAGCTGCAGGGGGGTGACGGTTTCAGCAGGGCCCAGTTGGCCGCCCCATTCGCCCGCGATCAGGCGCAGGCTGCCCGCATCGTCAGGCAATGCCATGGCAGGGATGCTGGCGCCAGTCAGGTGCTGCGCGTGCGGGGGGCTGAGCTTGCAGGCAGCAGGCAGGTTGATCCACAGGGTCAGCAATTCCAGCGTGCCGCCGCGGCGGGCCAGTTCGTCGCCATGGCGCTGCTGGTGCAGCAGGCCCTGGCCGGCGCTGAGCCACAGCACATCGCCTGCGTCCAGCGTGTGGCTGTGCCCGGCAGAGTCTTGTGCGTGCAGCTGGCCTTGCAGCAGCAGGGTGACGCATTCGCTGCCGGCCTGGGCCTGCACGCCGGTGGCGGGCGCGGGCTGCTGCGCCGGGTGGCTGGCCGGTGGCGCCCAGGCCAGGTGGATGAGGGGGTTGGCTTGGCGGCCCAGCCCCTGGCAGCTGAAGTACACGTGTTCCTGATAGGCCTGGCCCACGGCTTGCGCGGCGGGAGGGCGGGAGACGCCGATGACGGTTTTTTGCATGAACAAGATCGGGAAAAGGAAAGGCGGTAAGAAGTGAAAGGTATTTTTTTAGTGTGCGTGGCCTTGCTCGTGCAGCGTGTGTTTGCGCCGGGTGGACAGGCTTTGCACGATGGCGGGCGTGATGTCGGCCCAGGCCAGGACTTGGCCGCCGCGTTGGCGGCTGAAGGCTTGTGCCTGCGCCTGGCTGGCAAAGGCGGGCAAATCGGGGGTGCGCATGGGCCCCATGGCGCTGGAGCCGTGTACGAACCAGGCGCTTTCAAGCGCGATCCATGCCGCCGCGTGGGCGGCATGCGCCGTATCTGTACCGGCATGGCTGACCCAGCGGGAGAGGATGTCGGCCGCGCTGTGGCCGCTGCGGTGACGGCCCACGTCGGCCAGGAACTGAAGCAGGTCAACGGGCGAGTCGAAGAAGTGCGCGTGTTGGTCGCGGTAGAGCACTTGCGCGGCCCAGCGCGGGTAGCGGGCAGGGTACATGCCGCATACGGGGCAGCGTGCATCCGCCGGCACGGGGCGGGGCGCATCGGGCGCCAGGCCGCTGCGGGCGTCGTAGGCCATGGCGGGGGCGGTGATGCAAAAGTCGTCCAGTCCGGTCACGGCGGCAGGGGCAGGCGCAAGTGCGGGTGTCTGCCCCGGCCAGCGGCCAAGCCGCCAGGTGGCGGCCAGGCCCGCTGCCACGGCGGCGGTGCAGGCGGCCCCCAGCAGCCAGGCGCGCCGGTGCGCGGATGGGCCTGGGGCTGGCGGCTGCGGCGGTGACGAATGCGCGCACATGACAAAACGCCTGTTTTTTTACATGCTGCTGTCGTGGCCTGCGCCGCCGCTCAAATCCACCATTTCGGGCTTGATGTCGGCCATGCGCAGCAGCTTGCCGCCGTAGGTTTGGATGAATTGCTGCGCGTCGGCTTCGCTGCTGAACGTGGCCAGGGTGGGGCCCATGGAGCCTTTGCGCTGGCTGCCATGCACGTACAAGGCGGTGTGCGCGTCGATCCAGGCGCCCTTGGGGCTGTCCCAGTCGGTTTTGCCCATGTCTTGCACGTACACGGCGTTGACCTTGCGCACTTGCTCGGGCATGAGCAGGGTGTTGATGACCTCCATGGTGTCGCAGTAGAACTGTGGGCCTTCAGCGCCAGCGTAATGAATCTGGCCTTTGGGGCCGGGATAGTCCATCAGCAGCATGCCGTCCAGCTCGCACGAAGTGGCGGGGCCGATGTCTGCCGGCGCGGTGCTGACGGCAGCGGCTTTCTGCTCGCTGCAAGCGGCCAGCGGCGCGATGGCCGACAGCGCCAGCAGACCCAGCATGAGGCGGCGCTCGGTGTCTGCGCCGTTGCGCGGTGCATGGGCCGCACAGCAGCAGACCGGGCTAAGGCGCGCTGCGCCAGGGCAGAGGGGGTGAGAAGTGAAGCGGGTCATGACTTGAACCTCCAGTTGGCAATGGCCAGGGGCAGGGCGATCCAGCCCAGCATGACGGCGGCAAGCACATCCAGCCTGAGCAGCACGGGTGGCACCACGCTGACCAAGCCGTAGGCGTTGCGCACGTCCTCGGCAGAAAAAACGTTGAGGATGCGGAACACGTCGGTGGGGTTGAGCAGCAGCAGATAGGGAAACAGCTCGCCGCCATAGCGTCCGGCAGTGCCCACCAGCACGCCCAGCAGCACCAGGTCAAATACCAGAACAAATAAAAACCACAGCACGATAGCCGCGCCGGAAGCCCGCGTTCGGTCTTTTGAGAGCACAGAAATCAGCACCGCCAGGCTGAGAAAAGCCAGCCCCATGAGCAAGGCGCTGCCTACAAAGCCCGTGTAATGAAACAGCGCGCGCGGGCCAAACTGTCTGGCCAGCACCACGCCCACGGCGGCCAGCCCCGCCAGCATGGCCAGCGACAGTGCCAGCGCCAGGCCCAGGTATTTGCCCAGCAGCAGCTCGCCGCGCGTGATGGGGTGGGCCAGCAGCAAGTCGAGCGAGCCGCGTTCGCGCTCGCCCACGATGGCGTCAAAGCCCAGCAGCAGCGCGATCAGCGGCACCAGGTAGATGACCAGGCTGACCAAGCTGGTGATGGTGAACTCCAGTGAGCGCACGCCCACGCTGCCTTGCTGCGCACCGCCTGCATAGGTGATGACGAGCGAGAACACGGCAAACACCAGCGCCACGGCCAGCACCCAACGGTTGCGCAGGCGGTCGCGGAACTCTTTGGACGCGAGGATGGCCACCTGCCGGAACTGGATCATCATGCGGCCTCCTGCCGTGTCTGGGATGTGCCGGGTGTGGCCATGCCCACACCGCCTTGGCTGAAGAACATGTCTTCCAGCGAGGGGTTGCTGACCTGCACGTCGGCCACCTGGGGGGCTTGCAGCAGATGACGCAGCAGGGCCAGCTTGTGCTGGCGCGGCGCTTTGAGAGTGAGGGTGTTGTCACTCTGTGCGCAGGGCAGGCTCGCCAGCTCAGGGGGCAGGGCGGCCAGCAGGCTGGCTGCCTGGGCTGCGCTGGTGCCGGGCAGCAAGTCCACCTGCACGCTCAAGGGCAAGTCGAAGATGGCGCGCAGCTCAGCCAGCGTGCCCAGGGCTTGCACCTTGCCGCTGGCCATGACGGCCACGCGATCAACGCGGTGTTGCAGCTCAGCCAGGATGTGCGAGGTCAGCACGATGGTCAGACCCTGCGCGCGCAGCTCGGCCAAGGTGTCCCAGAAAAAATGGATGGCGTGCGGGTCCAGCCCCGTGGTGGGCTCGTCCAGAAACAACACGCGCGGCTGACCCAGCAGCGCCTGCGCAAAGCCCAGGCGCTGGCGCATGCCCTTGGAATAAGCGCGCACGGGCTTGCTGCCCGCTGAGCTCAGGCCCACGCGCTCCAGCAGGGCGGCGCAGCCGCTGGTGTCCACGCGCTTGAGGCGCGCGAAAAAGCGCAGGGTTTCCAGGCCGCTCAAGTTGTCCCACAGGGCCACGTTTTCAGGCAGGTAGCCAATGCCTCGGCGCACATCACGCGCGGCGGCGCCGTGTACCGGCGCGCCGTCTACCAGCAGGCTGCCGCTGGTGGGTGCCAATAGGCCCAGCATCATCTTGAACAGGGTGGATTTGCCCGCACCGTTGTGGCCGATCAGGCCAAAGACTTCGCCACGCTGGATGTCTAGCGAAACGCCATCGACCGCCGTGAAGCGGTCAAAGCGCTTGGTGACATCGCGCAGGGCGATGGCGGCATCGGGCAGCGTGGTGTCAGGGGGCATGGGGGGCATCCTTGAGCACACGGGCGCGCCATTGCGCCCATTCAGTGGACAGAGGCAGCATGCGGGGGCGGTCTTCCACCACACTGGGCACGCGCAGCACGGGAAACTGCTGGCCCACCAGCCGCAGCGCCTGCACGGCAGGGCTGGCCATGAGCAGTTGCACCGTGGGGTAGCGCCAGCTGAGGCGGTCCACAATGTCGTTGGCCTCGTAGGGCACGTCGCCGCGGCCATCGCCGTTGCGGTCCCAGCCACGGTAGTTGCTCCAGTAATTGCCCTGCGCGCCGCCCCAGGGCTGGTCGCGCGTGAGCACGTATTTGACTTGCAGGCGGTTGTGAATGAAGTCGTTGCCGTCCCAGGTGTTGCGGGCCGATCCGGCCAGGTGCACACCAGTCTGGTTGTGGGCCACCACGTTGCCGCGTATTTCGGTGTACTCCACGTCGTACACGAAAAACCCCCGGTTGTTGCCCATGACGATGTTGCCTTCCACCACCGCGTCTTGCAGGGTGCGCAGCATGATGCCGTGGTCGGCGTTGTTCCAGGCGCGGTTGTTGCGAATGATCTGGTTGCGCACTTCCATCAGGGCCAGGCCGCCCCGGTTGGCCCAAGTGTCGTTGTCTTCCCACAGGTTGTGGTACGAGTTCATGTAGTGCGTGCCGTAGCGGCTGTGGTGCAGCTTGTTTTGCCGGAATACGGCGTGGTGCGAAACGTCGATGTACAGCGCATCGCGCACGAAGCTGACTTCGTTGCCGATGATGCGCGCGCCCTTGGTGTTGTACAGCTGCACGCCGTTGCCGCGCTTGGGGCTGTCGTAGTCGCGCTTGCCGGTGATGCGGTTGTGCAGCACCTGCACGTCGTCGGCTTTTTCAATCCACAGGCCAAACAGGTTGTAGCTGAGGTGACAGCGCTCCACCCGGGCGCGGTGTGCGCCGGGCTGGATGTAGATGCCGGCGTTTTGCTGGCGCAGGCTGTCGCCAGAGTTGGCAACGATCATGCCCTCGATCACCACATCAGGGGCGGTGACGCGGATGGTGTCGCCCTGGCCGCCGCCGTCCACCGTGGGGCGGTCCATGCCGCGCAGCGTCAGCGGCTTGTCGATGCGCAGGTTTTCGCGGTAGCGGGCGCGCTGCACCTCGATCACGTCGCCCGGCTGCGCCTGGTCAATGGCGGCCTGGATGGATTGGCCCGGCGCTACGCCCAGCGTGGCGGCGTTGGCCACCAGCGGGCACAGCGCCATGCCCAGCGCCGCCAGCGCACACTCGGCCAAGGCAGCCGCAAAGCGCCTCATCCCAGCACCCATGCGCCTGAGCGCGCTAGCAGCCAGAACAATGCCGCGCCGATCAGCAGGTTTTTAAAGCCCACGTAGCTGAGCATGTCCATCACGCTGGCGCGGCGGTAGGTTTGCCCCCACCATACGCCGTCTTTCACGTAGCGTTTGCCTTGCAGGCGCACCAGCACTTCCAGCACGCTCCAGCCGAACCAGGCGCCGATCACCACCAACGGCGATGCGCTGCCGCCTGCGGCCAGCACCCACACCAGTGAGGCGGCCAGGGCCGCCGCCACGGCCAGGGCGATGAGCACGCGGCCTGCCTGCCAGCCGCTGCGGCTGAAGGGCCACAGGTGATCCACGGCTTCGCCCACCAGGCGGCGCAGGCCGCGCAGGTTTTCCACCGGCGGGTGCACACGGTCGGTGGGCCAGCGAGGGTCGGGCTTGCTGGCCAGCAGTGCCTGAGCGTGCTGGTGCTGGGCATCGTTCTGAATGGGGACGATGGGGATGAAGTAACCATCCTTGCCAATGGGGGTGAGTGGCTGGCCTGCACGCTCGCGCGCTTTGCGCTCCTTGGCCAGTGGCGGGCAACCTGCGGTGTCGGTGTACAGCACCATGCAGTCCAGGCAATGCAGGCATTCGCGGTGGTCGATACGTCCGTCAGCGTCAATGGCCAGCGCGCCGCAGCCTTTGGCGCAAGCCTTGCAGCTGTTGCAGTCGGCCTTGCGCTTGAGGCCAAACCAGCGGAAGGTGCTGGGCATGGCCAGCGAGGCACCCAGCGGGCACAGGTATTTGCAGTAGGGCCGTTCAATGAAGATGGACAGCGCAAAGATGGCCAGCACAAAGCTGGCATAAGGCCAGGCGCGCTGGGTGATGCCTACGAGGAAGGTGGTTTTGAACGGCTCCACTTCGGCCAGTTTTTCGGCCAGGCCCATGGAAAACAGGGACACGGCCACCAGGGCGAAGAACACGGCGTACTTGACCCACTTCAGACGGTGGTGCCAGGGCTGGGGCAGCTCGAACTGAAAGCGCTTTAAACCCACGGCAGCGGCCAGCTTGTGCAGGATTTCCTGAATGGAGCCGAACGGGCAGGTCCAGCCGCAAAATAGCCCGCGTCCGAAGGCGAAGATGGTGATGAAGATGAAGATCCAGTACAGGAACAGGAAAGGATCGCTCAGAAACAGTGACCACTCCCACCTGAACAGGATGGAGTGCAGCCAGGTCAGCACCTGCGTGATGGACGGCTGGGCCATCAGGCCAAAGCCTACCCAGACCACGAAGATGCCCCAGAAGCTGTACTTGAAAGCGTTGACGGGCCATTTGTTCTTGTGCGTGGCGCGGCGTGTGAGGCGCTCGCGCAAGGCATAGACCACGGTCACGGCGGTCAGCAGCAGGGCAAACAGGGCAATGGGCACGGCACGTTGCTTCCACACCTTCAGCCAGGTGGGCTCGGGCCGGGTGAGCTTGGGATGCCCGCCCTGGAGATATTCAGCAGGTAGCCAGTATTCGGTGTCGAACACGGCAAAAGTCTTGGCGCCGGTGGCGCGGTCAGTCTTGTTGCCCAGAAAGATCAGCTTCCACGGATAGGCCGCCGAGAACGCGGGCGAACGCACGATGAAGATGGCCGACTCGGTGAACGCGGGCGCACCCTGGGCCGCAATGCCATAGAGGTTGAGCGCGTCGCTGTCCTTGAAGGTGAAGATGTCGCTGTCTTGCCGCACCTGCACGCGGTCGTAAATGCCGCCGCGCACAAAACCGGACCCCTTGAACGACTCTTTGCCTGCCGTGCGAACGATGAACAGGGCGTTTTCGCCTTCTTTCAGCCGCCCCATCAGGTTGCGCCAGTTGCTTTCGCCCAGCACGGCAGGGCCGACGATGGGGGAGTTGAGTGCGCCGAACCACAGCTCGATGAAAGGCTCGCCCGTCTTGGGCAAACCCACTTGCTCGGGCTGCACCACCAGCTTGCGCACCGCGCCCTGGCGTGTCAGCGCAGCCCAGTCAGGCAAGGGCGCGCCAGCTGCCGGCTGCACGTAGCGCACGGGTTCGCGCACCACGGGTTCGATGATGCCCACTTGCCGCGCCACGCTGGCGCCAGACTGGGTGATGACCTGGTTTTGTGCGATCACCGTGACGGTGGCGCCGGAGATGGCGTCCACACCCAGCACGTCTTCGCCGGGGCGTGACTGGCCGACTTCAATCTTGTCCTTGACCGACTTGCCCACGTACTGGTTGTTGAAGTCGATCAGCGCCGACTCTGGGATACCCAGCAGCAAGATGGGTTCGGAATGCTTGATGACCTTGACGCCGACGTACTTGCCCGCGTTGTCCATGCCGATCAGCGTGACCACCGGCTTGCCCGAATAGGCGGGCGTGTCGGTGATGTCGGTGGACAGCATCACGTAGCCCAGCTTTTGCTTGCCGTCAGGGCCGCCATAGGCCTCTACATAAGGCGGTTGGCCCTTGCGCTCGGAAAAGGCGGTGGCGCCTGGAAACACGTCCTGGCATGGCAACAGGGCGCACATGTCCTTGGCTGTGGCCAGGCCCGCAGGCAGCTCGGCTTCATACGATTGCGAGCCGCCCGCACCTGCGCCGACGGAAGCTGCCTGTGTCCCAGGCGCCAGCAGCGCCGCAGCGCCCAAAGTCAGCGCCGCAGCCAGCCGGCGCACCCATGCCACGCATGTCATAAAGCACCACTTTCCTGAAAAGAGACGGGGCCGGGTACTGCGGCTGGCAGCCCGGCCCCGTCGTTGCCAATGGATCTCAAGAACGTTGTGAGCCTGCCAGCCGCTCGTGCAGGGCGGGCAGGCTGCGTGGCATTACCCCTCAACGATCATGCGGCCGCGCATTTCCAGGTGAAGGGCGTGGCAGAAGTTGGTGCAGTAGTACCAGAACACGCCGGGCTTGTCGGCCTTGAACGTGACGGACTTGGTCTCCTGCGGGTTGACGACGAATTGCACGTTGTATTCCGGCAGGCCGAAGCCGTGGGCCAGGTCTTCCACCTTGTCGATGTTGGTGAGGATGAGCGTGACTTCATCACCGAGCTTGACGGTGAAGTCCGCTGGTGAGAAAGCCGGGGCAAAGGACACCATCTTCACAGTGACCTTGTTGCCGTTACGGCTCAGGCCGCTTTCTTCCGGGGCCTTGACGGCTTGCGGATGCTCATTGATGTCATATACCTGCTTGGGCTGCAGCCAATCACGCTTGAAGATGACGAAGTCATGCGGCTCGCCGCGCACCGGGGTGTCGTGTACCAGCACCATCTTCTCGCCGGTGATGTCCAGCAGTTGATCGTTTTCAGGATGCAGCGGCCCCACGGGCAGGAAGCGGTCCTTGGAGAACTTGTTGCCCACAGCCATCCATACGCCATCGGCGGCGGTGGTTTCGGCATGGGTGGCGTTGATGTGGCCAGGCTGGTACATCACGTCGATCTTGTCGATGATGGGGTTTACCGTTTTGTCGCCGGCAGATTTCTGGATGGCCTTTTCAATGTTCCACTTGCACACTTGGCTGTCCAGGAACAAGGTGGTGTATGCATTGCCACGGCCATCAAAGGTGGTGTGCAGGGGCCCCAGGCCCACCTCCAGCTCGGCCACGATGGTCTTGGCCGGGTCGTCCAGCTTGCCGTCGAACCAGTCCAGCACCTTTTGCAGTTCGATCACCGTGCAAGTGGGCGAGAGCTTGCCCGAGCAGATGAAGTATTTGCCATCAGGCGAGGCGTTGACCCCATGCGGGTTTTTCGGGATCGGCACGGCCAAGCACAAGGCCGTGGTAGGGTCCTTGTTGGCCTCCAGCGTGCAGTCCACCACAGGCACCTTGGAATCGCCCAAGGTGGTGAATTTGCCAGCTTTCACAGCTTCTTCAATGCGGGCAATGTGGAAGAACAGGCAACTATCTTGCTCGGCCGACATCATGTCGGGATACAGGATGCCGTTTTCCGTGTTGTATTGGTTGCTCGCGGCCAGCTTGCCGTCGAACGAGGTGGCAACCAGGTCACAGTTGCCGTCGATGCGCGCCTGCCATTTCACGTCCATGCTCTCGGCATCCACGCAGGTGAACAGGCAGTGGTATTGCTTGGGATCGGTGGCGGCGGCATCGCCCTTGTTGGGCAGCGGTACGTGAAATTCCTGCCCACAGAACACACGCGTGGTGTAGTTGATGGCCGGATCTACCGGGTCGCGCTTGTCGGGGAAGATGCCGTGAAAGCCCTGTACGTTGGGCAGCTTGGTGATCTTGTCGCACACCATGTAGTCCAGCCGGATACGTGCCAAACGTGAGTGCAGCTTGTCGTTCACCCAGGCGTATTTGCCGTCATAGATGCCGTCCTTGTATGAGGCATGGATGTGGTGCGTGTCACCCGTGATGTAGCGCAGGCTGCCGTCGGTCTTGGTGCCCATGATGGCCTTGGACTCGTTTGTAATGCCCCAGCCCACCATGGCATCGGGCGCCATGCAGGGAATGCGGTGCAGCTCGCGCCCGGACGGGATGCCCAGAATGCGCACGTCACCTGTGTGTCCACCACTCCACAGCCCGTAATGCGTGTCCAGCTGACCGGGTTTGATTTCAGCGCTGCCTGCACCGCCCACGTTGGCAGCGGCAGGTGCCGCCACGGATGCCGCCGGTGCTGCCGACGCGGGCGCTGGCGCGGCGGCATTGCCAGTGGTGGTGTTTTCCTTGCAGGCGGCCAAGCCCACGCTGGCCACGCCCAGGGCGGCGGCAGAGTTGAGGAAGCGGCGGCGGCCCAAGGCATTGCTGGAGGGGGCGCTGCCCGTGCGATTGAATTCAGTGGTCATCACAAGGCTCCTGGTTGACACCACCGCGCATGAAAGCCAGCGAATGCCGGTTTGTTTTTTGACATTTGCGCTGTGGCATCCGGCAATCGTGCCAACGCACCGCCCATAAGTAAACGTACCAATTGCGAAATTCTTGATAGTGGTCAAGCCTGGGATCAGTCGGGCCTTCAGCGGCTGCTTGAGCAGCCATAACGGTGCGCATTGACCAGTCGAAACAGGTTTGAAGAATGATGGTCTGATGCGGCGATGAAGCATGCTTGAGCCAAGAAAAAAAGCCTGCGGCTTTGGACAAGCCGCAGGCGGGGCACCGGGTGCGCTGGGGGGCTACAGCGTGCGGATCTGGCGCAGCTCTTGCTGCACGGCCTCGTGCGTTTGCAGCATCTGGGCCGAGGGCTGCCCCAGTTGGCTGACGACGACCGTGGCCACCCAGGCGAGGATGAAGCCGGGCACGATTTCGTACAGGCCCAGCCAGCCAAAGTGCTTCCACACCAGCACGGTGACGGCGCCGGTCACGATGCCGGCCAGCGCGCCGTCGCGGGTCATGCGCGGCCACAGCAGCGAGAGGATGATGACCGGGCCAAACGCCGCGCCAAAGCCCGCCCAGGCGTAGCTGACCATGCCCAGCACCTTGGCGTTGGGGTTGCT
Organism: Pseudomonadota bacterium; assembly: GCA_030535425.1. Classification (GTDB taxonomy): domain Bacteria; phylum Pseudomonadota; class Gammaproteobacteria; order Burkholderiales; family Burkholderiaceae_C; genus Ottowia. The sequence goes on along the minus strand of JAUNHQ010000005.1, from coordinate 41,700 downwards.
GGCCAGGGCAATGGCCACCACGGCAATCAGCAGCACCATGGCGCGGCCCACCCACACCAGTTCTTTTTGCGTGGCCTGCTTGCGAAAGAAGGTGCGGTAGATGTCTTCGGTCAAGGCGCTGGAGCACACCAGCAGCTGGCAGGAGAGGGTGCTCATCACCGCCGCCAGAATGGCCGCCAGCAGCGCACCGGCGATCCAGGGGTTGAACAGCTGCTTGGACAGCTCCATGAACACGGTTTCCGAGTTGCTGGTGACGGCGGCGGCACCTTGCGGGTGGGCGGCAAAGTAGGGGATGCCGACCATGCCCACGGCCACCGCGCCGCCCAGGCACAGCACCATCCAGGTCATGCTGACGCGGCGGGCGTTGGGAATGGTGCGCACGGATTCGGCGGCCATGAAGCGCACCAGGATGTGCGGCTGGCCAAAGTAGCCCAGGCCCCAGGCCAGCAAGGAGATGATGCCGATGAAGCTGGCGCCCTTGAAGATGTCCAGCTTTTCGGCGGGCACCAGCGCCGTCCAGTCCTGCCCCGGTTGCAGCGCGCCTTGCACGGCCAGCCAGGCGATGACGGGCGCGAGGATGAGGGCGGTGATCATCATCGAGGCCTGGATGGTGTCCGTCCAGCTCACGGCCAGAAAGCCGCCGATGAACACGTAGGCAATGGTGCACAGCGCCCCCACCCACAGGGCGGTGGCGTAGGGCATGCCGAACATGTTTTCAAACAGGCGCGCGCCCGCCACCACGCCCGAGGCGCAGTACAGGGTGAAAAACAGCAGGATGACCGCCGCGGTGACGATGCGCAGGATGTTGCCCTTGTCCTCGAAGCGGTGGGCCAGGTAGTCCGGCAGGGTCAGGGCGTTGCCCGCGCGCTCGGTGTACAGGCGCAGGCGGGCGGCCACGAAGCGCCAGTTGAGGTAGGCGCCGATGATCAGGCCGATGGCGATCCACGACTCCGACAGGCCTGCGGCGTACACCGCGCCCGGCAGGCCCATGAGCAGCCAGCCGCTCATGTCCGATGCGCCCGCCGACAGCCCGGTCACGAAGCTGCCCAGGCTGCGTCCGCCCAGGATGTAGTCTGACAGGTTCTTGGTGCTCAGATAACCCAGCCAGCCAATGCCCAGCATGGCCACCAGGTAGATGGCGAACATGATCGCCGTGGGGTCGTTCCAGTTGATGTGCATGGCGAATGTCTCCTGTGCAAAAAAGTTGGGTGAGGAAAAAAGGGGGGGGAAGGACATCCGTGCCGGGGCAGGCCCGGCCACGGCTTATTCCATTTCCGTATCAAGGCGACACGTTGTCGCTCGGCCTTGCCGTGCTTCAAGCACTGCCAGCGGCCACGCTTGGCGTTTCGCTCTGATCTGGAAATGGACTTACTGCATGGTCATCAACTGGGCGTTGCCGCCGGCGGCGGCGGTGTTGGTGCTGATGGATTGCTCGTGCGCCAGGGCCGCCAGGTCGTAGCCCTGGCCGGCGCGCAGTTCTTCGGGGCGGCGGCTTTCCACGCGCAGCAGCGGGCCTTCGCGGCGGGCGGCGGCCTGGTTGACGCGCAGCAGGGCGTCGCCATCGCCTTCAAACAGCACGGCAGCGATGGGGGCGGCGCTGTCGCCGAGCGTGTCGCCGCCTGGATCCTGGCCGGGATCGACGCGGCGCAGCCAGTCGCCCAGGCTGCCTTGCAGGCTGGGGGCCAGCGCGGCCTGCACGGCTTCAAAGGCCGTGTGCAGCGCCGGCTGGCCGGGGGGCAGGGCCAGCAGGCAGGGGTTGCCGCTGGCCAGGGCGGCACACACCTGGGCCAGCAGGCCCAGCGGCGTGGCGGGCACGGCCCAGACGGGGCCTCGCGGCAGCAGGCGGTAGCGGTTGGCTTCGCCCGTGGGGCCGGGCAGCAGGGTGTTGACGGGCCAGAAGGCCGCCGCCTGCGCGGCCTGGCACAGGCGCAGGGCGTCGCTGGCCTGGCCTTGCAGCGCCTCGGGCGACTGGCCAAGCCACTGGGCCAGGGCGCTCAGTGCCTGCACGGGGGCGGGCGCCTGCACGGCTGGGGCAGCCTTGGCGGCTGTGGCCGGCGCAGCAGGTGCAGCAGGCAGGGCGTGCAGGGCCGCGCTGGGTGCGGCTTGCACCAGGCGGTACAGGTACAGCGGGCCGCCGGCCTTGGGGCCGGTGCCTGAAAGGCCCATGCCGCCAAAGGGCTGCACGCCAACCACCGCGCCGATGATGTTGCGGTTGACGTAGAGGTTGCCGGCGTGGATGCGCTCGCTCACGCGCTGGATGGTTTCGTCAATGCGGCTGTGCAGGCCAAAAGTCAGGCCGTAGCCGGTGGCGTTGATGGCGGCCAGCAGCGCGTCCAGCTCGTCGCGGCGGTAGCGCAGCACGTGCAGCACGGGGCCGAAGACTTCGCGTTCCAGCCGCGCCACGCTGTCAATTTCGATCAGCGCCGGCTGCACGTAATGGCCCTTGAGGCCGGGCGCGGTGCGCGTCACGCGCGTGACGCGCTGGCCCTGGGCCTGCATGTGGGCGATGTGTGACTCGATCTGCGCGCGCGCGGCCTCGTCGATGACAGGGCCCACGTCGGTGCTCAGGCGGTCGGGGTTGCCCAGCGTCCATTCGGCCAGGGCTTGGCGGATCATGCCGATGGTGCGATCGGCCACGTCTTCTTGCACGCACAGCAGGCGCAGGGCCGAGCAGCGCTGGCCGGCCGAGTCGAAGGCCGAGGCCAGCACATCGGCTGTGACCTGCTCGGCCAGGGCCGATGAATCCACCACCAGGGCGTTCTGGCCGCCGGTTTCGGCAATCAGCGGAATGGTCTGGCCGCTGGGCGAGAGGCGCTGGGCCAGGCTGCGGGCAATCAGGCGCGCCACTTCGGTCGAGCCGGTGAACATGACGGCGGCCACCTGCGGGTGCGCCACCAGGGCCGCGCCCACGGTTTCGCCCGCGCCGGGCAGCAGCTGCAAGGCGCCTGGCGGCACACCAGCCTCGTGCAGCAGGGCTGTCATGGCGGCGGCGGTCAGCGGGGTTTGCTCGGCCGGTTTGGCGATGACGGTGTTGCCCGCGGCCAGGGCGGCGGCAATCTGGCCGCAGAAGATGGCCAGCGGAAAGTTCCAGGGGCTGATGGCCAGCACCACGCCCAGCGGGCGGTGGGTGGCGTTGTCAAACTGCGCGGCCACTTGCGCGCCGTAGTAGCGCAGAAAGTCCACCGCTTCGCGGATTTCGGCCACGGCGTTGGGCAGGGTTTTGCCGGCCTCGCGCACGATCAGGCCCAGCAGCAGCTGGCTGCGCTGCTCCAGCAAATCGGCGGCGCGGGCCAGCACCTCAGCGCGCGCCGCTGGCGGCGTGCCCGACCAGATGGGCGCGGCTTGCGCGGCGCGCTCGGCGGCGGCCTGCACCGCGCTGGCATCGGCCTCATGCACCCAGCCCACGGTGTCGTTCAGCTGGGCGGGGTTGCGCACAGGCTGCCAGCCGGGGGTGTGGGCCGGATCGTCTGGCAGGGGCACACCGGGCGCGGCGGCCAGCGGCGTGTGGCGCGTGCTGGCCAGCAGCGCGGCGGCCAGGGAGGCCAGTTGCTGCTCGTGCGCCAGGTTCAGCCCCTGCGAATTGGGGCGCGCCAGCGGCCCTGGCTGGGCCAGCAGATCGCGCGGCAGCGCAATGCGCGGGTGCGGCGCGCCCAGCACGCCTTCGGCCTGGGCGCTGGCCAGCACCTGGGCCACGGGGTCGGCCACCAGCTCGGCCACGGGCACGCTGGCATCGCCAATGCGGTTGACAAAAGAGGTGTTGGCCCCGTTTTCCAGCAGGCGGCGCACCAGGTAGGCCAGCAGCGTGTCGTAATGGCCCACGGGGGCGTACACCCGGCAGGGGCGCGCCAGCTTGCCCTCGGCCACGGGGCCGGTGACTTGCTCGTACAGCGGCTCGCCCATGCCGTGCAGGCACTGAAACTCGTACTGCCCGCTGTAGTAGCTGCCGCCTTGCGCCTGGGCCATGTGGTAGATGGCGGCCAGGGTTTGCGCGTTGTGGGTGGCGAACTGCGGGTACACGGCATCGGGCGCGCCCAGCAGCTTGCGTGCGCAGGCCAGGTAGCTCACGTCGGTGTGGACTTTGCGGGTGTAGACGGGATAGCCGTCCAGGCCGTCGAGCTGGGCGCGCTTGATTTCGCTGTCCCAGTACGCGCCTTTGACCAGGCGCACCATCAGCCGCCGCTTGCTGCGGCGGGCCAGATCAATCAGGTAGTCAATGACGTAGGGGCAGCGCTTTTGGTAGGCCTGCACCACAAAGCCCAGCCCGCCCCAGCCCTTGAGCGAGGGCGCGGCGCACAGCGCTTGCAGCAAGTCCAGCGACAGCTCCAGCCGGTCGGCTTCTTCCGCGTCGATGTTCATGCCGATGTCGTAGTGGCGGGCCAGCTCGGCCAGGTGCAGCACGCGCGGCAGCAGCTCGTCCATCACGCGCTCGTACTGCGCGCGGCTGTAGCGCGGGTGCAGGGCCGAGAGCTTGATGGAAATGCCCGGCCCTTCAAAAATGCCGCGCCCGGCCGAGGCCGCGCCAATGGCGTGAATGGCCTGCTCGTACGCTTGCAGATAGCGCTGCGCGTCGGCCTCGGTGGCGGCGGCTTCGCCCAGCATGTCGTAGCTGTAGCGAAAGCCTTTTTTCTCCCACGTGCGGCTGTTGGCCAGGGCTTCGGCAATGTTCTGGCCGGTGACGAACTGCTCGCCCATCATCTTCATGGCCTGGTTCACGCCCTGGCGAATCAGCGGCTCGCCGCCCTTGCCAATGACCCGCGCCAGCGCGGCCGAGAGGCTTTTTTCGCTGCTGGTGCTGGTGAGTTTGCCGGTGAGCACCAGCCCCCAGGCGGCGGCGTTGACGAACAAAGAGGGCGACTGCCCGACGTGCGCGCGCCAGTCGCCGCGGCTGATCTTGTCGCGGATCAGCGCGTCGCGCGTGGCGCTGTCGGGAATGCGCAGCAGCGCCTCGGCCAGGCACATCAGGGCCACGCCTTCCTGGCTGGAGAGCGAAAACTCCTGCACCAGCGCTGCCACGCCGCTGGCCGCAGGCGCGTTGCGCAGCCCTTGCACCAGGCGCGTGGCCAGGGCTTGAACGGCCTGGGCCTGGGCCGCGTCAGGGCATTGCGCCAGCGGCAGCAGCATGGGCAGGCATTCCGGCTCGGGCCGGTGCCAGGCGGCGGTGATGGCCGCGCGCAGCGCGGTTTGCGGCTGCACCGATTGGGCAAATTCCAGAAAAGCTTGCACCTCGGTGGCTTGGGGTTGCGCCTCGGCAGGTGCTTCGCCATCGGCATCTGGTGCGGTCAGAGGGTGCAGGGCGATGGAGGTGGCACCACGCTCCAGCGCGTCCACGTACTGCACCACGGCCTGCTTGATGAGCCAATGGGGCGTGCGCCCCAGGCTTTGCGCGGCGGCGCGGATGCGCTCGCGCAAGGCTTCGTCAACCTTGATGCCGATGGTGGTGGACATGGGTGCAACTCTCCTGAGGTATCACAACAAGCCATCCGGTTGCGATGGCGGGCGCTGTGATGCTACGTGGGTTGCACCTTTTTCCTGCTCGGGTTAACCCTTTTTTGTGATGGGTTGCGCCTTGGGTGTTAAGTGGGCTGGCCGGGGTGGGAAGGCTGAGGCCACAGGGCTTCACGCGTGAGCAGCAGCACCTGGTCGCTGCCGGCGCTGGTGGGCAGCCACACGGGGTTCAGGTGCCCGAAGGCGGCCTCAAAGTGCGCGCGTTCATGGCCGATTTCCAGCACCAGCACGCCATGCGCGCACATGTGTGCGGGCGCTTGCCGCAGCAAGGTGCGCACGAAGTCCATGCCGTCTGTGCCGCCCGCCAGGGCCAGGGCGGGCTCGGCCTGGTATTCGGGCGGCAGTGTGGCCATGCTGGCCGTGTTGACATAGGGCGGGTTGCACAGGATCAGGTCATAGGGGCCGGGGCACTGGGCCAGGCCGTCGCTTTCGAGCAGGCGGATGCGCGTGTGCAGGCCGTGCTGCTGCACGTTGATGCGGGCGACGGCCAGGGCGTCGGGGCTGATGTCGGCGGCATCTGTTTGCACCTCGGGCCAGGCCAGGGCGGCCAGCACGGCCAGGCTGCCGTTGCCGGTGCACAAATCGAGCACGCGCTGTGTGTGTTCGGGCAGCCAGGGGTCGATGCTGCCGTCGGCCAGGGCTTCGGCGATCAGGCTGCGGGGGATGATGGCGCGCTCGTCCACGTAAAAGGGCACGCCTTGCAGCCAGGCCTGCCGGATGAGGTAGGCCAGGGGCTTGCGGGTAGTGATGCGCGCTTGCAGCAGCGCGGCTACCTGCGCCAGCTGGGCGGGGGGCAGGGGCTGGCGGCCATCGGGGCCTTGCAGGTCGGTGTCCAGCGGCAGGCCCGCGGCGTGCAGCACCAGCCAGGCGGCTTCGTCCTGGGCGCAGGTGGTGCCGTGGCCGTAGTGCACACCGGCTTGTTCCAGTGCGCGGGCGGTGCTGGCCACGCATGCGGCCAGGGTGTCGGGAGAGGATGTAGAGGGCATGGCGCTATTTTTTATATAGCTTGAATCTTTTGTGTATCAAGCGCGAATGGCACTTTTCTTTTGGTGAGGCTGACGGTGGCCTGGAGGAGAGGATATGCTGCCATGCCTGTGTGTGGCCTGGGCGCCTGGGGGCAGGCAGGTGCCGGTTTTTTTCAGGGGGTGTTGCATGTCTTTTTGGTATGAGCACAAGATTCCCCCGCCTGTGGTGAGCTTGGGTGTGGCGGGGCTGATGTGGGGGCTGGCGCGTGCCGTGCCTGGCGCGCAGCTTTGGCCGGCGGGGGCATGGCCGCTGGCGCTGGGGGCGGGCCTGGGGGTGGCCTTGGCCGGTGGGGTGCTGGCGCTGGCGGGGGTGCGGGCCTTTGGGCGTGCGCGCACCACAGTCAACCCGCTGGCTCCGGCGCAGGCCAGTGTGCTGGTGACGCAAGGGGTTTACCAGTTCACCCGCAACCCCATGTACCTGGGCATGCTGCTGGTGCTGATGGGCTGGGGCGTGTATCTGGGCAATGCGGCGGCGTGGCTGGGCTGGCCGCTGTTTGTGCTGCTGATGAATGTGTTGCAGATCCGCGCGGAGGAGCGGGTCTTGCGGGCACGCTTTGGCCCGGCTTTCGAGCGCTACGCGGCGCGGGTGCGGCGCTGGGTGTAGCGAAAAAAGCAGGGTTTCGGGCAGGCGGGCCTGGGCACTGGGTTTTCAGCTGGCAGCGATGCTGCCGCACTGCGCGCGCTGGCGCAGGGCGTGCTCCATGACGACCAGGGCCAGCAGGGCTTCGAGAATGGGGGTGGCGCGGATGCCCACGCAGGGGTCGTGGCGGCCCTTGGTGATGACCTCGACCGGCTCACCCGCGGTGTTGATGGATGCGCGCGGCACCAGGATGGAGCTGGTGGGCTTGATGGCCACGGACACCTCGATGTCCTGCCCGTTGCTGATGCCGCCCAGCACGCCGCCGTCGTGGTTGCTGGCAAAGCCGCCGCCGGGCAGCGGGCTGTCGCCATGTGCGCTGCCTTTGTGCGCCACGCTGGCAAAGCCGTCGCCAATTTCCACGCCCTTGACGGCGTTCAGGCCCATCATGGCCTTGGCGATGTCGGCGTCGAGCCGGTCGTACAGCGGCTCGCCCAGGCCCACGGGCACGCGGCGCGCCACCACGCGCAGGCGCGCGCCGCAGGAGTCGCCGCTTTTGCGCAGGGCGTTCATGTAGTCCTCAATGGCCGATACGTCGGCCACGGGGGCGAAGAAGGGGTTGTGGGCCACGTGGTCCCAGCTTTCAAAGCCGATGGGCAGCTCGCCCACCTGGGTCATGCAGCCTTGGAAGGTGGTGCCCAATTGCTCGCGCAGCCATTTGCGCGCCACGGCGCCGGCGGCGACGGTGGGGGCCGTCAGCCGTGCCGACGAGCGCCCGCCGCCGCGCGGGTCGCGCACGCCGTACTTGCGCCAATAGGTGTAGTCGGCATGGCCGGGGCGGAAGGTTTGGGCAATGTCGCCGTAGTCCTTGCTGCGCTGGTCGGTGTTGGCAATGAGCAGGCAGATGGGTGTGCCCGTGGTCTGGCCCTGGTACACGCCCGAGAGGATTTGCACCTGATCCGCTTCGTTGCGCTGGGTGACGAATTTGCTGGTGCCGGGGCGGCGGCGGTCCAGCTCGGGCTGGATGTCGGCCTCGCTCAGCGCCATGCCGGGCGGGCAGCCGTCAATTACGCAGCCAATGGCCGGGCCGTGGGATTCGCCAAAGTTGGTCACGGCAAACAGGTTGCCTAGGGTGCTGCCGCTCATGGAGTGGTGTTAATAAAAAAGGCCATTCGCGCTTGATTGGCCTATGTTTTTAGCTATCAAAAATGAAGAAATCGGATCAAGCCTGGCTGGGGGCTTTCGGGGGGCTGGCCGGGTCTTCCTCGGGCCAGTCGCGGATGTAGGCCTTGAGCATCTGGTTCTCAAAGTTCTGCTGGTCCACCACGGTCTTGGCCACGTCGTAAAAGCTGATGACGCCTTGCAGCATCTGCTTGTCGATCACAGGCAGGTAGCGCGCGTGGTGGTCCACCATCATGCGGCGCACTTCGTCCAGCTCGGTCTCCAGCGTGCAGATCAGCGGGCCGGGGTCCATGGCGCGGTAGACCGAGGTGCTGCCAAAGCTGCCGCCGTTTTTCACCGTGGCGGCAATCACTTCGCGAAAAGTGAGCATGCCCACCACGCGCCCGTGCGACATCACCACCAGCGAGCCAATGTCTTTTTCAAACATGGTGCGCGCCGCGTCGGCCAGGCTGTCTTCGGGGGTGATGGTGTACAGGGCATTGCCCTTGAGCCGCAGGATGTCGCTGACTTTCATGGGGGTGCGTGACTTCGCTGTTGGCCGCCTGGAGCGGCAAGAGTGCCGGCAAATATAGCCCACAATAAATCGCTTGACCGTTTGACAGGAGACACCATGCCCGGCTACGCCGACCCCGGCTTTGACACCCTCAGCATCCACGCGGGCGCGCAGCCCGACCCCGCCACCGGCGCGCGCGCCCTGCCCATTCACTTAAGCACATCGTTCGTCTTTGAATCCAGCGACCACGCCGCCGCCTTGTTCAACATGGAGCGCGCCGGCCACGTCTACAGCCGCATCAGCAACCCCACCTGCGCCGCGCTGGAGCAGCGCGTGGCCGCGCTGGAAGGCGGCGCGGGCGCCATCGTCACCGCCAGCGGCCAGGCCGCGCTGCACTTGGCCGTGGCCACGCTCATGGGCGCGGGCGGCCACATCGTGGCCAGCACGGCCCTGTACGGCGGCAGCCAGAACCTGCTGCACTACACGCTGCGGCGCTTTGGCATTGACACCACCTTCGTGCAGCCGGGCGATCTGGACGGCTGGCGCGCCGCCATCCGCCCCAACACCCGCTTGCTGTTTGGCGAAACCGTGGGCAACCCCGGGCTGGACGTGCTGGACGTGCCCGCCGTGGCCCAGATTGCGCACGAGGCCGGCCTGCCCCTGCTGGTCGATTCCACCCTGACCACGCCCTACCTCATGCAGCCGCTGGCCCTGGGGGCCGATCTGGTCTACCACTCGGCCACCAAGTTTCTCTCTGGCCACGGCACCGTCATTGGCGGCGTGCTGGTCGATGGTGGCGGCTTTGACTGGGCCGCCAGCGGCAAATTCGAGGGGCTGAGCCAGCCCTACGAGGGTTTTCACGGCATGGTCTTTGCCGAAGAAAGCAGCGCCGGCGCCTTTTTGCTGCGCGCGCGGCGCGAAGGGCTGCGCGACTTTGGCGCGTGTTTAAGCCCGCACAGCGCCTGGCTCATCCTGCAAGGCATTGAAACCCTGCCCCTGCGCATGGAGCGCCACATTGCCAACACCGAAAAAGTGGTGCGCTTTCTGGCCGAGCACCCCTTTGTCGCCCGCGTGGGCCACCCCCTGCTGCAATCGCACCCCAGCCACGCCACCGCCAACCGCCTGCTCAAGCACGGCGCCAAAGGCGCGGGCAGCGTGTTCAGCTTCGACATCAAAGGCAGCCGCGCGCAGGGCAAGGCGTTCATCGACACGCTCAAAATCTTCAGCCACCTGGCCAACGTGGGCGACTGCCGCAGCCTGGTCATTCACCCGGCCAGCACCACGCACTTCCGCATGAGCGACGAAGCCCTGGCCAGCGCCGGCATTGGCCCCGGCACCATTCGCCTGTCCATCGGGCTGGAAGACGCCGACGACTTGATCGACGACTTGAAGCGCGCCCTCAAAAGCGCGGAGAAAGCGGCGTGAACCTGCGCCCCTTTCGCCCGGCGGACGAAGCCGCCGTCATCGCCCTGTGGCAAGCCTGCGGGCTCACCCGGCCCTGGAACGACCCGCGCCAGGACATCGCCCGCAAGCAAACCGTGCAGCCCGAGCTGTTTCTGGTCATGGAAGAAGCGGGCCACATCGTGGCCAGCGCCATGTTTGGCTACGACGGGCACCGCGGCTGGGTCAACTACCTGGCCGTGGCGCCCTCGCACCAGCGGCGTGGCCTGGGCAGGCAGTTGATGGCCGAAGGCCAGGCGCGGCTGCTTGCCCTGGGCTGCCCCAAGCTCAACCTGCAAGTGCGCAGCAGCAACACGGCGGCGCTGGGCTTTTACGAACGCATGGGCTATGGCCGCGACGACGTGGTGTCGCTGGGCAAGCGGCTCATTGCTGACGCGTGACCCCAAGAACACACGAGAGAACGAGACATGCACATCCAAGTTCAAGACCACCCCCTGTACGCCTACACCGGCGGCAAAGCGTTTGACGCGGCCAAGCCCACAGTGGTGCTGATTCACGGCGTGCTCAACGACCACAGCGTCTGGGCCTTGCAAAGCCGCTACCTGGCCCACCACGGCTTCAACGTGCTGGCCATTGACCTGCCCGGCCACATGCGCAGCGGCGGCACGCCGCCGGCCAGCGTGCAGCAAGCCGCCGCCACCGTGCTGGCCTTGCTTAACGCGCTGGGCATCGAGCGCGCCGCCCTGGCCGGCCACAGCTTTGGCAGCCTGATTGCCCTGCAAGCGGCGGCCGACGCGCCCGCGCGCGTGAGCCGCCTGGCCCTGCTGGGCACGGCCTTTCCCATGAAGGTGTCGCCCGCGCTGCTGGAAGCGGCGGTGGCCGCGCCTGAAAAAGCCATTCACATGGTCAACGTGTTTTCGCACAGCACGCTGTGCCCGCCGCACGCCAGCAGCGGCGCGGGCGGCGTGTGGCTGCACGGCGCCTCGCGCGCGCTCATGCGCCGCGTGCTGGCCAGCAACCCGCAAACCAACGTGTTTCACACCGGCTTCGTGGCCTGCGACAGCTATGCCGACGGCCAGGCCGCCATGGCCGCCGTGCAGTGCCCCACCCTGTTCGTGATTGGCCGGCACGACCAGATGACCCCGCCCAAGGCCGCGCGCGCCCTGGCCCAGCACGCCCGCCAGCCGCAGGTGGTGGAGGTCAACGCCGGCCACTCGCTGATGACCGAAGCGCCCGACGAGGTGCTGCGCGCCCTGCACGGCTTTTTGCAGGCGGGAGGCTGACACATGAGGGCGTGTTTCAAGGCGCCGTCTGCGAAGGCGCTGCCAGCGCCAGATTTATGCTGGCTTGCTGCGCCGGCGCCAAGGCCAGCGCCTGCGCCACGGTCAAGTCCTGAAACAGCGCCTGCGGCCATGCGCCGCTGGCCGGGGCCGTGGCCTCGGGCTTGAGCAGCAGCGTCTCCACCAGCGGGCGCAGCCGCTGGCGGGCCGGATCCACCAGCAGCACGTAGCGCGGTTCTTCGTTTTCGCTGCGGGTGGTCAGCTCGCCCACCCAGTCCATGGTTTGCAGCGTGCCCAGCACGGGGGCCAGTTGCAGGCTGTCCACGCGCAGCCGCCGGGTCAGCTGCGGCAGGGTCAGGCCGCGCCCATCGCCCTCGCGCGCGCGAACCAGCTGCTCAAGCGTTTCCATGGCCAGGCGAAACGTCCAGCCCGGCCCGCCGCTGCGCCGCGCCACACCGCCCAGCAGGCTGGGCAGGTAGGCGGCAATGACGGCGCCAAACAGCACGATCAGCCAGCTGAGGTAAATCCACAGCAGCAAGATGGGCACGGTGGCAAAGGTGCCGTAGATGAGCGAGTAGGTGGGAATGCGCGTCAGGTACAGCCCCAGCGCCTGCCGCCCCAGCGTCAGGCACAGCGCGGCAAACAGCGCGCCGGCCAGCGCGTGCTGCCAGCGCACGGGGGTGTAGGGCACAAAGCGGTAGAGCAAGGTGATGCCCACGGTCATCAGCGCAAATTGCAGCAGCCACAGCGCCGCGTTCACCCCGCCGGGCAGGCTGGGCAGCCAGCCGCTGGAGCGGCTGACCACGTAGCTGGTGATGGCCAGGCTGGCGCCCATGACCAGCGGCCCCAGGGTCAGCACGGCCCAGTACACCAGCACGCGCTGCGTGAAGGGGCGGTGCACGCTCACGCGCCAGATGGCGTTGAGCGTTTCGTCGATGGTCAGAATCAGCGACAGCACGGTGAAGAACAGAAAGGTCACGCCCACCAGCCCCAGCTCGCTGGCCTTGGTGGCGAACTGCGTCAGGTAATCCAGCACCGGGCCGGCGATGCTGGCGGGCACCAGGCTGTCGATGAACCACTGCTGCAAGGCCGCCTGCCACTGCCCGAACTTGGGAAAGGCGGTGAAGATGGACAGCACCACGGCAAAAAACGGCACCAGCGCCAGCGTGGTGGTAAAGGTCAGCGAACTGGCCGTCAGCCCCAGGCGGTCTTGCTGAAAGCGCTCCCACAGCGTGGCGGCGGTGGGCAGCACGGGAAAGTCGGTGACGTCGGTGACGAAGGCGCGCGCACGCGCCTTGAGCCGGTGCAAATTCATGGCTGGCTATGATGCCACCGCCTTTATGACCGACCCGCTTGCCCCTGCCTCCCCCCGCCACGCAGCCCCCGCTGGCCCCGCCTCACCTGCCGCCCCCGCTGGCCCTGCAACGCCATCGCCCGCAGCGCGGGCCACGCGCGCGCTGGCGGTGGCGGGGCTGCTGGCGCTGTGCGCGCTGTGCCTGGTGTGGGAGCTGTGGGGCGCGCCGCTGCGCCCGGGCGGCTCGTGGCTGGCGCTCAAAGGGCTGCCGCTGCTGCTGGCGCTGCCGGGGCTGCTGCGCTTTCGCATGCTCAGCTACCGCAAGGTGGCGCTGTTTGTGTGGCTGTACTTTGTCGAAGGCGTGGTGCGCGCGGCAGGCGATGCGGCGCCTTCGGCCTGGTATGCGCTGGCCGAGGTGGCGCTGGTGCTGCTGCTGTTTGCCGCCTGCGCCGCCCACATCCGCCTGCGGCAGCGGCAGGCGCGTGCGCAGTCTTTGAAGGTTTGAGGTTTTTCAGGCCGTTTGCGCACGTTTGACGGGTATTTTTAGCTATTAAAAAGTGAGTAAAACCATGACGTCTTCTGCGTTGTTGGACGATTTGCGCGCCGCCGTGGGCGCGGCCCACGTGCTGACCGAGGGCGATTTGAGCGCCTATGAACAAGACTGGCGCCGCCGCGCCCGCGGCAAGGCGCTGGCCGTGGTGCGCCCCGGCAGCACGGCCGAAGTGGCCGCCGTGGTGCGCGCCTGCGCCGCGCGGGGCACGGCCATCGTGCCGCAAGGCGGCAACACCGGCCTGGTGGTGGGCAGCGTGCCCGATGACAGCGGCACCCAGGTGCTGCTGAGCCTGACACGCATGCAGGCCGTGCGCGCCGTGGACGCGGCCAACCTCACCTTCACCGTGGAAGCCGGCTGCATCCTGCAAAACCTGCAAGCCGTGGCCGAAGAAGCGGGCCTGCTCTTTCCTTTAAGCCTGGCCGCCGAAGGCAGCTGCACCATTGGCGGCAACCTGGCCGCCAACGCGGGCGGCACGCAGGTGCTGCGCTACGGCAACGCGCGCGAGCTGTGCCTGGGGCTGGAAGTGGTTACGGCCCAGGGCCAGGTGTGGGACGGCTTGAGCGGCCTGCGCAAGGACAACACGGGCTATGACCTGCGCGATGTGTTCATCGGCAGCGAAGGCACGCTGGGCATCATCACCGCCGCCACCTTGAAGCTCTACCCCCGCCCCGCCGCGCGCCTGACGGCCTGGGCGCAGGTGCCGCACATGCAGGCGGCGGTGGACTTGCTGGCCCTGGCCCACCGGCACCTGGGCGCGGGGCTGACCGGCTTTGAGGTGATGAACCCCTTTGCCCTGCAACTGGTGGCGCGCCATTTTCCGCAGCAGCGCGTGCCCCTGCTGGCGCCCGACACCGCGCCCGGCAGCTTTTTCGTGCTGCTGGAAAACAGCGACCACGAAAGCGAGGCCCACGCCCGCGCCCTGTTTGAGCGCCTGCTCGAATCCGCGCTGGAAGGCGGCGTGGTGCAAGACGCCGTGGTGGCCGAAAACATGGCCCAGGCCAAGGCGCTGTGGCACCTGCGCGAAAGCATTCCGCTGGCGCAGGCCGAAGAGGGGCTGAACATCAAGCACGACATCAGCGTGCCCATCTCGCGCATTCCCGCCTTCGTTCATGAAACCGACGCCCTGCTGGCCGCTGCCATTCCTGGCGTGCGCCTGGTCAACTTTGGCCACCTGGGCGATGGCAACCTGCACTACAACGTGCAAGCGCCCGAAGGGCAGGACGCCGCAGCCTTTTTGCGCGATGAGGAAGCGCGCATCAACACCCTGGTGTTTGACGCCGTGGCGCGGCATGGCGGCTCCATCAGCGCCGAACACGGCATTGGCAGCCTCAAAGCCGACAAGCTGCCGCACTACAAAAGCGCCGTGGCGCTGCACCTGATGCGCGCCATCAAGCAGGCGCTGGACCCGCAGGGCATTCTGAACCCGCAGCGGGTGCTGGCTGGCGGGGCCGCAGCGGCGCACCCGCACTGACGCCATGCACGGCCTTCCCGCCCCGGCCAGCGATGCCGGCGCACCCCCGCGCGTGCTGCACCAGGACGAGCACCTGATCGTGCTGGACAAGCCCGCCGGTCTGCTGTCCGTGCCTGGGCGCGGCCCGGACAAGGCCGACTGCCTCAGCGCCCGTGCCCAGCGCCACTGGCCCGGCGCCCTGGTCGTTCACCGGCTCGATCAGGCCACCAGCGGCCTCATGCTGCTGGCGCGCACCCCTGACATGCAGCGCCAGCTCAGCGACGCCTTTGCCCAGCGCCGTGTGCACAAGGGCTACGAAGCCCTGGTGCATGGCCTGTTGGCGCTGCCCTCCGATGCCCTGGGCGGCTGGGCCGACATTCGCCTGCCCCTTGCCGTGGACTGGCCCAACCGCCCGCGCAGCAAGGTCTGCCACGCCAGCGGCAAGCCCAGCCACACGCGCTGGCAGCCGCTGGGTCATGACACGGCCAGCGGCTACACCCGCGTGGCGCTACGCCCCGTCACCGGCCGATCGCACCAGTTGCGCGTGCATCTGCAAGCCATCGGCCACCCCATCGTGGGCGACACGCTGTATGGCCCCGCGGGCAATCCGGCCCCGCGCCTGATGCTGCATGCCAGCACCCTGCACCTGATTCACCCTGCCACCGGCTGGCCGCTGCATTGCCACAGCCCCGTCCCGTTTTGAACGGCACCGCCGGGGTTCGCGCGGGATCATCTGCGCTGGATCAACATGTGTGCTTGCTGTCCTACGGCGGGCGCCTTGCCCACGCTCTACATTGCGGTCATCGGACATCACCGATACCTTCCCAATGATCAATAAGGACAGACACATGAACCACACCCTCTCCAGCCTGCCGCGCCGTGGCATGCGCGCCCTTGGCCTGGCCGCCGCCCTGGCGCTGGGCGCTGCCGTGATGACCGGCTGCACGACCACCCCCGCAGGCTCTGAAGCCTCCGGCCCCACCGCCCGCGCCGCCATGGAGCGCGAGGTGGACGCCACGCTGGCGCGCCTGTACTCCACCGTGCCCGGCACGCAGGAAATGGTGCAGCGATCTGCGGGCGTGCTGGTGTTTCCCAGCATTGTCGGCGGCAGCTTCGTCGTCGGTGCCGCGCACGGCCAAGGCGCCTTGCGCGAAGGCGGGCAAACCACCCGTTACTACAGCACCACCGCCGGTTCCGTGGGCCTGCAAGCAGGTGGCCAGTCGCGTGCTGTCGTCTACGTGTTCAACACCCGCGAGGCGCTGGAGAAGTTCAAGGCCAGCAATGGCTGGATTGCTGGCGCAGACGCCACGGTGGCCATCGGCAAGGTGGGTGCCAATGGCATGGTGGACAGCCAGACGGCCCAGCAGCCCGTGGCCAGCTTTATCCTGACCAATGTGGGCCTGGAGGCAGGCGCTTCCGTGGGCGCGGCCAAGATCACCCCCATCTCGCTATAAGCGGAAAAGGGCATTTGCGCTTTATGGACGGGGTTTTAATGCTACATAAATAGCAGCAATTCTTCGCCCTTTCAGCGCATGCCAAGCGCCGGCACCGCCCGGCGCTTTTTTATGCCTGCCCAGCCGGCATGTGCTCTGCAAACGCACAGGCGCCGCCAGAACGCAGCCAGGGCAGAAGGAAAGAAGTGCAGGCCGGCAGCAGCCTCAAGCGCCCGGGCGCTGCGCGGCTGTCACCACGATTTCAACGCGCCAAGCCGGGTTGGCCAGCGGTGCCTGCACCGTGGCGCGCGGCGGCGTCTGCCCAGGCACCACCCACGCGTCCCACACCTCGTTCATCGCGGCGATGTCGGCGATGTCGGCCAGGAAAATCTGCACGCGCAGCAGGCGGCTTTTATCGCTGCCGCAGGCGGCCAGGTGTCTGTCGATCTGGGCCAACACGTCTGCCGTCTGGCTGCGGATATCGGTGGCGCCGCCTTCGGGCACCATGCCCGCCAAGTACACCACGCCATTGAAGACAGAGGCTTCCGACAGGCGTGGGCCCACGCCGCGGCGTTGCAAGGTATCGCTCATTTCTTTTTGCTTCCTAGTTTGGATTCCACTCCCGCCCGCAGGCGGGTGATGTTTTCGCGGTGGCGCCACACCAGCAGCGCCGCCATCGCCGTCAGCGCCGCCGCTGTGGCCGCATCACGCGGCCAGGGGCCGGGCACGGCAGCGACCAGCAGCGCGGCGGCCCCTGCCGCCAGCATGGAAGCCAGCGACACATAGCGCCACAGCCCCACGGCCAGGGCAAACACCGCCAGCACCGCCAGCCCCAGCCAGGGCGACAGGGCCAGCACCACGCCTGCGGCCGTGGCCACGCCCTTGCCGCCCTGAAAGCGAAAGAACACCGGGTACAAGTGCCCCAGAAAAGCCGCCAGCCCCACCAGCGCCACCATCGCAGGCGGCAGCGCCCAGGCCGCCGCCAGCGCCACGGGCACGTAGCCCTTGAGTGCGTCAAACAGCAAAGTCAGCACCGCCGCTTTTTTGGAGCCAGAGCGCAGCACATTGGTCGCCCCCGGGTTGCCGCTGCCATAGCTGCGCGGATCGGCCAGCCCCATCATGCGGCTGATGATGACGGCAAAGCTGAGCGAGCCAATGAGATAGGCGGCCACAAGAGCCGTCACGTGCCAGAGCATGAGGGGATAACTCCTGAATCGATAGCTGCATGCGCGCGGCAATGCAGCGCAAGCGGCTATTTTGCCAGTGAAATCACACCCGCCAGGCCGCTGTGCGCCAAGCGGGCGGGCAGGGCAGGGGCGGGCGCCAGGCTTGGCGGCGGCGGTGGGTGTCACAATCGCCGCCCTATGCATGTTTTGTTCGACGAGGCCGGCAAATTTCTTGCCGGCCGCATTCTTTCCGAGGCCGAAGCCTCTGCCCAGGTGGAGCTGGATTCGGGCAAGCGCCTGAAGGTCAAGGCCGCCAACCAGCTGCTGCGCTTTGACAAGCCCGCCCCCGCCGATCTGCTGGCCCAGGCCCAGGCGCTGGCCGCCGAGGTGGAGCTGCCCCTGGCCTGGGAATTCGCGCCCGAGGGCGAATTCGGCTTTGCCGAGCTGGCGGCGGAATACTTTGGCGATGCGCCCACCGTGGCGCAGCAGGCGGGCATGCTGATGGCGCTGCACGAGGCGCCGCATTACTTTCGCCGCGCGGGCAAGGGCCGGTTCAAAAAAGCGCCCGCCGACATCGTGGCGCAGGCGCTGGCGGCCATTGAAAAGAAAAAGCAGATCGCCGCGCAAATCAGCGCTTGGGCGGACGAGCTGGCCGCAGGCCGCACCCCCGAGCCCATTGCCCAGCAGCTTTACAAGATCCTGTTCAAGCCCGACAAGAACGCGCCCGAGTACAAGGCCGTGGTCGAAGCCGCGCGCGCCACGGCCCTGGCGCCGCTGGCGCTGCTGCAACGCGCCGGGGCCATGGCCTCGGCCTACGAATTTCACTGGCAGCGCTTTTTGTTCGAGCACTTTCCCAAGGGCACGGGCTTTGGCGCGCTCACGGCCCCGGCCATCACGGACGAGCTGCCGCTGGCCGACGTGCAGGCCTATTCCATCGACGATTCGCACACCACGGAAATTGACGACGCCCTGTCGCTGCAAGGCCTGGGCACGGGCACCGTGGTGCTGGGCATTCACATTGCCGCGCCGGGGCTGGCCATTGCCCCCGGCGACGCGCTGGACGCGGTGGGCCGCACGCGCCTGTCCACCGTGTACATGCCCGGCTACAAAATCACCATGCTGCCCGACGACGTGGTGCAGCAGTACACCCTGAGCGAAGGCCGCGCCGTGCCCGCCGTGTCGCTCTACGTCACGCTGGACGAAGCCACGCTGGCCGTGCAAGGCAGCCAGACCCGGCTAGAGCGCGTGCCCATTGCCGCCAACCTGCGCCACGACCAGCTTGATGACGTGGTGACGGCCGAATGGCTGCAAGCGCCGCCTGCCCCCGAAGATGAGAGCGAAAAAGGCCATTCGCGCTTGCCCATGGCGTGGGAGCAGCTATCATTTTTATACCGCCTGGCCCTGCACTTGAAAGCCGCACGCGAGCAGGTGCGCGGCAAGCCCGAAACCTTCAACCGGCCCGACTACACCTTCCGCCTGGAGGGAGCAAACGGCAGCGTGCCCACGGGCAACGAGCGCGTGCACATCAGCACCCGCCAGCGCGGCGCGCCGCTGGATTTGATCGTGGCCGAAGCCATGATCCTGGCCAACAGCACCTGGGGCGAATGGCTCAAAACCCTGGGCGTGCCCGCCATCTACCGCAGCCAGGCCAGCTTGGCCCCCGGCATCAAGGTGCGCATGGGCACCCGGGCGCTGCCGCACGCGGGCATTGGCGTGCCCAGCTATGCGTGGAGCACCTCGCCCCTGCGCCGATATGTCGATCTGGTCAACCAGTGGCAAATCATTGCCTGCGCGCGCCACGGCGCCACCGCCGCGCTGGCCGCGCCCTTCAAACCCAAAGACGCGCAACTGCTGGCCATCATCAGCGCCTTTGACGCGGCCTACACCGCCTACAACGCGCACCAGGCCGGCATGGAACGCTTCTGGACGCTGCAATACCTGCGCCAGAACGCCATCACCGAGCTCACGGCCAGCCTCATCAAAGAGCAGGCCGGCGGCGCCTGGCTGGTGCGCGCCGACACGCTGCCGCTGGTCTTCACGGTGCTGGGCGCCCAAGGGCTGCCGCGCGGCACCCAGGTGCGCGTGAAGCTGGGCGAGATCGACGACATGGCCCTGGACGTGCGCGGCACCGTGGTGGAAGTGCTGGGCGCCGCCGCCAGCAGCCAGGCCAGCGCCGGTGACGACGACACGGAAGACGACGACGGCAGCACCGCCGCCGGCCCCCTGGCCATCGCCGTGGACGTGAACGAAGACACGCCCGCCCCTGGCGGCAGCACCCCTGCCAGCGCCGATAATCCCGCTCCGTGATGCTGCGCTTTTTCAAATCGCTAACCACCTTGCAATGGGCCCTGGGCGTGTCCGCGCTGCTGCATGCCGTGGTGCTGACCATCCGCTTCGTAGACCCAGAGGGCTTTCAGCGCGTGTTCCAGGACACCACGCTCGACGTCATCTTGGTCAACGCCCAGTCCGACGAAGAACGCCCCGACAAACCCCAGGCCCTGGCCCAGGCCACCTTGGCCGGCGGCGGTGAAGCCCAGGACAAGCGCATCGCCAGCACCCCGCTGCCGCCCAGCCCTACCGAATCGGCGGGCGACGCGCCCATCAACGCCAACCAGCGCCGCATCGACGCCATGCTCCAGCAGCAAGAGCAGCTGCTGACCCAGGTGCGCCAGCAACTGGCCACCTTGCCGCGCGTCGATCCGCAGCGCCTGGCCAACGACCCCGAAGCCCGCGCGCAGGAAGAGCGGCGCCAGCAGCTCACCCGCTTGCTGGGCGCCATTGAAAAGCGCATCGAAGAAGAAAACTCCCGCCCCCGCAAGCGCTACCTGAGCCCCGCCACCTTGGGCACCACCTACGCCGTGTATTACGATGACATGCGCCGCAAAATCGAAGCGCGCGGCACCGAGAACTTTCCCCAGGTGGCCGGCCGCAAGCTGTATGGCGAGCTGCTCATGGCCCTGCTCGTCAACCACGACGGCCGCATCCTCGACGCGCGCGTGGTGCAAAGCTCAGGCAACCGCATGCTCGACCGCCTGGCCGAAGCCATTGCCAACTCGGCCGCGCCCTTTGGCCACTTCACCCCCGCCATGCGCCAGGACACCGACCAGTTCGACGTGACCGCGCGCTTCAAATTCACCCACGAGCAGACCCTGGAAACCACCTTGCAGGCCGACACCCTGACCAGCACGGTGCAGGAGATGAACTGACATGCGCGCCCTGGGCCGTTGGCTGGTGCTGGTGGCCGCCGCGGCGCTGGTGCTGCAAGCGTTCTTCATCGGCCGCATCGCCCTCATGGCCGTGCTCGACCCGCAGTCCACCACCTTCCAGCGCTCCGAAGCCTGGCGCCTGACCGCCCAGGGGCCGCTGCGCTGGCGCCAACAGTGGCGCGACTACGACCAGATCGCCAACCACCTCAAGCGCGCCGTCATCACCGCCGAAGACGACAGCTTCGTCAACCACGAAGGCGTGGACTGGGACGCCATCGAACAAGCCTGGCAGCGCAACACCCAGGCCGAAGAAGCCGCCGCCCGCCGCGCCGAAGCCAAGCGCCCCGCGCGGCCCGTGCGCATTCGCGGCGGCTCCACCATCACCCAGCAGCTGGCCAAGAACCTGCTGCTGTCAGGCGAGCGCACGCTCTGGCGCAAGGGGCAGGAGCTGGTGCTGGCCTACGCGCTGGAGCAGCTGCTCACCAAACGCCGCATTCTGGAGATCTACCTCAACACCGTGGAATGGGGCGAAGGCGTGTTCGGCGCCGAAGCCGCTGCCCAGCACTACTTTGGCAAAAGCGCCGCACAGCTCAGCGCCACCGAAGCCGCCCGCCTGGCCGTCATGCTGCCCGCGCCGCGCCGCTTTGAGAAAACCCCGCGCTCGGCCTACCTGGCCAGCCGCACCCGCAGCATTGCCCGCCGCATGGGCGCGGCCGAGCTGCCGTAAAGCGATGCGCATTCTTGGCATCGACCCCGGCCTGCGCACCACCGGCTTTGGCGTGCTGGATGCCAGCGGCGCCCAGCTGCGCTACGTTGCCAGCGGCGTCATCCAGACCCGCAGCGCCGATCAGGGCAACCTGCCCGCGCGGCTGAAAGTGCTGTACGACGGCATCCGCGAACTCAGCGCACGCTACCAGCCCCAGGTGGCGGCGGTTGAAATCGTCTTCGTCAACGTCAACCCCCAGGCCACCTTGCTGCTGGGCCAGGCGCGCGGCGCTTGCGTCACCGCCCTGGTGTCGTGCGAGCTGGCCGTGGCCGAATACACCGCGCTGCAAATGAAGCAGGCCGTGGCCGGCCACGGGCGCGCCGCCAAGGCCCAGGTGCAAGCCATGGTGCAGCGCCTGCTGCAACTGCCCGCCGCCCCGCGCCCCGACGCGGCAGACGCTTTGGGCCTGGCCATCACCCACGCCCACGCGGGCCTGGGCCTGGCCCGCCTGCACGCCGCAGGCGCCAGCCGCCGCACCAGCGGCATGTACCGCAGGCGCTGAAGGCATGCTCTGGTTAAAGCTATATTTAATATAGCTGAAAACCATTATGTGATGCGCGCAAATGGCCTTTTTTATGCCTGCTTTTTCTCGCGGCCCGCTGGCTTGCGGGCTTGGCCGGACGCCGGGGGCATGACCCCTCCCCGGATAAACCCCTAGATTTTGGCCGCGCAGGCTTGGCGTGCAGATGGGCTTTTTCGGCAAAATAGAACGATCGTTCGTTCTTCAGGTTTGCTTGCTGCTTTGCCCATGTCCTCTGTCTCACCTGTCACGCCCGCTGACGCCCCTGCCGCCAGCAAGCCGCGCGCGCTGGCCAAGGGCCAGCAGACCAAGGCCGCTATCGTGGATGCCGCGCTGCGCATGGCCGCGCAGGTGGGGCTGGAGGGCTTGTCCATTGGCGCGCTGGCCGATGTGATGGGCATGAGCAAATCGGGCGTGTTTGCTCACTTTGGCTCGCGCGAGGAATTGCAGATTTCCGTGGTGCGCGCCTACTACGCGCGCTTTGAGGCCGAAGTGTTCGCGCCCGCCATGGCCCAGCCGCGCGGGCTGCCGCGCCTGCGTGCGCTGTTTGCGCACTGGATGCGCTACACCAGCGCCGAGCTGGATTCGGGCTGCATCTTCATCAGCGGTGCGGTGGAGTTTGACGACCGCCCCGGCCCGGTGCGCGATGCCCTGGCCGACGCCGTGAACGCCTGGCAAGTGGCCATGCACCGCACCGTGGCGCAGGCGCGCGAAGAAGGCCACCTGGCGCCCGATGCAGATGCGCAGCAAGTGTGCTTTGAAATCCATGCCCTCATCCTGGCGCTGCATTACGAAGCGCGCTTTTTGCAGCGCCCCGGCGCCATGGCGCGCGCCGAGCGCGGCTTTGACAGCGTGCTGGCGCGCTACCAGGCCTGACGCTTTTTTTGTTTTCCCCCACTTTTTCCATACGAGGAGCCTTCACCCATGCCCAGCTACACCCCTCCCTTGCGCGACATGCAGTTCGTGATGCACGAAGTCCTTGGCGTCGTGGACGAACTCAAGGCCATGCCCCGCTATGCCGAGCTGGACGAGGCCACGCTCAACGCCGTGCTGGAAGAAGGCGGCAAGTTCGCCAGCGAGGTGATTCACCCGCTCAACCTGAGCGGCGACAAGCAAGGCTGCACGCTGGACAAGGCCACGCACAGCGTGCGCACGCCCGATGGCTTCAAGGCCGCTTACGAGCAATACGTGCAAGGCGGATGGCCCGCCCTGTCGTGCGAGACCGAATACGGCGGCCAGGGCCTGCCTTTTCTGGTCAACCAGGGCTTTTACGAAATGCTCAACAGCGCCAACCAGGCCTGGACGATGTACCCCGGCCTCTCGCACGGCGCGTATGAAGCCTTGCACGCCCACGGCACGCCTGAGCAAAAAGCCACCTATCTGCCCCGCCTGACCAGCGGCGAGTGGACGGGCACCATGTGCCTGACCGAGCCGCACTGCGGCACCGACCTGGGGCTGCTGCGCACCCGCGCCGAGCCGCAGGGCGATGGCAGCTACAAGCTCACGGGCAACAAAATCTTCATCAGCGCGGGCGAGCACGACCTGGCCCCCAACATCGTGCACCTGGTGCTGGCCCGCCTGCCCGATGCGCCCCCCGGCTCCAAGGGCATCAGCCTGTTCGTGGTGCCCAAGTTCCTGGTCAATGCCGATGGCAGCCTGGGCGCGCGCAACCCCATCGTCTGCACGGGGCTGGAGCACAAGATGGGCATCCACGGCAACGCCACCGCGCAACTGTCGCTTGACGGCGCCGTGGGTACCCTGGTGGGCGAGCCGAACAAGGGCCTGCAAGCCATGTTCGTGATGATGAACGCCGCGCGCTTAGGCGTGGGCAACCAGTCGCTGGGCCTGACCGAAGTGGCCTACCAAAACGCCCTGGCCTACGCCAAAGAGCGCCTGCAAATGCGCAGCCTCTCCGGCCCCAAGGCCAAGGCCAGCGAAGCCGACCCCATCATCGTGCACCCCGACGTGCGCAAAATGCTGCTCACCGCCCGCGCCTGGGCCGAGGGCGGGCGCGCCATGACCACGTACTGCGCGCTCATGCTGGACAAGGCCCAGCACCACCCCGACGAAAAGGTGCGCAAACACAGCGACGAGATCGTGGCCCTGCTCACCCCCATCGTCAAAGCCTTTCTCACCGACAACGGCTTTGCCGCCACCAACGCCTGCATGCAGGTCTTTGGCGGGCATGGCTACATCCATGAAACGGGCATGGAACAACTGGTGCGCGACGCGCGCATCAACATGATCTACGAAGGCACCAACACCGTGCAGTCGCTCGACTTGCTGGGCCGCAAGGTGCTGGGCAACCAGGGCGCCACGCTCAAAAAGTTTGGCAAGCTGATCGAGGCGCTGATCGCCGAAGAAGGCGTGAACGAGAAGATGGCCGAGTTCATCAACCCCCTGGCGCACCTGGCCGATCAGATGACCAAGTTCACCACCGAAATCGGCTTCAAAGGCTTTACCAACCCCGACGAAGTGGGCGCGGCCGCCGTCGATTACCTGCGCGTGGCCGGCCACCTGGTGTTTGCCTACTTCTTCGCCCGCATGGCCAGCGTGGCCCTGCGCAAGCAGGCCGAAGGCAGCCAGGACCCGTTCTACACGGCCAAGCTGCAAACCGCCCGCTTTTACTTTGCCCGCCTGCTGCCCGAAACCGCCAGCCTCATGCGCTGCGCCCGCTCCGGCGCGGCCAACCTGCTGGATACCGAGGAGGCGCTGGCATGAGCTTCCACCTGCGGCTTTTTGCAGCTTCGTGCGGCCCGCATACCCCCTCAAGCGGGCGGTGCAAAAAAACATGGTCAAAAAGGCCGTTTGCGCGTGTCCAGAGCGTGGCAGCAGCTATTGTTTTAATAGTATCTGGCACGGCCCATGCCCAGATGACCCCCGTGGGCACCTGGCACAGCGTGGATGACGAAAGCAAGCAGCCCAAGGCGCAAATCGTTATCACGCAAGGCGCGGACGGCGTGCTCACCGGCCGCATTGAAAAGCTGCTGCGCCCCGGCGCCGATGCGCAGGCCGTGTGCGGCAAGTGCAGCGACGACCGCAAGGACAAGCCCATCGTGGGCATGGAAATCATCCGCGGCGCCAAGCAGGCCGAAGGCCAGAACGTGTGGGAAGGCGGGCGCATCCTCGACCCCGAAAAAGGCAGCACCTACAGCCTGCGCCTGACCCCCACCGACGGCGGCGCCAAGCTGCAAGTGCGCGGCTCGCTCGGCCCCTTTGGCCGCACACAGACCTGGGTGCGCGTTCAGTGAAGGAACCACAAGCATGACCCCATTCAACGTAAAAAAAGCCGCCGTGCTGGGCGCCGGCGTGATGGGCGCGCAGATTGCCGCGCACCTCATCAACTGCCAGGTGCCCGTCATTTTGTTTGACCTGCCCGCCCCGGAAGGCGCGCGCAGTGCCACGGCCCTCAAGGCCATCGAGCAGCTCAAAAAGCTCAAACCCGCGCCGCTGGGCGACGAGCGCGACGCGGCCCTGATCGAGCCGGCCAACTACGACGACGACCTGAAAAAGCTCAAGGGGTGCGACCTCATCATCGAAGCCGTGGCCGAGCGCATGGACATCAAGCGCGCGCTGTACGAGCGCATCGCCCCGCACGTGGCCCCGCACGCCCTGCTGGCCAGCAACACCAGCGGCCTGTCCATCACCCAGCTGGGCCAGGCGCTGCCCGAAGCCCTGCGCCCGCGCTTTTGCGGCATCCACTTCTTCAACCCCCCGCGCTACATGACGCTGGTGGAGCTGATCGCCACACCCGACACCCGCCCCGACGTGCTGGACACGCTGGAGAGCTTCGTCACCACTGCGCTGGGCAAAGACGTGGTACGCGCCAAGGACACGCCCAACTTCATCGCCAACCGCATCGGCATCGCCGGCATGCTGTCCACCATGAAAGAGGCCGAAAAATACGGCCTGAGCTTTGACGTGGTGGACGACCTCACCGGCAAGCGCCTGGGCCGCGCCGCCAGCGGCACCTTCCGCACCATCGACGTGGTGGGGCTGGACACCGTGGGCCACGTCATCAAGACCTTGCAGGACAACCTCAGCGAAAAGACCGACTCCTTCTACGGCAGCTTTGCCACCCCGCCCGTGCTGGCCAAGCTGATCGAAAGCGGCCACCTGGGCCAGAAGACCCAAGCCGGTTTTTACAAAAAGCAAGGCCGCGACATCCTGCGCTACGACCTGGCCAAGGGCGACTACGTGCCCAGCGGCGAAAAGGCCAACGAAGTCTATGGCCGCATGCTCAAGAAACCCGCCGCCGAGCGCCTGAAACTGCTGCGCCACAGCCAAGGCCCGCAAGGCCAGTTTCTCTGGGCCATCCTGCGCAACGGCTTTCACTACGCCGCCGTGCACCTGCAAGCCATTGCCCACACCGCGCGCGACGTTGACCAGGCCATGCGCTGGGGCTTTGGCATGAAGCAAGGCCCCTTCGAGCTGTGGCAGCAAGCCGGCTGGCTGGACGTGGCGCGCATGGTGCAGGAAGACATCGACGCGGGCAAGGCACTCAGCCGCGAGCCGCTGCCCGACTGGGTATTCCAAGGCCCCGTGGCCGAAGCCGGCGGCGTGCACACACCCCAAGGCTCGTGGAACCCCGCCACCGGCCAGTTCGAGCCGCGCCGCACCCTGCCCGTGTACGCGCGCCAGCTGCTGCCGCAGCCACTGCTGGGCGAAGCCGGCCCCACCCCGGCCACCGCCGGCCAGACCCTGCTGGAAAACGACGCCATCCGCGTGTGGACGCTGGATGGGCAAGTGCTCATCGCCACCCTCAAGACCAAGATGCGCGCCATCAGCCCCGAAGCGGGCGAAGGGCTGGCCCAGGCCATTGACCTGGCCGAAGGCGGCGGCCAGCCCCTCATCATCTGGCCCGGCGGCGACCCTTTCAGCGTAGGGGCCGACCTGCAAGCCATGCTCCCCGGCTACGTGGCCGGCGGCGCGGGCCTGGTCGATTCGATGGAAAAAGAGCTGCAAGACGTGATGCTGCGCCTGCGCTACGCCCAGGTGCCCACCGTGGCCGCCGTGCGCGGCATGGCCCTGGGCGGCGGCTGCGAGCTGGCCGTGCACTGCGCCCGCCGCGTGGCCGCCATGGAAAGCTACATGGGCCTGGTGGAAGTAGGCGTGGGCCTGGTGCCCGGCGCCGGCGGGCTGACCTACATAGCCCGCCGCGCGGCCGAAAACGCGCAGGCCAGCACCGGCAAAGACCTGCTGCCCTTTCTGACCGAAGGCTTTACCGCCGCCGCCATGGCCAAGGTGGGCACCAGCGCGCTGCAATCGCGCCAGCTGGGCTACCTGCTGCCCAGTGACGTGGTCGTGCCGCACAAGGACGAGCTGCTGTACGTGGCCATTCAAGAGGCCAAGGCCATGCAGGCCAGCGGCTGGCGCCCGCCCTTAAAGCGCCTGTTTCCCGTGGCTGGGCGCGATGGCAAGGCCACCATCACCGGGCAGCTGGTGAACATGCGCGACGGCGGCTTCATCAGCCAGCACGACTTTGACATCGCCCGCCAGATCGCCCACGTGGTCTGCGGCGGCGACGTGGACCCCGGCACCCTGGTCAGCGAGGAATACCTCATGACCCTGGAGCGCCAGGCTTTCACCAGCCTGCTGGGCCACCCCAAGACGCACGCACGCATCATGGGCATGCTGGCCACGGGCAAACCGGTGAGAAATTGAGTGCAGGCAAAGTCCAGCTGGCTGACTGGCCTCTTGATGATGAGCACGCCTGATGCACGCCTGCCACTGGCCAACTCCCTCTCCCGCGAGCGGGAGAGGGCAGGGGTGAGGGTGCGCGCGCGCCAGTTGCGGCAGGCCAGCACCGATGCCGAGGCCAAGCTCTGGGCGCATCTGCGTGACCGTCGCCTGCAGGGCTGGAAGTTTCGCCGCCAGCATCCTGTGGCGGGCTACTTTGCCGACTTTGCCTGCCTGGAGGCAGGGCTGCTGATCGAGCTGGATGGCGGACAGCACGCCAGCTTGCCCCAGCAAACGCACGATCAACGCCGCAGCGCAGCCTTGGCCGCAGCCGGGTTTGCCGTGCTGCGCTTTTGGAATCACGAGGTGCTGCAACAAACCGAAGCCGTGTTGCAGCGCATTGCGACGGCGCTTTCGCAGCGCGCCGCCACCCTCACCCCAACCCTCTCCCGCCAGCGGGAGAGGGCGCAAGACCGCAAGGACGAAACATGACCCAACAAGTTCAAGACGCCTACATCGTCGCCGCCACGCGCACGCCCATTGGCAAGTCGCACAAAGGCTATTTCAGGCACACCCGCCCTGATGAGTTGCTGGCGCACGTGCTGCGCCAAGCCCTGCGCCAGGCGCCGGGGCTGGACGCCCAGGCCATTGAAGACGTGATCTGCGGCTGCGCCATCCCCGAGGCGCAGCAGGGCCTGAACGTGGCGCGCATTGGCGCCGTGCTGGCCGGCTACCCCAAAAGCGTGGGCGGCATCACCGTCAACCGCTTTTGCGCCTCGGGCCTGTCGGCCGTGGCCATGGCCGCCGACCGCATCCGCGTGGGCGAGGCCCACGTCATGGTCGCCGCCGGCGTGGAAAGCATGAGCATGGTGCCCATGATGGGCAACACCCCTTCGCTGTCGCCCGCCATCTTTGCCAACACCGACGATGTGGACGACTACGGCCTGGCCTACGGCATGGGCCTGACGGCAGAAAAAGTCGCCCAGCAATGGAAGGTGAGCCGCGCCGCGCAAGACGCATTTGCCCTGCAATCGCACCAGCGCGCCTTGCAAGCCATCGCCGCAGGCGAGTTCAAGGACGAGATCACCCCCGTCACCGTGACCGCGCGCACGGTCAACCTGCAAACCGCCGACGTCACCCCCACCGAGCGCACCGTGGACGTGGACGAAGGCCCGCGCGCCGACACCACGCTCGACGGCCTGGCGCGGCTGCGCCCCGTGTTTGCCGCGCGCGGCAGCGTCACCGCCGGCAACAGCAGCCAGACCAGCGACGGCGCGGGCGCGCTCATCCTGGCCAGCGAGGCAGCCGTCAAACGCTTTGGCCTGACCCCGCTGGCGCGCTTTGTGGCCTACGCCAGCCGGGGCGTGCCGCCGCACATCATGGGCATCGGCCCCATCGAGGCCATACCCGCCGCGCTGAAAAGCGCGGGCCTGAAGCAAGAGCAGATCGACTGGATCGAGCTGAACGAAGCCTTTGCCGCACAGTCGCTGGCGGTGATGAACACGCTGGGGCTGGACGCGGCCAAGGTCAACCCCCTGGGCGGCGCCATAGCCCTGGGCCACCCCCTGGGCGCCACCGGCGCCATCCGCTCGGCCACCGTGGTGCATGCGCTGCGCCGCCGCCAGCTCAAATACGGCATGGTGACCATGTGCGTGGGCATGGGGCAGGGCGCGGCAGGTATTTTTGAGCGGGTGTGAGCAGCCCCTGGTGGCTTGGCTGACGGCTGCTTGCGGTTTGAGGCCCGTGCCGTGCATGAATGGCCGCACAGGCCATGGCTACCGTGGCCTTGCCTGCCGCACGGACTGGTGCGCAAGCAACACGTGGTTTGTGGTAGGTGATTGGTAAAAAAGGCAGTTTGCGCGCGCTGGATAAGGGTTTGATGCTGCTAAATTTATAGCAACTCCTCTGTGGGCTCTCAAGGCACGGGCGAGTGCAGGGGCGCGGGCTGGGCGGTGGCGGCCAGCGGGCGGGCGGCGTAGCCGGCCAGGGCTTCGTCGATGGCGCTGTGCAGATCGGGCTGCACGTCGGCGGCTTGCTGCGCGGCCAGGGCCTGGGCCAGGCCGGTGCGCCGGGCAATGTCTAGCGGCTGGCCGTTCAGGCCCGAGACAATCAGCCGCACGTGCTGGCGGCGGCAGGCGTGCAGCAGGTTTTCCAACGCTTCGGCGCCGGTGGAGTCCACGTACAGCACGTTCTTCACGTCCAGCACCAGGGTGTGGGCGGGCAGTGCGTCTTGCAGCTTCTCGACCAGCGCCGTGGCGCCGAAAAACAGCGCGCCGTATAGGCGCCAGACTTGCATGGGGCCGCCGTCTTGCCACAGCGCGGGCTGCGCGGCGGGGTGGCTGCGCTCGGCGCGCGAGAGGCTGGAGATGCGGTAGATGAAGGTCACGCAGGCGGCGAAGATGCCGAATTCCACCGCAATGGTCAGATCGAAAATGACGGTGAGCAAAAACACCGCCACCAGCGTCACGCGGTAGGGCATGCGGTAGGTTTTCAGGCGGGCAAATTCGCGCCACTCGCCCATGTTCCAGGCCACGTACATGAGGATGGCCGCCAGCGTGGCCAGCGGTATGGAGCCGGCCAGCGGCGCGGCCACCAGGATGACGGCCAGCAGCGCCAGAGCGTGCACCATGCCCGCAATGGGGCTGGTGGCGCCGCTTTTGACGTTGGTGACCGTGCGCGCAATGGTGCCGGTGGCGGGCATGCCGCCAAAAAAAGGCGTGACGAAGTTGGCCACGCCCTGGGCCATCAGTTCCTGGTTGGGGTCGTGGCGCGCGCCCGTCATGCCGTCGGCCACGCGGGCGCACAACAGCGACTCGATGGCGCCCAGCAGCGCCAGGGTGATGGTGGGCATGAGCAGCTGGCGCGCTGCGTCCCAGGTGAAGCTGGGCCAGGCCCACGCCGGCAGCGCAGCCGGAATGCCGCCAAACTTGCTGCCAATGGTCTCCACGGGCAGATCCAGCAAAGCCACCACCGCCGTGGCCAGCACCAGCGCCACGATGGAGCCGGGAATGACGGTGAGCTTGCCCTGCAAGCGCAGGCGCGGCGCCAGCAGGGGGGCAAACTGCTGCCAGCCAGCCACCACGGCCAGCGACAGCACGGCCACGCCCAGCGCCCAGGGGTTGAGCGTGTCCAGATGCGCCCAGATGGCGCGCGTGGCACCCACGAAGTCGGCGGGCATGTTGTTGATGCGCAGGCCCAGGAAGTCCTTGACTTGCGACAGCCCGACCAGCACCGCGATGCCGTTGGTAAAGCCAATGACCACCGCCACGGGGATGAAGCGCACCAGCGTGCCCAGCTTGAGCAGCCCCATGACGAACAGCAACACCCCCGACATGGCCGTGGCCACGATCAGGCTGCCCACGCCGTACTGCTGCACGATGCCGTAGACGATGACGATGAAGGCGCCCGCCGGCCCGCCAATTTGCACCCGGCTGCCGCCTAGGGCCGAGATGAGAAAGCCGGCGATGATGGCGGTGAACAGCCCCGCTTCGGGCTTCAAGCCGCTGGCAATGGCAAAGGCCATGGCCAACGGCAGCGCCACCACGCCCACTGTCAGGCCGGCGGCCAAGTCTTTGGAAAACCGCGCCTTGTCATAGCCGCGAAGGGCATCGACAAGACTGGGGCGAAAACGGGCCAGGGGCAAAGAAGGCATGGTTCGTCAGGCCCGGTAATGATGGGTGGTGATCGGGCAAAGGCGCAAAATCATACTGACCGCCAGCCAGGCCCTCAGAGGGGCTGCACATGGCCTGGCGAAGGCAGCACGCAAGGAAAAGGCAAGCGAAAAGGCAAACAAAAACCCCCGGTGTCTAAAGACACCGGGGGTTGTGAAAGACTGGTGGGTGATACATGGATCGAACATGTGACCCCTGCCGTGTGAAGGCAGTGCTCTACCGCTGAGCTAATCACCCTTTCGGCTGCTGCTGGCCTGGCAAGTTGCGCGGCTGTCAGTCAGCGAAAAACAAGATTATATACCGTTTTTTTCAGGTGTCAGCCGTGGCCTGTGCATTGGACTCGGCTTTGCGCCAGGCGCAGCTGCCGCCGGCGGCTTTGTCGAGCTGCGCCAGGATGTCCTCGTGCGCGGCCAGTTCCTGGGCGCTGGCGGGCAGCACGGGCAGGTCAAAGCCGCGCAGGTCCACGGGCTCGAACACCACGGCGGT
This sequence comes from Pseudomonadota bacterium, assembly GCA_030535425.1. Classification (GTDB taxonomy): domain Bacteria; phylum Pseudomonadota; class Gammaproteobacteria; order Burkholderiales; family Burkholderiaceae_C; genus Ottowia. The sequence continues at coordinate 10,013 of JAUNHQ010000005.1, read as the reverse complement.
GGCGCTGGCTTCACCCACTTCGCCCAGGTCAATGGCCAGGGCTTCTTGCCCGCGCGTGAGGTTGATGTACACGTCGGCCAGCAGCTCGGCGTCCAGCAAGGCGCCGTGCAGGGTGCGGCCGGAGTTGTCCACGCCCAGGCGGTCGCACAGGGCGTCCAGGCTGTTGCGCTTGCCGGGGTAGAGCTGCTTGGCCATCACCAGGGTGTCGGTGATGCTGTCCACGAAGGTGCTGAAGGCGGGCTTGCCCAGGCGCTCCAGTTCCTTGTTGAGAAAGCCCACGTCGAACGCGGCGTTGTGGATGATGATTTCAGCGCCTTCCAGGTAGCGCAGCAGCTCGTCGGCGATTTCGGCGAACTTGGGCTTGTCGCTCAAGAACTCGGTGGTCAGGCCGTGTACGCGCAGCGCGTCTTCGTGGCTGTCGCGCTCGGGGTTGACGTAAAAGTGCAGGTTGCGGCCAGTGAGCTTGCGGCCCAGCAGCTCCACGCAGCCGATTTCGATGATGCGGTCGCCGCCCTCGGCAGACAGGCCGGTGGTTTCGGTGTCCAGAACGATCTGGCGGCCCATGCTGTTCATGTCAGTGGTTTTCCTTGGCGTGGTTGATGGAGTAGCGGGGGATTTCGATCGTCAAGTCCTGCGGGCCGACGATGGCCTGGCAGGACAGGCGCGATTGCGGCTCCAGCCCCCAGGCGCGGTCCAGCAGGTCTTCTTCTTCTTCTTCAGGTTCGTTGAGTGACTCAAAACCCTGCCGCACGATGCAGTGGCAGGTGGTGCAGGCGCGACTCATGTCGCAGGCGTGTTCGATTTCGATGCCATTGTCCAGCAGGGCTTCGCAAATGGTGTCGCCCACGTTGGCCTGGATTTCGGCACCCTGGGGGGCGTATTCGGGGTGGGGCAGTACTTTGATGGTGGGCATGGTGTTTTTACAGATGGTCAATGCGCTGGCCGGCCAGCGCGCGCTGGATGCCGGCGTTCATGCGCGCGGCGGCAAAGGCTTCGGTGCCGTGGGCCAGGGCTTCGGTGGCGGCTTCGATGGCGGCTGTGTCGGTGCTGTTGGCGGCGATGCCGCGCAAGGACAGCATGAGCGCGTCGATCTGTGCGCGCTCATCAGCCGATAGCAGCGCGCCGTCGGCGTTCAGCGCGCTTTGCGTGGCCAGCAGCATGCGGTCGGCCTCTACCCTGGCTTCGGCCAGGGCGCGCGCTTGCATGTCGGCTTCGGCGGTGGCAAAGCTGTCTTGCAGCATGTGGGCGATTTGCTCATCGCTTAAGCCGTAGCTGGGCTTGACGCTGATCTGCGCCTGCACGCCGCTGGTTTGCTCTTGCGCGCTGACGGACAGCAGGCCGTCGGCATCGACGCTGAAGGTGACGCGGATGCGCGCAGCGCCCGCAGCCATGGGCGGAATGCCGCGCAATTCAAAGCGCGCCAGGCTGCGGCAGTCTTGCACCAGATCGCGCTCGCCCTGCACCACGTGCAGGGCCAGGGCGGTCTGGCCGTCTTGGTAGGTGGTGAAGTCCTGCGCCATGGCCACGGGGATGGTCTGGTTGCGCGGCACGATGCGCTCGACCAGGCCGCCCATGGTTTCCAGCCCCAGCGACAGGGGAATCACGTCCAGCAGCAGCAAGTCGCCCGCCGCGTTGTTGCCGGCCAGCTGGTTGGCCTGCACGGCCGCGCCCAGGGCCACGACTTCGTCGGGGTTCAGGTTGGTGAGCGGCTCTCGCCCAAAGCACTCGGCCACGGCGCGGCGGATGACGGGCATGCGCGTGCTGCCGCCGACCATGACCACGCCTTGCACGTCCTGCACGCTCAGGCGCGCGTCGCGCAAGGCGCGGCGCACGGCGGCCATGCACTTGGCGGTGAGCGTGGCGGTGGCCTCGTCAAAGTCAGCGCGGCTGATGTCCATCGACAGGTTGGCGCTGGTCAAGCGGGCGGTGAATGCTACTTTTTCTGAAGCGGTCAGCGCCTCTTTGGCTGTGCAGGCGGCGGCCTTGAGGGCGGCGCGGTCGTCGGATGTGTGGGCTTGCGCACCAGTGTCTGCGCCAGTGCCCCCACCAGCGACCACACCTGCACGGGCCAGCACCCAGTCGGCCAGCGCCTGGTCGTAGTCGTCTCCCCCCAAGGCCGAATCGCCACCTGAGGCAATGACTTCGAACACGCCCTGGGTCAGCCGCAGGATGGAGATGTCAAACGTACCGCCGCCCAGGTCAAACACGGCGTAAATGCCTTCGGCGGCGTTGTCCAGCCCGTAGGCAATGGCGGCAGCGGTGGGCTCGTTGATCAGGCGCAGCACGTTCAGCCCGGCCAGTTGGGCCGCGTCTTTGGTGGCTTGGCGCTGCGCGTCGTCAAAGTAGGCGGGCACGGTGATGACGGCGCCGTACAGGTCATCGCCCAGGGTGTCTTCGGCCCGCTGGCGCAAGGTGGCCAGGATTTCGGCGCTGATTTCCACGGGCGATTTGTCGCCCTGCGCGGTGTGCACGGCCACCATGCCGGGGCGGTCGAGCAATTGGTAGGGCAGCTTGTCTGCACCTTGCACGTCGGCCAGGGCGCGGCCCATCAGGCGCTTGGCCGAGGCGATGGTGTTGGCCGCATCGGGCGGGTCTTGCAGCGCGGCGTAACCGATCTGGCGGCCGCCGCCTGCCGGGTAACGCACCACGGAGGGCAGCAGCACGCGGCCTTGCGCGTCGGGCAGGCATTCGGCCACGCCGTGGCGCACGGCGGCCACCAGCGAATGCGTGGTGCCCAGGTCAATGCCCACGGCCAGGCGCCGCTGGTGCGGGTCGGGCGCCTGGCCGGGTTCGGAAATTTGCAAAAGTGCCATAAGGAAAAAACCGTTTTCTTCAAAAAGCGCGGGCCTGAAAGCGTGAACTAAGCCCTAGCGCCCAAACAAGGCCGCCACCAGCGGGATGAGGGCTGCGCCCAGCAGGGCCTGCATGCCCATGGCCAGGCCGGCAAAGGCGCCGGCGTCGGGGTTCACATGCCAGGCGCGGGCCGTGCCAAAGCCGTGCGACTGCGCGCCCAGGGCAAAGCCGCGCACGGCGGGTTCGCGCACCTTCAGGGCGTTGAGCACGTACTGCCCGCCGATGGCGCCGATCAGGCCCGTGAGCAGCACGAAAATGGCCGCCAGCTCGGGCAGGCCGCGGATGGACTGGGCAATGCCCATGGCCACGGGGGCGGTGATGGCCTTGGGCGCGAGCGAGCGCAGCACCTCTGGCGGCAGGCCCAGCGCCCAGCCCAGGGCCACGGCCAGCCCGCAGCCCGACAGCAGGCCCACCAGCGCGGCCAGCAGCAGCGCCTTGCCGTGGCGCACCAGCATGCCGCGGCGCAGCCACAGTGGCCAGGCCAGCGCCACCACGGCAGGCCCGAGCAAGAAGTGGATGAACTGCGCGCCGGAAAAATATTTCTCGTACGGCATGCCGGTCAGCAGCAGCAGGCTTACCAGCAAGACCACCGACCACAGCACCGGGTTGGCCCAGGGGTTGCTGCCCAGGCGCAGATACACGGCCGAGGCCAGCACGTAAGCGCCCAGCGTGGCCGTCAGGCCAAACAGCGGCGTGCTGGACAGGTAGGTGAAGAAGGCCACGAAGTCATTCATGGCGGTGCTCCGGCGATGCGCTTGGCAGTGTGCTTGGCGGTGTGTGCGGGCGCATGAGGGCGCGCAGCGCCAGCGCCGTCACCCCCAGGCCCACGGCGGTGGAAAGCACCAGCACCAGGGCAATGCGCCCGCCGTACTGTTGCAGCAGCGGCAGCTGGCTGACCACGCCCACGCTGATGGGCACGAACAGCAGCGCCAGGTGCGACAGCAAAAAGTCGGCGCAGACCTGCACCGGCTGGCGTAGCGGCGGCCAGTACAGCGCCAGCAACAGCAGCAGCAGGCCAATGACGGGCCCTGGCAAAGGCAGGTGCAGCAGGCGCACCAGCCCTTCGCCCAGGGCTTGCATGAGCAGTATCAGGGTGAAGCCTTGCAGACCTTGCATGGTGTGTGAGAGGGTGAAAAAAGGCGATGTAAACCCAATGGGCAGAAGGGCGCAAGCGGGGGCTCAGGCGTTTGCGGTGGTTCGTGGCGGGCGGGCCGGGGCACCTTTCAATGGGCGTTGCCACCTGATGTGGGGCAGGTGTGCGCGTGGTCAAGGGTGCCTGCGCTTGCATGCGGCCCCCGTGGCTGGGTGTCATGGCAGGGCTTCATGGCGCCGGTCGATGTCGGCCAGCAGCTTGTCCAGAAACATCAGCGCCCGCACGCTTTGGGCGGCGGCGGGCCAGTCGCGCTCGGTGTCGATGTGCCGCTCGATGTCGGCCAGCAGGCCGCGCTGCATGGCCGCCACTTGCTGGCTGAGGGTGTCCAGTTCGGCGGCGCTGGCGGCGTCATCAAGCAGCTCGCGCAGTTCCATTTGCTGCATCAGAAACGCGGGCGGCATGGCGGTGTTGCGCTCGGCGTCGATGGGCGCGCCGTGCAGCTCGCACAGGTAGGCGGCGCGGCGCTGCGGGTCTTTCAGGCGGCGGTGGGCTTCGTTGATGCGGGCCGACCACTGGGCCGCCACGCGCTGGGCGGCGGGGCCTTCGGCGGCGAACTTGTCGGGGTGCACTTGGCGTTGCAGCTCTTTCCAGCGCGCATCCAGCATGGCCGCGTCTTGCGCAAAGCGCACGGGCACGGCAAACAGTTCAAAGTCGGTGGCTTGCAGGTTCATGGGCAAAGGGGGTCAGGCCGCGGGCGCGTGCAGCGGCCCGCCGGGGCGCAGCAGGGCGGGGGGCAGCTCGTGCAGGGCCTGCGGCGGGGCTTGCACGTCCCAGGCGTCCTGGCAGCAGCCGCAGCCCAAGTCGTTGGCCATGCGGATGCGCGGGCCCCAGCGCTTGAGCCAGGCGTTCAGGGCCAGCACTTCGCGCTCGTTGTCCAGCGTCACGCCGACACGGGCGTGGGCCAGGGGGGCATCGGTGTCGCCGGGCATGAGGGCAAGCCGCGCCTTCGGGGGCCTTACACGCGGAAGGACTCGCCGCAGCCGCAGCGGTCGCGTTCGTTGGGGTTGTTGAACTTGAAGCCTTCTTGCAGGCCCTCGCGCACGTAGTCCAGCTCGGTGCCGTCGATGTAGGCCAGGCTTTTGGGATCGACCATGAGCTTGATGCCGTGCTGCTCGAACAGGGTGTCTTCCGGGGCCACTTCGTCCACGTATTCGAGCTTGTAGGCCAGGCCGGAGCAGCCGGTGGTTTTGACACCCAGGCGCACACCCACGCCTTTGCCGCGTTTGGCGAGGTATTTGCTGACGTGCCGCGCAGCGGCTTCGGTGAGGGTGACGGCCATGAGATGCGTGAGATGCGTGTAGGGGGGAGAGAACGCGTTAAAGCGCCAGGGTGACGAGCACCGAGCAAGCTTGCACGGCGGTGAGCGCATGCGCCACGCCGCCGGGCACGTACATCAGGTGGCCTGCCGGCAGCAGCACGGCGGGGGCCTCGCCCACCTGCACGTTCACGCTGCCTTCCAGGCAGTGGATGGTGATCTCGCCCGCCACCTGGTGCGCGGGCATGTGGTGCCCGGCGGGAAAGACCAGGCGCATGACTTCGAGCCCGTCGGACTTGAACAGCGCGGTGGACTGGGCTGCGGTGATGCCGGCGCCGTAAGGGCGCACGTCAACGGGCTGGCCGGGTTGAGCGTGGGGAAGTGCCATGGTGGGTGTGAGGTTGTTAAAGGTTTTTTTATTTAAGCGGCGTGCTTTTTCTTGTAGTCGTCCACGGCGGCCTTGATGGCGTCTTCAGCCAGGATGGAGCAGTGGGTCTTGACCGGCGGCAGGGCCAGCTCTTCGGCGATCTGGCTGTTTTTCAGCGCGGCGGCTTCGGTGAGGGTGATGGCCATTTCTTAAGCACTCGTTCCGGTGGTGTCCGCGCCGCCATAGGGGCTGGCCAGCACCACCACATATCCATCCAGGTCGCGCAGCCATATTTCATGATGTCGGGCCCGGTCATTGAAAAAAGGGGGTTTCAGCACGTGCGCGTCCAGCGCCTGGGCGCGCTGCACCGCCTCATCAAAAGCCTGCACTTCAAACCACAGCAACACGCCATAACCGTGCGGGGCAGCCTGCTCATCGCCCAGATTGGGGTGATCGTGTTCGCCCCAGGCGTGCAATTGCATGAAGAAATCAGGCCCACCCGCCTGCCAGCCCAGCTGCTCGTACTCAGCGCCGCCGTGCAGGCTGTGGCAGCCCAGCAGCCGCTGGTACCAGCGGCTGGCCGCAGGCACATCGCGCACGGCAATCAGGGTTTGCGGGCAGGCGGCGGGGCGCATGGAGCGAGCGTTGTCGGCCGGCATCAGGCGGCGTGCTTTTTCTTGTAATCGTCCACGGCGGCCTTGATGGCGTCTTCGGCCAGGATGGAGCAGTGGATTTTGACCGGCGGCAGGGCCAGCTCTTCGGCGATCTGGCTGTTTTTCAGCGTGGCGGCTTCATCCAGGGTTTTGCCCTTGACCCATTCGGTCACGAGCGAGGACGAGGCGATGGCCGAGCCGCAGCCGTAGGTTTTGAAGCGCGCGTCTTCAATCACGCCGGTTTGCGGGTTGACCTTGATTTGCAGCTTCATCACGTCGCCGCAGGCGGGCGCGCCCACCATGCCGGTGCCTACGCTGTCGTCGCCTTTGTCAAAGCTGCCGACGTTGCGGGGGTTTTCGTAGTGGTCAATGACTTTTTCGGAATAGGCCATGGTGAATGCTCCTTGTTTGATAGCTGCTTGCACGCGTCCATCAAGCGCAAGCGGGTAATTCAATGCTTAAAAAATGAAGCGCCAAGCTTTCGGGGAATGCCGTGCCCGAACCTGCGCCGGGCACTGGCGTGGTCCCCCTCCTGCAAGAGAGGGGGGAAGGCGCAAAGTGACTCAAGGGGGGTGCCCATGTCAATGCGCCGCCCACTGGATGGTGGACAGATCAATGCCTTCCTGGTGCATCTCCCACAGGGGCGAGAGCTCGCGCAGCTTGGCCACGTTTTCGCGGATGGTCTGGATGGCGTAGTCGATGTCGGCTTCGGTGGTGAAGCGCCCGATGGTCATGCGCAGGCTGCTGTGGGCCAGCTCGTCGCTGCGGCCCAGGGCGCGCAGCACGTAGCTGGGCTCTAAGCTGGCGCTGGTGCAGGCCGAGCCGCTGGAAACCGCCAGGCCCTTGATGCCCATGATGAGCGATTCGCCCTCGACGAAGTTGAAGCTCATGTTCAGGTTCTGCGGCACGCGGCGCTCCAGGCTGCCGTTGATGAAGACTTGCTCAATGTCTTTCAGCCCGTCGAGCAGGCGTTTTTGCAAGCGCGCGGCGTGGGCGTTGTCTTTGTCCATTTCTTCGCGGGCGATGCGGTAGGCCTCGCCCATGCCCACGATCTGGTGCGTGGGCAGGGTGCCTGAGCGCATGCCGCGCTCGTGCCCGCCACCGTGCATTTGTGCTTCCAGCCGCACGCGGGGCTTGCGGCGCACGTACAGCGCGCCAATGCCCTTGGGGCCGTAGGTCTTGTGGGCCGTCAGGCTCATCAGGTCAACGGGCAGGGTTTTCACATCGATCACCACGCGGCCCGTGGCCTGGGCGGCATCCACGTGCAGCAGCACGCCTTTTTCGCGGCAGATGGCGCCAATGGCGGCAATGTCTTGAATGACGCCGATTTCGTTGTTGACGAACAGCACGCTGGCCAGCACCGTGTCGGGGCGGATGGCGGCGCGGAAGGTGTCCAGATTCAGCAGGCCGTCTTCCTGCACGTCCAGATAGGTCACTTCCCAGCCCTGGCGCTCCAGCTCGCGCATGGTGTCCAGCGTGGCCTTGTGCTCGGTTTTGAGGGTGATGAGGTGCCGGCCCTTGCCTTTGTAGAAGTGGGCCGCGCCTTTGAGGGCCAGGTTGGTGGATTCGGTGGCGCCGCTGGTCCAGACGATTTCGCGCGGGTCGGCGCCAATCAGGTCGGCCACGTGGCCGCGCGCTTTTTCAATGGCGGCCTCGGCTTCCCAGCCCCAGGCGTGGCTGCGGCTGGCAGCGTTGCCAAAGTGCTGGTACAGCCAGGGCACCATGGCATCGACCACGCGCGGATCGCACGGGGTGGTGGCGCCATAGTCCAGGTAAATGGGCAGTGCAGGGGTGGGGTTCATGGCGGGAATGGGTTTGGCAATGTTTTAAGGGGTTTGCGCGCATCTGGCGCGCGGCAGAAGCTATTTATTTAATAGCGTTTTGCCCCAGGGCGAAGACCGAGTTGGGGGCGGTCACGCGGATGGGCTTGACCACCGGGGCAGAGGAAATGGCGCGCTTGGCTGCGGGCCGGGCCGCTTCTACCTGCACGCCTTGGGCGTGCTGGTCGTCCACCAGTTTTTGCAGGGTGACGGATTCGAGAAACTCGATCATGCGGGCGTTCAGGGCCGTCCACAAATCGTGCGTCATGCAGCGCCCGCCGTCGCCATGGCAGTTTTCCTTGCCGCCGCAGTGGGTGGCGTCCAGCGGCTCGTCCACGCTGGTGATGATGTCGGCCACGGTGATTTCGGCGGCTTTGCGGCCCAGCGAATAGCCGCCGCCCGGCCCGCGCGTGGATTCGACCAGCGCATGGCGGCGCAGCTTGCCAAACAGCTGCTCCAGATAAGACAGTGAAATGCCCTGGCGCTGGCTGATGGCCGCCAGGGTGATGGGGCCGCTGTCCTGGCGCAGGGCCAGATCAATCATGGCAGTGACCGCGAACCGTCCCTTGGTGGTAAGGCGCATGGCGAACTCCTTGCAATTGCTCGTGGGCTGGCGCCGCCAGGGCGGCCCAGCAGCGGCAGGAAAATTAAATCCGACTAATTTCCTCAAGTATAACCGCAAGCCTGGGTTTTTTCAGGGTTTGCCCTTCGTGTTGTCCTACACGAGATTCATCGCCCACTGACACGGCCGGGGCGGCGCACGGCCTAAAGTGCGCGGCGTTGGGGCCGCCTGGGCGGCCTCTTTTGTGATGAGTGTTTCGAGAAAGGACAAGCCATGAAGCACACGCCTTTTCACCTTTCGCTGATGGCCGCCGCGCTGGCGCTGGGCCTGGCGGCCTGCCAGAAAAACGAAGAGCAGACCGTGGGCCAGCAGATTGACGCTGCCGTGGCCAAGACCGAGGCCGCAGCCGAGCAGGCCAAGGAAAAGGCCGCCGAGGCCGGGCAGGACATGCAAAACGCCGCGCAAGAGGCGGCAGCCGACGTGAAGGCGGCTGCGGCGGACGCGACCGATGCCGTCAAGCAAGCTGCCGCCGACGCCAAGGACGCCACGCAAGAAGCCGTGGCCGACGCCAAGGATGCCGCCCAGCGCGCCGGCGAGCAGGTGCGCGAGGGCGCGGCCGAGGTCAAGGCCGATGCGCAGCAGGCCGCTGCCAACGTGGCGCAGGCCGCTGACGATGCGGGCATTACCCTGGCGGTCAATGCGGGTCTGGCCAAGGACGCGGAGCTGAGCGCCTTGAAGATCAACGTGGACACCAAGGACGGCGCCGTGACCCTGAATGGCGAAGCGCCCACGCAAGCGGCCAAGGACCGTGCCGAGGCCATTGCCAAGGCCGTGAACGGCGTGAAGTCGGTGGACAACAAGCTGACCGTGCAAGCCAGCTAAAGCCCGGCGGCGAGCTGCCTTTTCCGCAAGCTGCCCTTTTCCTTGTGGGCTTGACCGCCCGCTTGCCACAAGCCCTTGGCCCTTTGTCGGGCCAGGGGCTTTTTGCTGGCAACATGGCGGGTTATGTCAATGCAATATGAGGAGCGCGGCCATGGGCAAGGGGTGGGGCAGCTTGGGCGAGCGCCTGGCATCTGCCGTTTTCGGCGGCGTGCTGGGTGCGCTGCTGGGGGTGCTGTGCTGGTGGCTGTACGGCCTGGCGTATTCGCTGCGCTTTCACGGCCCGGGCATCGACCCCGCGCTGCGCCACTGGCTGGTGGGCATGGGCGGCAGCTTTGCCTTGCTGGGGCTGGTGCTGGGTGCGCGCGTGGCCGACTGGCTGGGGGATGCGCTGTCGGCCATCATCAGCGTTGAGTGGGACACCCAGCCTGCCCAGCACTCACTGGTGCTTGTGCTGGCGCTGGGCTTGTT
>JAUNHQ010000136.1 GCA_030535425.1 Pseudomonadota bacterium | reverse complement strand
GCTGAGTCAGCACCGCTTTTCTTTTTGCCAAACCCCGGACTTCCGCGAAGAACCAGAAAAAAGGCCGCCGATCCAGCAGAACGTCGCGCAGCGTGCCGCCGCCAAACGCAGCCAGAAAACCCAGCACGGAAATGCCGAAAATGTCCATGCGCTTGCGCGCACCCGCCAGAATGCCCGAGAGGGCAAAGGCCACGGTTCCCACCACTTCAACAAGCGTGCGCAGCGAATGGCCCCAGGTACTGATATCCGGCATGAGGTGGATTATCGGCGCGCGGCCTGGCTGGGCAGAGGCAGGCGGCGCGGCCGCAGGCACCAACCCGCGGCAACCGCGGCAGGGCAGATGCCGCGCGAGTCAGCAGTTTTTTTGTGCCAGCCTGCGTGATACGCTGCACCTTCTTGCCCGTTTTAGCCAAGCTTTTTTCATGTCTATCCTGTCGTCTGCTTCTCGCCCAATGCCTTGTCGCACCGCCTCCTGGCTGGGCTTGGCGCTGACCGCCTTGTCCGTGTGCTTGAGTGGCTGTGCCGGGTGGGTTCCTCCTCTGTCATCACCTGCGCCGGCGGACGCGCCTGCGCATTTCATTGACCGGCTGGGTATGCGGTTTGTGCATGTGCCCGCAGGCGAATTCCTCATGGGCAGTGACGAGCCGCCGCAAGCGCTGGCCCGTGCCTTTCCCCATGCCGATGCCGACCGCCTGAACGACCTGGCCGATGAGGCGCCTGTGCATCGCGTGCGCATTACGCGCGACTTCTGGCTGGGGGCACACGAAGTCACGGTGGGGCAGTTTCGCCATTTCGTGCAGGCTTCTGGCTACGTGCCCGAGTCGGTGCGTGACGGTGAAGGCGCCTACGGCTTCAACCCCAACTATGACCCGGCACTGTCGGCGCGCGGCGACTTGTTTGAAGGCCGCAGCCTGCGCTACTCATGGGAAAACACCGGCTTTGCACAAACCGATGCACATCCAGTGGTCAACGTGACCTGGAACGATGCCATGGCCATGGCTGAATGGATGAGCCAGCGCGAAGGGGTACGCTACCGCTTGCCTACTGAGGCTGAATGGGAATATGCGGCACGTGCAGGCACACGTACCCGATTTCCGGGGGGCGATGATCCGGCCATGCTGCCTACCATTGCCAACACCTTTGACCGCGAAGCCGCATTGCGCTGGCCGCGCTGGCGAGAGCAAGCGGGCATGGCTAGCGACCACTTTGCGTTCACTGCCCCCGTGGGCAGTTTTGCACCCAACGCCTGGGGCTTGTACGACATGATCGGCAATGTTTGGGAATGGACGGCGGACTGGTATGACGAGCATACCTATGCCCAATCTGCTACCCACAGCCAAGGCGCCACCGACCCGCAAGGGCCTGCGCAAGGCCATGTGCGCGTGCGCCGTGGGGGCTCATGGCATAGCTGGCCCTTGTATGCGCGCGTGGCTTTTCGCAGCTTTCACACGCCCAGTTCCCGTCATGTGCTGGGCGGCTTTCGCCTGCTGCGTGAGCAGACGCCTGCCACCAAGCCTCAAGCCACGACAGCGCGCTGATCATCAACACAGTCGGGGTCGTCTCGGTAAGACGCTATCAGATGGGTCGCTGGGGTGGTTTTCCTGCCGCTGTCTCCCGCAGCCATTGCACACGTGATTGCAGCACGGCCAGCCATTGAGCATCGGGCATGACACCGTAAATCGGCCAGGGATGTGCCCGGCCCTCAAGGAAGACCAGTGCCGACGGTGCATGTGTCAGCAAGCCACATGGCGCAGCCACCGACTGCGGTAATACGGGCGCATGCACCCATTCGGACAGCCCCAGAGACTGCACTGCCGCCCGCCACTCCTTGTCAGGCACTCGTGGGTCGCGCCAGACGCGTACGGCAAAGCCTGCTTGTTCAGCAGCCTTTTGCATGCGAGGCCACTCTTGCAGGGCATAAACCATGCGTGGTGAAAGCAGTGCCATGACCACCATGGCTTCCGTGGTCTCATGCCCGTCGGTCTGGCGTATTTCCTTGCGGATGTTCTGAGCACACGGCCAAGCCTCCAAGGGCTGTTGCGCCCATGCGGTAGTTAGACCAGTGACCATGGCCACGGATGCGCATACTGTCGCTACGCTTTTTCTTGCGCGCCACTGTCCAGCGATGGAGCTGGGCGAGGAAGTCAATTGCCTGGTATTCATCGCGCGGTTTTACGCGGTTTTATACAGCGCAAGATGTTGGATACAGCGCAAGATGTTGGGCGCGCTGACAGGAGAGTAGGGTGTTTCGAAAATCGAAAGAGGGAGATATGCGCTAAGCGATGGAAATAAAAAAGCCCTGAGAGCTTGCGCTCTCAGGGCTTTTAAACAGAACCCGCAGGCTGCTTACTTGTTGGCAGGAG
>JAUNHQ010000067.1:6275-18104 GCA_030535425.1 Pseudomonadota bacterium | reverse complement strand
TTCTTCCTCAAGATCAAGGCGGTGTTCCCCGGTAATCCGTGAAGAACCTTTTTTTCTAAGGAGCGGGCGACACGCACAGTCGCTGCAAAGCCTCAATATTTGAAGAGGCTTGCATTTCTCCCAAACAAAAGCCCGCTGGATGGCATTCATCCTTGGCGGGCTTTGCTCATGGAAATGGTGGAGCTGGGGGGAGTTGAACCCCCGTCCGCAAATTTTCCACGCCCAGTTCTACATGCTTAGCGGTCTGTTTTGAAGTCTCGCCGTCAAGGTCGCGCAGTCGCACGCTGCCGTGACAGCCAGTGCCCTTGAATCTCACTCACGTCCAAGGCACCCGGACGTGGGCCAGCCAATGTGAATTCCCCCGCAGCCGGGACGGCTTGCGCCGCCCTTGCCCAGCCCATTGGCCAACTGTTGCGAGGCTCACCGGTGTTTAAGCGGCGAGTGCGAAACGTTCGTCGTTTGCAGTTAGTTTTTTTCAGCGGTTTTACGAGGTGACTGAACCTCGGCATGCCCTGAGGCGATTCCAACCCACGTCGAAACCAATGCAGCCCCTGGTGTGGTCGGCATTTTAGGCCGAATCGAGCAGTTTCAAGAGTTGCAGGGGATGGTCGATGATGGCATCGGCCTGCCAGTGGGTGATGTCCGCGCCAGCGCCCAGGTAGCCGTAGCGTGCCGCTACGGTGGGGATGGCGGCGGCGCGGCCTGCTTGGATGTCTCGCAGGTCATCGCCGACGTACAGGGCTTCATGCGGTGACACGCCTGCTTGGCGCAGGGCTTCGTGCAAGGGGGCGGGGTGGGGTTTGGTATGGGCCGTGGTGTCGCCGCTGATGATGGTGGCGGCGGTTTGAAATAGGGGGATGGCGGCGGTAAGGGGCTGGGTGAAGCGGCTGGCTTTGTTGGTGACGACACCCCAGGTGCGGCCTTGTTGACGCAGTGTGTCGATGAGGGGCTGTATGCCGTCGAAGGGCTGGGTGGTGCCGGGCAGACTGTGCTGGTAACGGGTGAAGAATTCTTCGCGCAGACTGGCAAAGGCCGGTGTTTCGGGTGTGATGCCAAAGGCCACGCGCATGTCGTCGGCGGCGCGTGCCAGGTCGGGGGCGCTGTCGATGAGGGTGCCGTCCAGGTCGAACAGAACGCAGCGAACGCGGGTGAACATGGGGCAAAGAAAATGGGCTGATGCGGCAAAAATTGTTGCCAAGGAACGAGCATTTGCTATATTTTATATAGCTAAAAACCATTTATACACAAGCGCGAATGGCTTTTTAAATGCATAACCAGGACAGATGGCTCAGTCTGGCTTGCGCGCGGCGAGCATGTAGTTGACGCTGGTGTCGCGGCTCAGGCGGTAGCGGCGGGTGATGGGGTTGTAGGTCAGGCCGCTACTGCGTTGCAGGGCCAGGCCGGCGGCGCGGCAGTGGGCGGCCAGCTCGTGCGGGCGAATGAGGCGGGCGTATTCGTGGGTGCCGCGCGGCACCATGTTCAAAAGGTATTCCGCGCCGACGATGGCCATGAGAAAGGATTGGGGGTTGCGGTTGATGGTGGAGAAGATGACCCAGCCGCCGGGTTTGGCCAGTGTGGCGCAGGCGCGGACGATGGCGCCGGGGTCGGGCACGTGTTCGAGCATTTCCATGCAGGTGACGGTGTCGAAGTGCCCGGGCATTTCTTCTGCCAGGGCTTCGGCGGCGATGTGGCGGTAGGCAAGGTTGGGGGTTTGTGCTTCCAGCGCGTGCAACTGGGCCACTTTGAGGGATTTGTCGGCCAGGTCAATGCCCAGTACGTGCGCGCCTTTGCGGGCCATGGCGTCGGCGAGGATGCCGCCGCCGCAGCCGACGTCGAGCACGCGCGTGCCTTTGAGGGGGCTGGTCTGGTCAATCCAGTCCAGGCGCAGGGGGTTGATGTGGTGCAGGGCGGCAAATTCGCCCTCGGTGTCCCACCATTGGTGGGCCAGGGCGGAAAATTTGGCCAGTTCGGCTGGGTCGACGTTGGTGGCGGCTGTCATGGGGGCATTGTCCCATGTGCCTTGTGGGGCAAGGCTCAAGGCAGCGCGAGCAGGCGTGCCAGGCGTTCGCGCTCAGCCTGCACGTCGGCTTCGGTGATGCAGGTTTTGGGGGCGGGCTTGCTCTGCGCTTGCCAGTAGGCGCGCCAGGCGGGGCTTTGGTAAGGGTCGACCACAACGTAGCCCGCCTGTTCAGGGCAGGTGCTGTTGTCGCCGGCGCAGTCACGCCAAGTGGCGCCGTAGATGACACGCCCATCACGGGTGAGGCCCGGAAAGGCGCTGGCCAGCACGCGATGGCGGGCGTGGGCCAGGCGAAAGCGCTGCTTAAGCGTGCGGTCGTACACGTAGACGTGGCCCAGGTCGCTGTAGGTCAGCCAGGCGGCGGCGGGGGGCTGGGCAAAGCCGAACACGGCTTTGCCGGGGGACTGGCCCAAATCGGCCCGCATGTCGCAGGGGTGCTGGCTGGCCAGTGGCTCGGGCGAGAGGCCGTACACGCGCATGCTGGGCGGGCTGGTGCGGGGTATTTGGGGGATGGCGGAAAACTCGGTGCCGTCGACCGACAGCATGGGCAGTGCATACACGTTGCCATCTGCCGCTGCGCGCGAGGCACAGATGAAGCGTGGGCCTGTGCTGCGGCGCACGCGCGCGGCGTGGCCGTCGTCATGCACTTCGATGGTATCGATTTGCAGCGGCCCCACGCCCTGGCCGTCCGGCGAGGTGCTGTGGGGCCAGCTGAGCGAGCGGATGAACACGGGGGGCTGTGCGGATTGCTCGGTTTGGACACCCGCCTGTTCCGCGGCGGAGGACGAGGGCGTGGCAGGGACGGCCAGCTCTGAGGCGGCGGCATAAAAGCCGGTCATGCCCGCCTTGAACAGCGGCCGAGCCGCGCCCTGCTGGCGCAGCACATCGGCCAGGCGGTAGTGCTCGCCATTGACGTCGACCAGGTAGCGCCAAGTGCCTTGCACCGGAAAAGCCTCGTTGGAAAACGGCGTGCGGTACACCTTCACACGCGCCGCGGGCGCAGGCGCATCGGCGCGTGTGGGCGGCAGTTCCATCAGGCTGACCTGCCCCAGCCGTGCGCCGGAATAGGAGCGCAGGATGAAGCGCCCATCAGGGCTGATGCGCTCATACGTGCCTAACGCGGCCGTGCCATTGTCGTCTTGGCCTACGTCGCGCGCATCCAGCGGCAAATAGGTGATGGGCGCAATGCAGCGGGGCGCGGCGGCGGTGACAGGCGCGTCCGCCGCCACGGCCGCACAGGCCACCCAAGTCACCTGCGCCAGCCATGCATGGCGCTGCCAGCGCAGCCGGCCTGCCCCCAGACAGAGCAGGCGGAAAGGCTCGGTCAGGTCGCTTACTACTAATTTCATAGCTTAAAACGCTTACCAATCGCGCGCGAATGGCACTTTTAAACAAGTGCCTTCAACAAGCCGGTCAGTCCCGCAGCACCGCCAGCACTTCTGAGCGGAACTCGCGCATGTACAGCACCACGGCCACCAGCGCCGTGGCCACCATCAGCGCCACGGGCGAGAAAAACCACGCCATGGCGGCAAAAGAAAAGTAATACGCGCGCAGCCCGTCGTTGAACGCTTCGGCCGCCGAGCCCACCAGCGCGCCTGCGCGGTCGGCGTATTGCTTGCGGTCGTAGCGCCCGGCGGCAAAGTCCGCTGCCGGCGGCATGGAGCCAATGACCAGCGCCACGAAGGTGTATTGCCGCATGGCCCACGAAAAGCGGAAAAAGGCATACACGAATATTGCCAGCAGCAGCAGGATTTTCAGCTCGAACACCAGCAGCGGCGTGGGCTGGGCAAAGGGAAACTCGCGCACCAGCTCGGCCGCGCGGTCGGTGGTGCCCAGCACCGCGAACAAACCACCGATGATGATGATGGTGGTGGAGCAGAAAAACGAAGGCGTGCTCGACAGGTTCTGCGTGATGATGCCGTCGAGCATGCGCGGCTCGCGTGCCGTGGCCTGCTCCATCCAGTAGCGGCGGTAGCGGTTGGTGGTGATCAGCAGCGAACGCTGGCGCCGGCCCCACACGCGGGCAAACGCCACGTAGCCCGCCCAAAGCGTCAAGAACGTGGCCAGCGCCAGCCAATCCAGCCACGGCAACATGCTGAAGATCTTCATGCCGCCCCTGCTACGGTTTGTCCCGAGCGGACAGATCAGCCCAAACGCGCGGCAGCGGCGGCCACGCGCTCGCCAAAGGCTCGCGCGGTGTCCAGATCGCCCTGGACCATTTCCGCTGCACTGGCGTCAGACGGAGTGGTGGCCAGCGCGCCGGAAAAGCCCGCCACGTAGTTCAAGTCGTCACGGTGCGAAGACTTTTTGTTGGACGGCATCATGCCCGTGCCCACCCACAACCCACCGTGCTGCATGGCCAGCGTCATCAGGTACTGGATGGTGCTGCCCTTGTCGCCGTTCATGCTGGCGCTGTTGGTAAAGCCCGCAAACAGCTTGTCCTTCCACTGCTGCGCAAACCACGCCTTGCTGCTGGCGTCGGCAAACTTCTTGAACTGCCAGCTCGGCCCGCCCATGTAGGTGGGCGTGCCCATGACGATGGCGCGGGCTGCGGCCAGCGTGTCCCACGCGCCTTCGGGCAGGTTGCCCTCGGCATCAATGGCGATCAGCTCAGCGCGCGCGCCCTCGGCCACGGCTTGGGCCATGCGCTGGGTATGGCCGTAGCCGGAGTGGTAAATGACAACGATCTGGGTCATGACATCAGGTTTTCATACAAACAAAACACAGGCAGGCCCATGGCCTGCCCACCAGCCTGCGAGTGTAGATGCATGACCCATGCCCTGCCGCACACCTAGTCTTATGCGGCAGTGCGCCTTGCCTTCCGATGGATGCACACTTGCACAGGCACAGGCGGATACGAACGAATGACAACACCCTACAGAGGGAAAAAGAAAACGTCCGCACGTTCTTGGAACGGTGCGGACGTTGATTTGGTGCCGGCTGTCGGATTCGAACTGACGACCTACCGCTTACAAGGCGGGTGCTCTACCAACTGAGCTAAGCCGGCGATGGCTGCGCATTCTAAACGCAGCCGGGCGTTATTTGATGCGTTTGAGCGCGGGACGCTTGGGTGGTGGGGACGGTTCGGGGGCATCGCCTGACGCATCGGTGCTTTCTGACACGGGCACCAGCTGGATGCCGGGGCGGCCAGACGCGGCTTCGGGCGCATCGGCAGCGGGCGCTGGCGCGTCTTCAGCGGGCGGGGCAGCAGCAGGCTGCACGGGAAAGGCCATGCCTTGGCCGTTTTCACGCGCGTAAATAGCCAGCACGCGGTCAACCGGCACCATGATCTCGCGCGGCACGCCGCCAAAGCGCGCCTTGAACTCGATGTACTCGTTGCCCAGCTTGAGCGCGCTGGTGGCGTCGAAGCTGACGTTGAGCACGATCTCGCCGTTTTGCACGTATTCGCGCGGCACCTGCACGGTCTCGTCCACGCGCACCGCAATGTAGGGCGTGAACGCGTTGTCCGAGCACCACTCGTGCAAGGCGCGGATCAGGTACGGGCGGGTGGATGCAAAGTCCAGCGCGCTCATGTTCTCTCCCGTGGCTGGCTCACTTGCGCATCACTTTTTCGGAGGGCGTGAGCGCCTCGATGTAGGCCGGGCGCGAGAAGATGCGCTCGGCGTACTTCAGCAGCGGTGCCGCGTTCTTGGACAGGTCGATGCTGTAGTAATCGAGCCGCCACAGCAAGGGCGCCAGGGCCACGTCCAGCATGGAAAAGTTCTCGCCCAGGATGTACTTGTTCTTCAAGAACACCGGGGCCATCTGCGTCAGGCGCTCGCGGATGTTGGCGCGGGCTTTGTCCAGCGCTTTTTCGTTGGCCTTGCTGGCGCGGTTTTCGAGCGTGCTGACGTGGGTGAACAGCTCTTTCTCGAAGTTGAGCAGGAACAGCCGCACGCGGGCCCGATCCACCGGATCGCCCGGCATGAGCTGCGGGTGCGGGAAGCGCTCGTCGATGTACTCGTTGATGATGTTCGATTCGTAGAGGATGAGGTCGCGCTCGACCAGGATGGGCACCTGGCCATAGGGGTTCATGACCCCGATGTCCTCGGGCTTGTTGTAGAGATCGACGTCGCGGATCTCGAAGTCCATGCCTTTTTCAAACAACACGAAACGGCAGCGGTGGGAAAAAGGACAGGTCGTTCCTGAATACAGCACCATCATGGCGGGAAGGCTCCTTAAAACCAAAGGAGTGGGAAGCTCGCCGCCTTGGGCTTGCCCCCACTCCGTAACGGCCTTGGCGCGCTGCACGCGGCCAAGGCCGGGGATCGAGAAAATTTACTTGACGTCTTTCCAGTAGGCCGCGTTCAGACGCCATGCCAGGAAAGTGAAAAACAGCAGAAAGAGCATGACCCAGACGCCGATCATCACGCGCTTGTTCTGCGCGGGTTCGCCCATCCACTTCAGGTAATTGACCAAATCACCCACGGCCGTGTCGTATTCCTGCTGCGACATGGTGCCGGGGCTGACCTGCTCCCAATTGCCTGTGAATCGCTGCACTTCATGACCGTTTTCGGTCACGGTCTCGAACACGGGCTTGCGCTCGCCTTGCAGCTGCCACAGCGGGTGGGGCATGCCGATGTTAGGAAACACCAGGTTGTCCCAACCCGTGGGCTTGGTGTGATCGCGGTAATAGCTGCGGAACAGGGTGTAGAGGTAATCCGCCCCCGAACCGCCCGCGCCAGCGCGCGAACGCGCGATCAGCGTCAGATCGGGCGGGTTGGCCCCAAACATGGCCTTGGCCTGCTGCGGGTTGATGGACGCCTTCATGGTGTCGCCCACCTTGTCGGTGGTGAACAGCAGGTTGTCCTTGATCTGCTGCTCGGTCAGGCCGATGTCTTGCAAGCGGTTGAAGCGCATGAAGGCCGCCGAGTGGCAGCTGAGGCAATAGTTGACGAAGATCTTGGCGCCGTTTTGCAGCGAAGCCAGATCCGTCGTCTTGCCAGGTGCCTTGTCCCATGGGATGCCAACGGCAGCGGCATGCGCACCGGTGGCCACGCTCAGCGCCAGCGTCGCGCCAAGAAGGAGTTTCTTCCAGATCGTCATGATGTCGTTTGCTCCTGCGGGTCTTCAGTGCGGCTTGAAGGTCACGCGCTCAGGCACGGGTTTGGGCGTGCCCAGCTGGCTCCACCAAGGCATGAGCAGGAAGAAGCCGAAGTAAAACAGCGTGCCAACCATGGCCACCAGTTCGTTGGTGAGCCAGGCCAGCGCCGGTGCGCTGAAGATGGGCCCAGGCACCATGATGCCCAGCACCATGAGGATGAGGAACCAGACCACGAACACGGCATACAGCCACTTGTGCCAATTGGGGCGGTAGCGGATGGAACGCGCGGGGCTGTGGTCCAGCCAGGGCAGGAAGAACAGGATGATGACGGCGCCGCCCATCACCACCACGCCCCAGAACTTGGCGTCGAAGGTCTTGAGCAGCACGATGGCCACCAGCGCAGCCACGGCGGCGCCCACCTTGAAGGCCATGGCGCAGCGGCACTTGAGAAAACCCAGCACCACGGCGCCGGCAATGATCACGCACAGCACGTTCACCATGGTGTCCGTGGTGGCGCGCAGCATCGAATAAAACGGCGTGAAGTACCACACCGGTGCAATGTGCGCGGGTGTGACCAGCGGGTCGGCCGGGATGAAGTTGTTGTATTCGAGGAAGTAGCCGCCCATCTCCGGCGCGAAGAACACCACGGCAAAGAACACCATGAGGAACACGCCCACACCCATGATGTCGTGCACGGTGTAGTAGGGGTGGAAAGGCACGCCGTCAGCGGGCGCATCGGGCGACCAGCGGTTGCCTTTGGGGCCTTTTTTGATCTCGATGCCGTCGGGGTTGTTGGAGCCCACGTCGTGCAGCGCCAGCAAGTGCGCGGCAATCAGGCCGATCAGCACCAGCGGCACGGCAATGACGTGCAGGCTGAAAAAGCGGTTGAGCGTGGCATCGCCCACCACGTAATCACCACGGATGAGCAAAGCCAGATCCGGGCCGATGAACGGGATGGCAGAGAACAGGTTCACGATCACCTGCGCGCCCCAGTAGGACATCTGGCCCCAGGGCAGCAGGTAGCCCATGAAGGCTTCGGCCATGAGCGCCAGGAAAATGGCGCAGCCGAAAATCCAGACTAGCTCGCGTGGCTTGCGGTAGCTGCCGTACATCAGGCCGCGGAACATGTGCAGGTACACCACCACGAAGAAGGCCGAAGCGCCCGTGGAGTGCATGTAGCGGATGAACCAGCCGCCGGGCACGTCGCGCATGATGTACTCGACCGACTCGAAC
Organism: Pseudomonadota bacterium; assembly: GCA_030535425.1. GTDB lineage: Bacteria > Pseudomonadota > Gammaproteobacteria > Burkholderiales > Burkholderiaceae_C > Ottowia. The sequence continues at coordinate 9,810 of JAUNHQ010000067.1, read as the reverse complement.
GCCTTGGCCGCGTCGGGCTTGTAGTGCATGACCAGGAAGATGCCGGTGACGATCTGGATGACCAGCACCAGCATGGCCAGCGAGCCGAAGAAGTACCAGAAGTTGAAGTTCTTGGGCGCGTAGTACTCCGACATGTGCTTGCGGTATTCCGCAAACGCGGTCGGAAAACGGTTTTCGAACCAGTTCGTGACCTTGGCGCCCAGAGGGGCGTTGGGGGAGATTTCCTTGAATTCAGCCATGGCCGCCTCTTCTTATGCTTTCTTGTCTTCGCCGATCAGCAGCGTGGTGTCCGACAGGAACATGTAGGGCGGCACCTCCAGGTTGTCCGGTGCCGGCTTGTTCTTGAACACGCGGCCCGCCAGGTCGAACGTGGAGCCGTGGCAGGGGCAGAAAAAGCCGCCTTCCCAGTTGTCGGGCAGCGAGGGCTGCGCACCGGTCTGGAACTTGTCCACGGGCGAGCAGCCCAGGTGGGTGCAAATGCCCACGACCACCAGAATTTCCGGATGGTCCTCGCGCGAGCGCGCTTCGTTGCGGGCGTATTCAGGTGTAGGGTAGGCGGTGCGCAGCGATTGCGGGTCGGCCACTTCGGCGTCGGTCTTTTTGAGCGAGGCCATCATCTCCGGCGTGCGGCGCAGAATCCACACCGGCTTGCCGCGCCATTCCACGGTGGTTTTCTCGCCCGGCTGAAGGCTGCTGATGTCCACCTCGACGGCCGCGCCCGCGGCCTTGGCTTTTTCTGATGGGGTGAAGCTGGCCACGAAGGGGGCGGCCAGGGCCGCAGCGCCTGCGGCACCAGCGCAACTGGAAGCGATCAGCCAGGTGCGCTTGCTGCTGTCTAGGGGCGCAGGGGTGAAATGGCTGGACGGTGCATCACTCATGGCTGTCCTTTGCGGAATATTTCGGGTTCGCGGGTCAACCGGCGATTGTAGCGGAGCGCAACAACGCGCCCGCATCTGCGCGGGCAGGCGGCGAGCGGAAGGATTGACTTTGGACAAGCCCTGGCAATACTTGCGCCGTTTTCAACTACCCGAGAAGGGAAATACACATGGGAATGCTGCAGGAATTCAAGGAGTTTGCCGTCAAGGGCAACGTCATGGATCTGGCCGTGGGCGTGATCATTGGCGGTGCCTTCGGCAAGATCGTGGATTCGATCGTGGGCGATCTGATCATGCCTTTGGTGGGCAAGGTGCTGGGTGGGCTGGATTTTTCCAGCTACTACATTCCGCTGGCCGGCCAAGACTATGGCCTGCCGCTGGTGGAAGCCAAAAAGCTCGGCGCGGTATTTGCCTATGGCAACTTCGTCACCATCTTGCTGAACTTCATCATTCTGGCCTTCATCATCTTCATGATGGTCAAGCAGATGAACCGCCTGCGCCGCGAGCAGCCGCCTGCACCGCCGCCTGAGGATCCGGAAGAAGTGAAGCTGCTGCGCGAAATCCGCGACAGCCTCAAGCGCTGAAACAGCGCGCGCCTGAAGCTATTTAAACAATAGCAATGAACGCCCTCGCACTGCGTGCGAAGGGCGTTTTTTCATGCCCTCATCTGGCGCGCCATGCGCACGGCCGCCAGCAAGCTGGCGGCGCTGGCGCGGCCTGTGCCGGCGATGTCGAAAGCGGTGCCGTGGTCGCAGCTGGTGCGCACAAAGGGCAGGCCCAAGGTGACGTTCACGCCCTGCTCCACCCCCAGGTATTTGACGGGGATGAGCCCCTGGTCGTGGTACATGGCCACCACCACGTCAAATTCGGCCAAGCCGCGCGCGCGCATGAACACGGTGTCGGGGGGAAAAGGGCCGTGCGCGTCGATGCCCTCGGCCCTTGCCTGGGCGATGGCGGGGGCGATGATGTCCAGCTCTTCTCGCCCGAACAGCCCGCCTTCGCCCGCGTGCGGGTTCAGGCCCGCCACGGCAATGCGCGGCGTTTTTTGTAGCGCGGCGCCAACGCTTTGGTGCGTGACTCGCAGGGTTTGCGCAATGTTGCTCGCCGTTACCTTGTCGATGGCCTCGCGCAGCGACAGGTGGATGCTGACCAGCACGGTGCGCAGCTCGTCATTGGCCAGCATCATGCGCACGGGCACTTCGCTGATGGGGCGGCCCAGGTGGGCGGCGGCCTCGGCTTGCAGCAGCTCGGTGTGGCCAGGGTAGCGGTCGTGGGGCGGGCCGGCGGCGGCCAGGGCTTCTTTGTGCAGCGGCGCGGTCACCACGGCCGCCACGTCGCCGCGCAAGGCAGCGCGCGCGGCCCAGGTCACGGCTTCAGCAGCCATGCGCCCGGCATCGGCGCTGACGCGCCCCAGCGGCACGGGCTGCGCGGGCGCCTGCACCACGGGCAGCACGGGCAGGCAGCGCGGGGGCGTGTGCAGCGCCTGCTCGGGCCGCTCCAGCACGGCCACGGGCAGGCTCACGGCGGGTGCATCGGACGTTTGGCAGACGATGGCCGCGGCGCGGCGCAGCGTGGCCACGTCGCCAGCCACAAAGCAGCCGCGCATGTCCTGCGGCGCGTCACGAAAGCACTTGGCCAGAATCTCGGGGCCGATGCCGGCGGCGTCGCCCATGGTCAGGGCAATCGCTAAAGGGGTGGGCAAGGTCATGGCAGCACCAGGCAGCTCCAGGGTCGGCAAGGTTTCAAGCCGGGTTGTCGATGTCGATGAACTGGTGCGCCAAGCCCAGCTGACGGGCCAGGTGCGCGGCCAGGGCGGGGGCGCCGTAGCGTTCGGTGGCGTGGTGGCCGCAGGCGTAAAAGGCCACGCCGCATTCGCGCGCCAGATGGGCCTGCGGCTCGGAGATTTCACCGGTAATGAAGGCTTGCGCCCCGGCGTCGATGGCGGCTTCGAACCAGCCTTGCGCGCCGCCGCTGCACCAAGCCACGCGGGTGATGGCGTCTTGCGGCTGCCCCACGCACAGCACGGGACGCCCCAGCACCTGTTGCAGCTGCTGGGCCAGCGCCTGGGCGCTGGCAAAAGGCTGGCCGTCTGCCCGCTGGCCGATGAAGCCCAGGTCCTGATCGCCAAAGCGGCCATCGGCCACCAGCCCCAGGCGCTGGCCCAGCTGCGCGTTGTTGCCCAGCGTGGGGTGCGCGTCCAGCGGCAGGTGGTAGGCCAGCAGGTTGATGTCATGCGCCAGCAGGCGCTTGAGGCGCTCTTTCATCCAGCCGGTGACGGTGCCGTCCTGCCCGCGCCAAAACAGGCCGTGATGCACCAAGATGGCGTCGGCGCCTGCGTCAATGGCCGCGTCAATCAGCGCACGGCTGGCTGTCACGCCGCTGACCAGTCGGCTGATGCGAAGTTTGCCTTCCACTTGCAGGCCGTTGGGGCCGTAGTCCTTGAAGCGTTCGGGTTGCAGCTCGGCGTTGCAGGCCGCCAGCAAGTCGGCGCGCGTGCAGGCAGCGGGGGCTGAGGCGGGAGCGGCAGCAGAGGTGACAGCAGGGGCAGATGGACTCATGCGGTCGATTGTCGGCCATGGGCCGCCGCCCACCCCACCCCAAAGCCCCCCGCCGATTCCCCACGCCCACAAAGGCCCGCGCCCGGCCCAGCCCATTTTTTG
>JAUNHQ010000067.1:0-6265 GCA_030535425.1 Pseudomonadota bacterium | reverse complement strand
GGTTCTGTGGCATGCGTGGGGTGAGCGTGGAGAGGCTGGTGGTAGGCGAGCAGGTTGTTGTATTGCGCCAGGAGGCGCTAGAGGCGATCTTTCATCCAGACGGTGACGGTGAAGTCATGCCCGCGCCCTGCCCTGCCCTTTTTTGCTGCTTTTTCAGACCACCATGAAACGCCTTTGGCTCACCTTCGCGCAAGCCGTCACCGTGCTGCTGGCCGCTTACTTTGTCGTGGCCACGCTCAAGCCGCAGTGGTTGCAGCGGCCAGCGGCGGCCGTGCCGGGCAGCACGGGTTCCATCTCCATCTTGCAAGCACCGCCCACAGCCGCCGGGGCGGCAGCGCCGGGCAGCTTGAGCGGCGCGGTGCGCACCGCCGCGCCGGCGGTGGTCAGCATCAACACCTCCACCGCCGCGCGCCACCCGCTGGCCAACGACCCGTGGTTTCGCTTTTTCTTTGGCAACCAGGAAGAGATGCAGCAGCAGCAAAGCGGCCTGGGCTCGGGCGTGATCATGAGCGCCGAAGGCTACGTGCTGACCAACAACCACGTGATCGAGGGCGCCGACGCCATCGAAGTGGTGCTGCAAGACGCGCGCCGCACCAGCGCCCAGGTGATTGGCACCGACCCCGAAAGCGATCTGGCCGTGCTCAAGATCACGCTGGACAAGCTGCCCGTCATCACCCTGGGCAACTCCGACCAGCTGAGCGTGGGCGATCAGGTGCTGGCCATTGGCAACCCCTTTGGCGTGGGCCAGACGGTGACCAGCGGCATCGTCAGCGCGCTGGGGCGCAACCAGCTGGGCATCAACACGTTCGAGAACTTCATCCAGACCGACGCGGCCATCAACCCCGGCAATTCCGGCGGTGCGCTGACCGACGTGAACGGCCACCTCATGGGCATCAACACCGCCATTTACTCGCGCTCGGGCGGCAGCATGGGCATTGGCTTTGCCATTCCCGTCAGCACGGCCCGGCAGGTGATGGAAAGCATCGTCAAGACCGGGCAGGTGGTGCGCGGCTGGATCGGGGTGGAGCCCAACGAGCTCACGCCGGAGCTGGCGCAGACCTTTGGCCTGCCCACGGAAGAAGGGGTGATCGTCACCGGCGTGCTCAACGGCGGCCCCGCCGCGCAAGCGGGCATCCGCCCGGGCGACGTCATCACCGCCGTGGGCGGGCAAGCCGTGCACACCGTCTCGGAGCTGCTCACCCGCATTGCCGCCCTGCCCCCGGGCGAGCCTGCCGCCTTTGTGCTGCAACGCCGCAACGAGCAGCTGAGCGTGAACGTCACCCCTGCCCAGCGCCCCCGGCCGCGCAACCAGGGCTTGATGCAGCCGCGTTGACCAACCAGGAGGGCTGTCCGCGCCTGGATGAACACATTTACAGTCACCGCCTCTTGCAAAAGCTGGCGGCCATAGGGACGGCGGCAAGCCCTTCACGCGGCAAAAGCTATTATTTATATAGCTAAAAACCCTTATAAATAGCGCGCAAACGGCCTTTTTCACCAAGAGCCCAACACCTAGGCAGCAGTCTTGCAAGACAAGGCGGCACCGGCCCCGAGGAGGCCGGTCAACACCGTCAAGACCCTGCCGCTTTCTGCGCGTCCTCTCCGTCCTCCGGCGCCTGGGTGTGCTTGACGAACAGCCCTGCCGCGCGGATGCCCACCTCGTACAGCAGGCACATGGGAATGGCCAGCGCCAGCTGCGAGATCACGTCAGGCGGCGTGACCACGGCGGCAATGACGAAGGCCAGCACGATGAAGTAGCCGCGAAAGCCACGCAGCTGCTCCACCGTCACCACGCCAATGCGCACCAGCACTACCACGGCAATGGGCACTTCAAACGCCAGGCCAAAGGCCAGGAACATGGACAGCACGAAACCCAGGTAAGCCTCAATGTCAGGCGCGGCCGTGATGCTTTGCGGCGCAAAGCTCTGGATGAAGGCAAAGACCTTGCCGAACACCAGAAAGTAGCAAAACGCCACCCCGGCAAAAAACAGCAAGGTGCTGGAGATGACCAGCGGCAGCACCATTTTCTTTTCGTGCGAATACAGCCCCGGCGCCACAAAGGCCCAGACCTGGTAGAGCACGTAAGGCAGCGCAATCATGAAGGCCGCCATGAGCAAAATCTTCAGCGGCACCATGAAAGGCGAGATGACCGAGGTGGCGATCATGGTGGCGCCCTGCGGCAAGGTAGCCACCAACGGCGCGGCCAGCAGGTCGTACAGCTGGCCGGGGCCGGGGTACAGCGCCAGCACGCCGGCCACCACGCCAATGGCCACCAGGGCCTTGATGAGGCGGTCGCGCAGCTCCACCAGATGGGCGACGAAGGGCTGCTCGGTGCCAGCCAGTTCGTCTTCGGGGTCGGGCTTGGGATGGGTCATGGGTGCGGCGATTGTCGCCGACGCAAAGAAGGCATCAGCAGTCGAAAAGGCCAGGCGCAAGTCAGCGGTGCCCGGCCATCAGGCGCCGGGGCGGCGCGGGCGATAGCGCGCCACCCGCGCCGCGCCAGACTGCACCTGGCGGCGCACGCCGTGGCGTGCCTTGTACCACTGGGGCATGGCCCCGCGCTTGAGGCGCCAGTTCTTGTCCGGGCGGCGGTATTCGGGCGAGGGCGGCTCCCAGGCGGGCACTGCGGGGGCGTCGGTGCCCGTGCTGTCCAGGCGGCCCGGGTTGTCCAGCCCGGCCGTGGCTTCGGCCCAGTCTTTTTCGAAGCCGGTCTTGGCGCTATGGAGGCTTTGCTCCACTTCGCGCCCGGCTTCTTCGACCGAGGCTTTCATTTTTTTCAGCTCGTCCAGGTCCATGGCCCGGTTGACCTCGGCCTTGACGTCGGCCACGTAGCGCTGCGCCTTGCCCAGCAGCGTGCCCACGGTGCGGGCCACGCGCGGCAGCTTTTCAGGGCCGATGACGATCAGCGCCACGACGCCGATCAGCGCCATTTTGGAAATGCCAAGGTCCAGCATGCGGTGAAAAAACGGTCAAACGCTCAACGCGCCGCACCTCTTCAAAGCGCGGCCACCCAGGCGGGGTTCAGGACTTTTCCTTGGCCTGCACGTCGATGGTGTCTTTGGGCGCGGCGGCATTGTGGCTGACCTGGCCAGCCGGTGGTTCTGCCGGATCGGCAGTGCCGTCTTTCATGCCGTCTTTGAAGCCTTTGACGGCCTGGCCCAAGTCAGAACCCATGTTTTTCAGCTTCTTGGTGCCAAAAACCATGACGACGATGAGCAGCACGATCAGCCAATGCCAAATAGAAAACGTACCCATGGTGCTTTTCTCCTTGCGCCTTTCAAAAGCGGCGCGTTTGCAACAACAGTTGTCAGCGATTCTAGGGCGTGCGGTGCGCAATCACCCCGGTGATCAGGGATCTTTTTTTACCCCTTGGCCCAGGGGCGCGGGCCGCCCATCACGTGCACATGCAGGTGGTGCACCTCCTGCCCGCCTTCGGCGCCGGTGTTGACCACCACGCGAAAGCCGCCTTGCGGGTAGGGGTTGCAGCCTTCTTGCGCGGCCAGCTTGGGTGCCAAGGTCATGATGTGTCCTATCAGTGCAGCATGCTCAGGCCCGAGTTGGGCCATGGAGGCAATGTGCGCCTTGGGCACGATGAGAAAGTGCACCGGCGCCCAGGGAGCGATGTCGTGAAAGGCGTAGACGTGCTCGTCTTCGTACACCTTTTTGGAAGGAATCTGGCCCGCCACGATCTTGCAGAAGATGCAGCTGGGGTCGGCGGCGGGGTGGGCGTGGTCACTCATGGGTGTTTGGCTTTCTGGTTCAAAACAGGCACATCGTCAGGCAGGCTTAGCATCCTCATCAGTCGCTTCGTCTGCCATGGGGTCGGCAGAGTCGGCGATTTCGGCGCTGTCGCGCTCGCCCACATCGCCACAGTGGCGGCGCAGCCAGGCCGCGCCGGCCTGACGGCCCAGGGCAAATAGCTCTTGCAAAAAGCGCGTGTCGGCGCGCTGCTTGCTGCTGGCGCCAAAGCCGCTGAGCACGCTGCCGCCGTCAATGCGGTGCAGCAGCACGCGCTTGTAGCGCTTGGGGTCGAGCTTGTTGTCGTCCAGCAGGCGGCGTACGAAGGCGATGGCGCGCATTTCAGCCAACAGCGAGCTGTTGAACGTGATTTCGTTCATGCGCTCCATGATTTCCTGTGCGCTGGCGCTGGTGTCAAAAGCCGCTTCCACCGGGTTGATCTGCACCAGCAGCACGTCGCTGCTTTGGGTGTCGTAAATCAGCGGGTAAATGGCGGGGTTGCCCGAGTAGCCGCCGTCCCAATAGGGCTGGCCGTCGATGACGACGGTTTGAAACAGCATGGGCAGGCAGGCCGAGGCCATGACCGCATCGGCCGACAGGCGCGCGCCGGAAAAAATGGCGCCCCGGCCCGTGTTGACGTTGGTGGCGCACACGAACACGCGCGTGTCCGGGTACTGGCGCAGCAGGTCGAAGTCCACCTCGCGCTTGAGCAAGGCCAGCAAGGGGTTCAAGCCCAGGGGGTTGGTTTGGGCGGGCGAAAACATCTTGCCCACCAGGCTCATGAAGGACTTGGCGCCAGGCGGCAAAATCATGCCGCCCACCAGCGTGCCCATGGTGCCCACGCTGCCCCAAAACCGCGCCAGCGCATCGCGCGCGGCCTGCCGCGCGGCGGCGCCTTGCAAGCCATCGGCCTGCGCCCGCGCCAGCCCGTGGGCCAGCACCACGGCGTTCATGGCCCCGGCGCTGGTGCCTGAAACCCCTTCGAACGCCAGGCGCCCGTCTTCCAGCAGCGCATCGAGCACGCCCCAGGTAAAGGCGCCGTGCGAGCCGCCGCCTTGCAGCGCCAGGTTGATGCGTTTTTGCGCATCCGCCGGCACCTCGCGGCACTTGCCCGGCTGGGCGCGCACGTGGGTGCGGCGCTTGGCGGCTTTGCTGTCGGGTTTGCTGTCAGTGGCCAATGGCGCGCCCCTTGTTCATGGCCACCATGCCTTTGACGATGCGGTAGAGGAACCAAATGGAGATAACGACCCAGGCCGGGTTGAACAAGAACAGCCCCAGCAGAAAGAACGGAAACGTGACCACATACAGCACCCCGGCCCACAGCACGGAGCGGATGCGCCAGGAAAAGTGGCTTTCCTGCCAAGTGCCTGCGGCATCGTCTTTTTTCACCAAGTCCATCACCAGGGCGATGACGAGCAGCACCACGCTGACTTGCGCGCCAGGCACCACGGCCGCCACGGCCACGATCAGGTGCAGGATGTAACTGACCCAGCCCCAGGCACGGAGCGATTCATCGGCCTGGCGGGCCACGCTGCGGGCGCCGTTGGGCTCCACGTCCACGATGTCGTTGTTGCGCATGGGCAGTGCTCCTTTCGCTCAAAAAAGGGGGGTCAAGAGGCAGGCGACTTGTGCGGGGCGCTGGCTGAGCCGCTTTCTTGGGTTTCGCGCTCGCGCGCCTTGCGCAAGGCTTTTTCTTCCAGGCCACTGAGTCCTTCGCGCCGCGCCAGTTCCGCCAGCACATCCTGCGGCTTCAGGCCGTAGTGCGCCAGCGCCACCATGCCGTGAAACCACAGGTCGGCCATTTCGGCCACGATTTTTTCGCGCCTGCCGCCGTGCTCGGCATCTTTGGCGGCCATCACCACTTCACAGGCTTCTTCGCCGATTTTTTTCAAAAACGCGTCCGGGCCTTTGTGCAGCAGGCGGGCGACGTAGCTTTGCTCCGGGTCGCCCCCTGCGGCGGGCTTGCGGCTTTCAATCACGGCGGCCAGGCGCGCCAGGGTGTCGTCGGTCAAAACGTGAGGCATGGCTTATCAGGTGTAGATGCTGGCCGGATCTTTCAAGACCGGATCGACGCTTTGCCACGCGCCGTCTTTCAGCACGCTGTAAAAACAGCTGTGGCGCCCGGTGTGGCAGGCAATGCCCGGCTCGTGGCCCAGCTGCGTGACTTTGAGCAGCACCACGTCGCTGTCGCAGTCCAGCCGGATTTCGTGCACCTGCTGCACATGGCCCGACTCCTCGCCCTTGTGCCACAGGCGGCGGCGCGAGCGGCTGTAATACACGGCCCGGCCCAGCCTGGCCGTGGCCGCCAGCGCCTCGCGGTTCATCCACGCAAACATCAGCACATCGCCCGTGCCCTGCTCTTGCGCAATCACGGGCACCAGCCCCTGCGCGTCCCATGCCACCTGATCCAGCCATGCGTCGTTGTCCATGAGCGCATTGTGCGGCATACGCACATTGCCTGCATGCCCGACCTAAGGAAGGTCTGCACAAATCCGCTCTCGATGTACTCGATGAGCGCGGGCGCCGACGG
>JAUNHQ010000066.1 GCA_030535425.1 Pseudomonadota bacterium | reverse complement strand
GTGGGTCGTTAGCTCAGTTGGTAGAGCAGCGGACTTTTAATCCGTTGGTCGCAGGTTCGAATCCTGCACGACCTACCACTTATTCCAAGGGCTTAGCCGATGCGGCTAAGCCCTTTTTTATTTGTCTTGCCTTTTCCCTGGCAGCCATCAGGCGGCGCCTGGCGATGGTCTATGCACACCTCTGCACTCGTTTTGTTTTCCGGCGGGCAGGACTCCGCTACTTGCCTGGCCCATGCGCTGTCGCGCTACGGGCATGTGGAAACCGTGGGTTTTGACTACGGCCAGCGCCACCGGGTCGAGCTGGCCCAGCGCCAAGTGGTGCTGCGCGAGTTGAGCTCGCGCTTTGCGTCCTGGGCCGGGCGGCTGGGTGATGACCACATGCTGGACGCAGGCGTGCTGGGGCAGTTGAGCGAAACCGCGCTCACGCGTGAAACGGCCATCCAGATGCAGGCCGATGGTCTGCCCAACACCTTCGTGCCCGGGCGCAACCTGCTGTTTCTGACCTTGGCGGCCGCACTGGCCTGGCGGCGTGGGCTGCAAGTCATCGTCACAGGCGTGTGCGAGGCGGATTTTTCCGGCTATCCCGATTGCCGCGACGACACCATGAAAGCCATGCAATTGGCCCTGAACCTGGGGCTGGAGCGCCGCTTTCTCATCGACACCCCGCTGATGTGGATCGACAAGGCAGCCACTTGGCAGCTCGCGCACGATCTGGGCCAGCAGGCCGATGCGGCAGGCGGCGGTGATGCGCTGGTCGAGCTGATTGCCGAGCACACCCACACCTGCTACCTGGGCGAGCGCGGCCAGCGCCACGACTGGGGCCATGGGTGCGGGCATTGCCCAGCGTGCGAGCTGCGCGCCAGAGGCTGGGCGCGCTGGCGCGCGCAGGCACCAGAATGAAGCCAAAGATCTGCGACTGGTTGGCGCAGGGCTCTGCGTGAAGTCAAAAAAATCTCTGCATCATCCCCACGTTGGTGCACTGGCGTGGGCGGGCATGGTGCATCATTGAGGGTTAGGCGCGGCGCGCCGTTTTTTGTCGCTATGAGGAGAACCATCTTGCCCCTGCCATCCCTGGAAGACTTTCTGCGCACCGTGGCGCAGCGCGATCCGCAGCAGCCTGAGTTTTTGCAAGCCGTGCGCGAAGTCATGGCCAGCCTGTGGCCTTTTCTTGAGAAAAACCCCCAGTACCACGAACACGCCTTGCTGGAGCGCCTGGTCGAGCCCGACCGCGTGATCCAGTTCCGCGTGGCCTGGGTGGACGACAAGGGCCAGACCCAGGTCAACCGGGCCTTTCGCATCCAGCACAGCAAGGCCATTGGCCCCTACAAGGGCGGCATGCGCTTTCACCCCAGCGTCAACCTGTCGATCCTGAAATTCCTGGCCTTTGAACAATGCTTCAAAAACGCCCTGACCACCTTGCCCATGGGCGGCGGCAAGGGCGGCAGCGACTTTGACCCCAAGGGCAAGAGCGATGGCGAGGTGATGCGCTTTTGCCAGGCGCTGATGGCCGAGCTGTTCCGCCACCTGGGCGCCGACACCGACGTGCCCGCCGGCGACATTGGCGTGGGCGCGCGCGAAGTGGGCTACATGGCCGGCATGATGAAAAAGCTCAGCAACGACGCCTCTTGCGTGTTCACCGGCAAGGGCATGAGCTACGGCGGCAGCCTGATGCGCCCGGAAGCCACGGGCTACGGCACCGTCTATTTCGCGCAAGAAATGCTCAAGCGCCAAAGCGAAGGCTTTGAAGGCCAGCGCGTGTCCATCAGCGGCAGCGGCAACGTGGCGCAGTACGCGGCCGAAAAGGCGCTGGAGCTGGGCGCCAAGGTCATCACCCTGTCCGACTCCGGCGGCACCCTGGTGCACGAGGCGGGCCTGAGCGACGAGCAGATCAAGGCGCTGATGCACTTCAAGAATGTGCAGCGCGGCCGCTTGGCCGACTTTGCCGCCGAACACAAGATGCGCTTTGAAGCCGGCAAGCGCCCCTGGCACGTGCCGGCCGACATTGCGCTGCCCTGCGCCACGCAAAACGAGCTGGACGAGCAAGACGCCAAGACCCTGGTGGCCAACGGCGTCAAGTGCGTGGCCGAAGGCGCCAACATGCCCAGCACGCTGGAGGCGGTGGATGTGTTTTTGCACGCCGGCACGCTGTACGCCCCCGGCAAGGCCAGCAACGCCGGTGGCGTGGCCACCTCGGGCCTGGAGATGAGCCAGAACGCCATCCGCCTGAACTGGAGCCACGGCGAAGTGGACGCGCGCCTGCACGACATCATGCGCGACATCCACCACAACTGCGTGCGCCACGGCGAGCGCAAGGACGGCAGCATCAACTACGTCACGGGCGCCAACATCGCCGGCTTCGTCAAGCTGGCCGATGCCATGCTGGCGCAAGGCGTGGTGTGATGCAAAGTGGCTCCCCAGCCACTTTTTTTTTGCCTGTTTTGTCTGGCATGGCCCGCAGCCACGCAAGAGGCTGCGAACGCCAGGTTAAAGTGATTCGCTATATAAAATATAGCTAACTTTGAATAGGGACGCGCGCAAATGGCCTTTTTGCTTGATGTCATTCATGCCGCAGGCAGTCTCTGACAGGGCGGGTGCGGGCGTTTTCAACCGTCGTGCCCGCCCGCGCGGGCATGGCGAAAGAGGCGAACACCCCTCAAGCGGCGGCACGGCCCGCATCAAGTTTTTTGGCGATCGCCCTGGGCAGCGGCTTTGCGGCCCGGGCACAGGCTCTTTCATGACCTGGCGGCGGGCGCAGCCGTCTTGGGCTTGAAGCTGCAGCCATCGGCCACCGCGCATTCCCAGCAGCGCGGCTTGCGCGCCTGGCACACATAGCGGCCCAGCAGAATCAGCCAGTGGTGCGCATGCGTCATGTAGACGGCGGGCACGCGCTTGAGCAGCTTCATCTCCACCTCCAGCGGCGTCTTGCCTGGCGCGAGGCCGGTGCGGTTGGCCACGCGGAAGATGTGCGTGTCCACCGCCATCGTCGGCTCGCCAAAGGCCACGTTCAGCACCACGTTGGCCGTCTTGCGGCCCACGCCGGGCAGGGCTTGCAGCGCCTGGCGCGTGCGCGGCACCTGGCCGCCGTGCTGCGCTATCAGGATCTGGCAGGTCTGCATCAGGTGCTTGGCCTTGCTGCGGTACAGGCCAATGGTCTTGATATGGTTTTCCAGGCCGTCTTGGCCCAGGTCCAGAATTTTTTGCGGCGTGTTGGCCACTGGAAACAAGCGCCGCGTGGCTTTGTTGACCCCCGCATCGGTGGCCTGGGCCGACAGTAGCACGGCCACCAGCAGCTCAAAGACGCTGGTGTATTCCAGCTCGCTGGCGGGCAACGGATTGGCCGCCCGCAAGGTGGCGAAAAAGCGTTCAATCTGGGCGGTGTTCATGACAAGGGCACATGATGCATCAATCCAGAAAAAAGCGCCTGCGCCGCACGCCGCGCAAGGGGCCAAGTCCCTTGCGCGGCGTGTGGCGCAGGCGCAGTGCTGACGTGCCTGACGAGGGGCACGCCAGCGGCGGCTGGGTTTAGCCGCGGTGGCGTTTGCCGATGGCGCCGCCCAGGCCCAGCAGGGCGCTCATCAGCAGCAGACCCCAGAAGTGCAGCGTGGGCACGGCTTGCACATTGGCGGCTGCGGCGGTGGCCACGGGAATGCTGGCCGTGGCCGGAGCCACGGCAGGGGCATTGTTGGCGGCGGTGGTGCCTTCCAGCGCCACATTGCCGCCTGCTGCGGCGGTGGCAGAGACGTCAAACGTGCAGACGATGCTGCTGCCGCTGGTCAGCGTGGCGGCGGGCGATGCAGGCGTGCAGCTCAGGTTGGAGATGGTGCCGCCAGCCGTGGCGGTGGGCGCGCAGCTGGCGTTGGTGGCCGTGCCTGGGCCAGTGTTGGTGCAGGTCAGCGTCACGCCCGTGGCTGTGGCGCCGGTGGCCAGGTTGCCCGGCACGTTGCCGAAGGTCGGGGTCATGGTGGCGGCGGTGGGGGTCACGCGCAGGTAGTTCAGGCCGCGCCGCACACCGGGGTTCATGCCATTGCCATCCAGCGTCAGGGTGGTGACGCCATTGAGCGTGCAGGCAAACACGTGGTTGCTGCCGTTGGTGTTGCCGGTGTTGCCGTTTTGCAGGGTGAAGGTGGCCGGGTTCCAGGTGATGCCCGTGGCGGTGGCCGGCACGGTGCAGCTGGTGCCCGCAGGCAGGGTGACACCTTCGTTCGCGTTTTGCAAATCGGTCACGCCAAATTCCAGATCGACCGGGATGCTGAAGGTGAAGGTTTGCACGCCGTCGGCGGAGGGGCGGTACTGGTAGTAGCCGCCTGCGGCGTTGGCCACCCAGCCGCCGCCTGCGTTCACGTCCCAGGTCACGCCGTTGGCCAGGGTGCCCCCGGCGGTGGCGGCAAGCCCGGCGGTTTGCAAATCAATGGCGACCTGCTGCGCTTGCGCCAGCCCGCCCAGCAGCAGCAAGGCGGCGCCGGCCATGGCCGGGCGCAGGTGTGGGGTGAGAGACAGCATGACGAACCTCCGTAAACGTGACCGGGTAAGTGTGGGGGCGATGGGCTGTGCGTGGGCTGTGCGGATGACATAAGCCCATCAGCAAACTTTGCATCTTCTTTGTAAAGAAGGTGGCCGATTATGGCGTTTTGTGACCCGCTAAGCCCGGCGGGGAGGGCGCTGTGAGGCGGTTTTCACGAGACTGTCGCAAAAAAGCCTGGGACGCTTGCTACAAGTCTGCCACTGGGCTTTCCCGAGTACATGCAGGGACGCAGATCCTAAGCCTCGCCTAAGTTTTCGGCTTCACATTCCCCCGCATACCGCCCTTGACCTTTTGACCGTGTGGCGGTGATGCACAAGGAAAGGAATGTGAGCGATGCGTACAACGACGATCAAGATGACCTCCACCAAGCTGGTTGCCGCCCTGCTGGCCGCTGGCGTGTTGGGCGGGGCGGGCGCGGCGGCGGTGAGCCGCTGGCCGTCGCCCGTTTACGCGCAGGTTCCGGCTGCCGTGTCTGCGCCAGCGCCTGCACAGGCGGCTGCGCCGGGCGTGGCGCTGCCGGGCTTTGCCGCGATTGCGGCCAAGGTGGGCCCGGCGGTGGTCAACATCAGCACCAGCGGCACGCGCCAGGTGGCGGACAGCGAGGACGACGGTGCCGAGCCAGACGGCGGCGCGCCCGATGCGCGCATGGAAGAGTTCATGCGCCGCTTTGGCCTGCCACCCGGCATGTGGGGCCAGGGGCCTGGCCTGCGCGGCGGCCCGGCGCAGCCCGCGCGCGGGCAGGGCTCGGGCTTCATCATCAGCGCCGATGGCCTGATCCTGACCAACGCCCACGTGGTGCGCGGTGCGCAGCAGGTGCAGGTCAAACTGCCTGACCGGCGCGAGTTTCAGGCCAAGGTGCTGGGCCGCGACGACAAGACCGACGTGGCCGTGCTCAAGATCGAAGCCAGCGGCCTGCCCACCGTGCCGCTGGGCAGCAGCCAAGCCATGCAGCCGGGCGAATGGGTGCTGGCCATTGGCTCGCCCTTCGGCTTTGAAAGCACGGTGACGGCCGGGGTGGTGAGCGCCAAGGGCCGCTCGCTGCCGGACGACAGCAGCGTGCCCTTCATCCAGACCGATGTGGCCGTGAACCCCGGCAACTCCGGCGGCCCGCTGCTGAATGCGCGCGGCGAGGTGGTGGGCATCAACTCGCAGATCTACAGCCGCTCCGGCGGCTACCAGGGCGTGTCTTTTGCCATTCCGATCGAGCTGGCCACGCACATCAAGGACCAGCTGGTGGCCCACGGCAAGGTGGAACATGCGCGCCTGGGCGTGACGGTGCAGGAGGTGAACCAGGCCTTTGCCGACTCCTTCCAGCTACCCCGGCCCGAGGGCGCGCTGGTGGCCAGCGTGGAGGCGGGCGGCCCGGCGGACAAGGCGGGGCTGAAGGCCGGCGATGTGATCCTGCGCGTAGACGGGCAGGCCATCGTGGCCTCGGGCGACTTGCCCGCGCGCATCAGCATGGCCAAGCCGGGCGAGCGCGTGCGGCTGGACATCTGGCGCCAGGGCAAGCCAGATCAGCTGACGGCAGAGCTGGGCGGCGCCAAGGCCCAGGCGGCCACCGTGGCCGATGCCGATGCCCGCAGCGGCGCGCCGCAAGGCAAGCTGGGCCTGGCCCTGCGCCCGCTGCAACCCGATGAGCAGCGCGCAGC
Source organism: Pseudomonadota bacterium (assembly GCA_030535425.1). Taxonomy (GTDB): domain Bacteria; phylum Pseudomonadota; class Gammaproteobacteria; order Burkholderiales; family Burkholderiaceae_C; genus Ottowia. Next base: position 12,059 of record JAUNHQ010000066.1, on the reverse strand, counting down.
CAAGGTGCCTGGCGGCCTGGTGGTGGCGCAAGCCAGCGGCGCCGCCGCCCGCGCGGGGGTACAGCCGGGCGACGTGATCGTGGCCGTCAACGGCCAGCCGGTGAAAGACATCGATCAGATGCGTGCCGTGGTGGACAAGGCGGACAAGTCTGTGGCCCTGCTGGTGCAGCGCCAGGGCGAGCAGATCTTCGTGCCCGTGCGGCTGGGCTGATTTGCGGGGTTGAATACGCTGCCCGCGTGAAAGCATCAGGCCACGGAGCCTGGCGCTTTTTATGCATCAAAAACGCCATTTGCGCTTGATTGATAAGCGCAAGCAGCTATCAAAAACATATCATCGGGTAAAACCCCGGCATGCACCTGCATCGGGCCGCCCCTGGCATTCGCGGCGCAGGCGGCGCTCTTCGCTGCGCTGGCGCTGCTCGGGGGTTTGCCCGTCGGCATACGTCACCTTGGGGGCGGGCGGCTTTTTGGCGCGGGTGCGGCGCTGGGTGCTTTGGGCGCTGGCGTCAAAAGTGGTCAAAACCAGGGCCAGCAGACCCAGCGCGGCAGGCAGCAGGCGCCAGGACAGGCGTGAAGGCAAAGGCTGGGACATGGCGGGCTTTCGGAGTGGTTTTTTGAGGGGGAAAGGGGGCGGCGCAGGCAAGCGCGGCTTGTGCCATGCTTGCGGCTGTCTGTCATTACAAAAGCTGCTGCCATCATGCGTCAAGCCGTCATCAACCTCGAAGCTTCCAAGATCCGTGAAGTGGCCAACGCGGGCATGGGCCGCGCCGACGTGCTGGCCTTCTGGTTTGGCGAGAGTGACGAGGTCACGCCCGCCGCCATCCGCGAGGCGGGCATTGCCTCGCTGCAAGCGGGTGAAACCTTTTACGCGCACAACCTGGGCCTGCCCGAGCTGCGCGCGGCCATTGCCGCCTACACCAGCGCCTTGCACGGCCCGCTGGGCGAAGACCGCCTGGCAGTCACCTCTGGCGGTGTCAACGCCCTCATCGTGGCCATGCAGGCGCTGCTGGATGCGGGCGATGAAGTGGTGGCCGTCACCCCCGTATGGCCTAACCTTACTGCGCAGCCGCGCATCCTGGGCGCGCACCTGCGCTGCGTGCCTCTGCGGCCCGATGCCCAAGGCGCCTGGCGGTTGGACCTGGATGCACTGCTGGCCGCCATCACCCCGCGCACGCGCATGCTGGTGCTCAACTCGCCCAACAACCCCACGGGATGGACACTGACGGCCAGCGAGCAGGCTGCCATCCTGGCCCGCTGTCGCGCAACTGGCACCTGGGTGCTGGCCGATGAGGTGTACGAGCGTCTGTACTACCTGGACGACACCGCCAGCGGCGCGGCGCCCAGCTTTCTGGATCAGGCCGCACCTGATGACCGGCTGGTGGTGGTGCAAAGTTTTTCCAAGGCGTTCTTGATGACCGGCTGGCGCCTGGGCTACCTTGTCATGCCCCCGGCCATGACCCCGCAGGTGGGCAAGCTGCTGGAGTTCAACACCTCCTGCGCGCCCGTGTTCGTGCAGCGCGCGGCCTGCGTGGCGCTGCAAATGACCGATGCCGTCACCCCGCGCATCGTGGCCCATCTGCGCCACTGCCGCGACACCCTGGTGCCTCTGCTGCAAGCCGTGCCCGGCGTGCAAGCCAGCGCCGCGCCGGGTGGCATGTACGCCTTCTTGCGCGTGGCCGGGCAGGGCGATTCGCTGCACCTGGCCAAGCGCCTGGTGGCCGAAGCTGGCTTGGGCCTGGCCCCTGGCGTGGCGCGCGGGTGGACGTGTGGCACTGCGACGCGCAGGGCATTTACTCGGGCTATGCAGGGCAGGGCGATGACCGCCAGACCTCCGCCAAGGGACAGACTTTTTTGCGTGGCACGCAAATGGCCGACGACGCGGGGCTGGTGGTGTTCGACACCATCTACCCTGGCTGGTACCCGGGCCGCACCACGCATATTCACTTGAAGGTGCTCAACGGCAGCCGCGCCGTGCTGACCTCGCAGTTTTTTCTGCCAGACGCGCTGAGCGAATACCTCTACACCCAACTGCCCGACTATCGCCGTGCCAGCGTGCGCGACACGCTCAACAGCACCGACGGCATTGCCATTGAAGCGGGCAACACCGTGGTGGGCACGGTGCGCGAGGGCGAAGGCCGCTACGTGGCGGCGTTGACCCTGGTGGCCGACCCGGCGGCCAACCCCGTGGTGGACCGCCCGCCCGTGCCTGGCGATGGCCCGCCCCCTGGCCCACCGCCTGGGGGCCGGCGAGGCGGCCCGCCACGCGCGCAGGCCCTGCTAGGCCAGGCACGTGCCGACGCCATGCTGCCCACGGCCAGGCGCCAGTCCCACATGCGGCCGCGTTCGCCCGGGGTGTGACGCCTGAAGGCACTTGCGCTAAAATCCGCCGGTTTTGCATTTCGCAAAACGCACGTGGCGTGAAACCTCACGCTTTTTGCACGTGGCGTGCAGTTCCGGCGCGCCACGCAAGTCAAACCATTTGGAACGAAGGTAATTTTTCGCATGATCTCCAAAGAGAACAAGGCCGCCGTGGTCAAGGACAACGCCCGCGCCGCCAATGACACCGGCAGCCCCGAGGTGCAAGTGGCCATCCTCACGGCCCGCATCAACGAGCTGACCCCCCACTTCAAGCAGCACGCCAAAGACCACCACGGCCGCCGCGGCCTGCTGCGCATGGTCAGCCGCCGCCGCAAGCTGCTGGACTACCTCAAGGCCAAGGACGCCGACCGCTACGTGGCCCTGATCCAGAAACTGGGCCTGCGCAAGTAAGCGCCCATGCACGCCAAAACGCCTGATGCCGCACAAGGCTTCAGGCGTTTTTGTCTTTTTTCAACCCAAAGGGGCGGATGGCGCAGAGCGAAGCTGTGTCATTCCACCAGCGCGGCGCTTGGGGCGCGCGCTGCTGGAATGGCATCGTGTTCTGACTGAAATCCGGCTCCAGCGCTTGTCTATCAAGCGCTATCAGCTATTAATCAAGGAGCAAACATGAGCCTTTTCAACAAAGTCACCAAAACCTTCCAGTGGGGCGACAAGACCGTCGTCATGGAAACGGGCGAAATTGCCCGCCAGGCCACCGGCGCCGTGCTGGTCAACATCGACGGCACCGTGGTGCTGGCCACCGTGGCCGCCAGCAAGACGCCCAAGCCAGGGCAGGACTTCTTTCCCCTGACGGTGGACTACATCGAGAAAACCTACGCCGCAGGCAAGATTCCCGGCAGCTTCTTCAAGCGCGAGGCCAAGCCCAGCGAGCTGGAAACGCTGACTTCCCGCCTGATCGACCGGCCCATCCGCCCGCTGTTTCCCGAAGGCTTTTTCAACGAAGTGCACGTGGTCATCCACACGCTGTCACTGAACCCCGAGGTGGATGCCGACATTGCCGCCATGATTGGCGTGAGCGCGGCCCTGTCCATCAGCGGCGTGCCCTTCAACGGCCCCATTGGCGCGGCGCGCGTGGGCTACGTCAATGGCGAATATGTGCTCAACCCCGGCCCCACGGCGCGCAAGAACAGCCAGCTTGACCTGGTGGTGGCCGGCACCGAGGCCGCCGTGCTGATGGTGGAATCCGAAGCCAACCAGCTCAGCGAAGACGTGATGCTGGGCGCTGTGGTGTTCGGCCATGAGCAGGGCAAGATCGCCATCGAAGCCATTCACGAGCTGGTGCGCGAGGCAGGCAAACCCCTGTGGGCCGAAGACGGCACCTGGGTGCCCGAGGCCAAGGACGAAGCCTTCAACGCCAAGGTGGCCGCCCATGCCGAGCCCAAGCTGCGCGAGGCCTATCAAATCCGCAGCAAGCAGGCCCGCACCCAGGCCGTGCGCCAGGCCTACGCCGCCGTGAAAGAAGCCCTGGCAGCCGAGGGCGCCGAGTTTGACGAGGTGAAGCTGGACAACCAACTGTTTGAGCTGGAAGCGGCCATCGTGCGCGGCCAGATTCTGGCCGGCGAGCCGCGCATTGACGGGCGCGACACGCGCACCGTGCGCCCCATTGAAATCCGCAACAGCGTGCTGCCGCGCACCCACGGCTCGGCCCTGTTCACGCGTGGCGAAACGCAGGCGCTGGTGGTCACCACCCTGGGCACCGAGCGCGACGCGCAGCGCATCGACGCGCTGGCTGGCGAGTTTGAAGACCGCTTCCTGTTTCACTACAACATGCCGCCCTTTGCCACCGGCGAAGCCGGCCGCATGGGCAGCACCAAGCGCCGCGAAATCGGCCACGGCCGTCTGGCCAAGCGCGCCCTGGTGCCGCTGCTGCCGGGCAAGGACGAGTTTCCCTACACCATCCGCGTGGTCAGCGAAATCACCGAATCCAACGGCTCCAGCTCCATGGCCTCTGTCTGCGGCGGCTGCCTGAGCCTGATGGACGCCGGCGTGCCCATGAAGGCGCACGTGGCCGGCATTGCCATGGGCCTGATCAAGGAAGGCAACCGCTTTGCCGTGCTGACCGACATCCTGGGTGACGAAGACCACCTGGGCGACATGGACTTCAAGGTGGCCGGCACCACCAACGGCATCACCGCCTTGCAAATGGACATCAAGATCCAGGGCATCACCAAGGAAATCATGCAAGTGGCGCTGGCCCAGGCCAAGGAAGCGCGCATGCACATCCTGGGCAAGATGCAAGAAGCCATGGGCGAGGCCAAGGCCGAAATCAGCAGCTACGCGCCCAAGCTCTACACCATGAAGATCAACCCGGAAAAAATCCGCGACGTGATCGGCAAGGGCGGTGCCACCATTCGCCAGCTGACCGAAGAAACCGGCTGCACCATCGACATTGCCGAAGACGGCACCATCACCATCGCCAGCACCGACGCGGCCCGCGCCGACGAGGCCAAGCGCCGCATCGAAGCCATCACCGCCGAGGCGGAGGTGGGCCACATCTACGAAGGCCCCGTGACCAAGCTGCTGGACTTTGGCGCCCTCATCAACATCCTGCCCGGCAAGGACGGCCTGCTGCACATCAGCCAGATCGCCCACGAGCGCGTGGAAAAAGTCAGCGACTACCTGCAAGAAGGCCAGGTGGTGCGCGTGAAAGTGCTGGAAACCGACGACAAGGGCCGCATCAAGCTGTCGATGAAAGCCCTGCTGGAGCGTCCCGCACGCGAAGACGGCTTTGACGAGCGCCCGGCGCGTGAACCCCGTGAACCACGTGAGCCACGCGAACCCCGTGAGCCGCGCGGCGAGCGCCCTCCGCGCGGTGAACGTGCCCCGCGCGCCGAGCGCGAAGAGCGCGGTGAGCGCGCCCCCCGTGCCGAGCCCGCCGAGCAGCCGTCTGTCCAGCAGCCCCAGGATGGGCAGGAGCCATTGTATTAATTTGCTGCAAATTTGATAGCTGCTGCCACGCTCTGGACGCGCGCAAATGGCCATTTTGACCACTGATCCTGTCCCCATGAACATGCACTGCATCGAGATCCGCGAGCACGGCGCCCCCGAGGTGCTGGTGCCCGCCGTGCGCCCGGTGCCCGTGGCGGGGGCGGGTGAGGTGCTGATCCGCGTGGCCGCCTCGGGCGTCAACCGGCCTGACGTGCTGCAACGCACCGGCCATTACCCCGTGCCCCCCGGCGCGTCTGACCTGCCGGGGCTGGAAGTGGCGGGCACCATCGTCAGCGGCGACGCTGCCGCGCTGGCCGCTGCGGGCCTGGCCGTGGGCCAGCGCGTGTGCGCCCTGGTGGCTGGCGGCGGCTACGCCCAGTACTGCGTGGCCCCCGTGGCCCAGTGCCTGCCCGTGCCCCAGGGCTTGAGCGACGTGCAAGCCGCCTCGCTGCCCGAAACCTTCTTCACCGTCTGGAGCAACGTGTTCGACCGGGGCCGCCTGGCCGCGGGTGAAACCCTGCTCGTGCAAGGCGGCACCAGCGGCATCGGCGTCACCGCCATCCAGCTGGCCAAGGCGGCGGGCGCCACCGTCATCGTCACCGCAGGCAGCGACGACAAATGCGCCGCCTGCCTGACGCTGGGCGCAGACCACGCCATCAACTACAAGACGCAGGACTTTGCCGAAGAAGCCCGGCGCCTGACCGATGGCCGGGGCGTGGACGTGATCCTGGACATGGTGGCGGGCAGCTACGTCAAGCGCGAGGTGGAATGCCTGGCCGAAGACGGGCGCCTGGTCATCATCGCCGTGCAAGGCGGCACGCAGGCCGAGTTCAACGCGGGCCTGGTGCTGCGCCGCCGCCTGCACATCACCGGCAGCACGCTGCGCCCGCGTCCCGTGGCCTTCAAAGGCGCCATTGCCCAGGCGCTGCAAAGCCGCGTCTGGCCCTGGCTGGAAAGCGGCGTGGTCCAACCCGTGATCCACACCGTGCTGGACGCCACCGCCCCGCGCGAAGGCCTGCCCAGCGGCGCCGCCTGCGCGCACGCGCTGATGCAAAGCGGCCAGCACATCGGCAAGATCGTGCTGACCTGGTGAGCAGGGGAAAAGGCGGGTGTGTGATGAGGAAAACGTGCAAGGCAGACCAACCCTTTGTGTAAGCCGCCTGGCGCCCGCTGCGGGCGCGGTGCGGTGGAGCCATTGACATGAGCAAAAGAAAACTGATCGCTGGCAACTGGAAGATGAACGGCAGCCTGGCCGACAACGAAGCCCTGGTGCGCGCCCTGCGCGAAGGCATTGGCCAGCCCGCGTGCGACGTGGCCGTGTGCCCGCCCAATGCCTACCTGGGCCAGGTACAGGCCTTGCTGGCCGGGCAGGACACCATCGTGCTGGGCGCGCAAAACGTCTCGCAGCACGACAACGGCGCCTTCACCGGCGACGTGTCGGCCACCATGCTGCGCGACTTTGGCGTGCGCTACGTGCTGTGCGGCCACAGCGAGCGCCGCCAGCACCAGGCCGAAACCGACGTGCACGTGGCCATCAAGGTGCAGCGCGCGCTGGCTGCGGGCATCACGCCCATCGTCTGCGTGGGCGAAACCCTGCGCGAGCGCGAAGAGGGCATGACCGACTTCATCGTCCGGCGCCAGCTCTCGGCCGTGGTGCACCTCAACGGCCACTGCATCAGCGAAATCGTGGTTGCCTACGAACCCGTGTGGGCCATCGGCACCGGCAAAACCGCCACTCCCGAGCAGGCCCAGGCCGTGCACGCCGTGCTGCGCGCCCAGCTCAAAGCCGCCACCGAGCACGCCGACCGCGTGCGCATCCTCTACGGCGGCAGCATGAACGCAGCCAACGCCGCCGAACTGCTGGCCCAGCCCGACATCGACGGCGGCCTGATCGGCGGCGCCTCGCTCAAGGCCCCGGACTTCTTGAAGATTATTGCCTCTGCCACTTGATTGGCGGGCATAAGATGCTATTGATTTTGGAGTAAACGAATGAACGTCATCCTCAACCTGGTGCTGGTGCTGCAAATCCTGTCGGCGCTGGCCATGATCGGGCTGATCCTGATGCAGCACGGCAAGGGCGCCGACATGGGCGCGGCTTTTGGCAGCGGCGCCTCGGGCAGCCTGTTTGGCGCCAGCGGCAGCGCCAACTTCCTCTCGCGCACCACGGCAGTGCTGGCCACGGTGTTTTTGGCCAGCACGCTGGCGCTGGCTTACTTTGGCTTCAGCATCCGCACCGCGCCTGAAAGCGGCAGCGTGCTCGATCGTGCCGCCGCTGCCGCGCCTGCGGCCAGCGCCGCATCCGCAGCCCAGCCTGCCGACGCGGCCGCAGCCATTCCCACGGGCGGCAGCGCCGCATCGGCCGTGACCGGTGCCGCCAGCGCCGCGCCCGCTGCATCCGCTGCATCCGCCACGGGCGCTGCGCAGATCCCTGCGCAGTAAAAGAGCCAACGCGCGCCCTGAAGGCAACGCAAAAAAACCGCTCCTACCCCTGCTGAGCCGGGCGGTTTTCAGAGTAAACTTCCAGCTTCGCCTGAAAGGGCGGAGCAAGACACGATTGCCGTCGTGGTGAAATTGGTAGACACGCTATCTTGAGGGGGTAGTGGCGAAAGCTGTGCGAGTTCGAGTCTCGCCGACGGCACCAAAAACAGACGAGAAAACGCAAGGCGCGCAAGGGTCGTTCACAAGACCCTTTTTTAGTGCGCTGCCTTGGCAAACGATACGGCAAGCGCACGATGAATCTCTCCCAGTATCTGCCCGTCCTGCTCTTCATCCTGCTGGGCCTGGCCGTTGGGGCGCTGTGCCTGGGCATGGGTTCCTTTCTCAAGCCCCACAAGGCCGACCCGGCCAAGAATTCCCCCTACGAATGCGGCTTTGAGGCTTTTGAGGACGCGCGCATGAAATTCGACGTGCGCTACTACCTCGTGGCCATTCTGTTCATCCTGTTCGATCTGGAAATCGCCTTTCTCTTTCCCTGGGCCGTGGCGCTGCGCGATGTGGGCATGGTCGGGTTCGTGGCCGTGCTCATCTTTCTGACCATTCTGGTGGTGGGCTTTGTCTACGAATGGAAGAAAGGCGCCCTGGATTGGGAGTGATGCGCGTGCGCTGCTTTCTGGCTTTCTTGTCTGAAAGCGGTTGCCTGCGCGGGAGTCTTGCACATGAATGAACAGCTTCAGCAAAAGGGCTTCGTGCTCACTGGTGCCGATGCGCTGGTGAACTGGGCCAAGACCGGTTCCCTGTGGCCAGTGACCTTTGGTCTGGCCTGCTGTGCCGTGGAGATGATGCATGCCGCTGCTGCGCGCTACGACATTGCGCGCTTTGGCGCCGAGGTGTTTCGCGCCAGCCCGCGCCAGTCCGACCTGATGATCGTGGCCGGCACGCTGTGCAACAAGATGGCGCCGGCCTTGCGCAAGGTGTACGACCAGATGGCCGAGCCGCGCTGGGTGCTGTCCATGGGTTCTTGCGCCAACGGCGGCGGCTATTACCACTACAGCTATTCCGTGGTGCGTGGCTGCGACCGCATCGTGCCCGTGGATGTGTACGTGCCCGGCTGCCCGCCCACGGCAGAGGCGCTGCTGTACGGCATCATCCAGTTGCAGCAAAAGGTGCGCCGCACCCACACCATCGCGCGGGTTTGAGCATGGCTGATATTTCCATTGCGCCTGAGGCGCTCAAGGACACCGTGGCTGCCGTGCTGGGCGACAAGGCGCAGCACCTGAGCGTTTCACGGGGCGAAGTCACGCTCACGGTGTCGCCTGGCGACTACCTGGCGGTCATGCAAGCCCTGCGCGATGCGCCCGGCTGCCAGTTTGAGCAGTTGATCGATCTGTGCGGGGTGGATTGCTCCACGTACGGCGATGGCCGCTGGGAAGGGCCGCGCTATGCGGTGGTGTCGCATCTGCTGTCGGTCAGCCTGAACCAGCGCCTGCGCGTGCGGGTGTTCTGCGCGGACGACGATTTTCCCGTCATGCCCTCGGTAATGGGGGTGTGGAGCGCCGCCAATTGGTTCGAGCGCGAAGCCTTCGATCTGTACGGCATCATGTTTGAAGGCCATGACGACCTGCGCCGCATCCTGACCGACTACGGCTTTGTAGGCCATCCTTTCCGCAAGGACTTTCCGCTTTCCGGCCACGTGGAAATGCGCTATGACGCCGAGCGCCAGCGCGTGGTCTATGAGCCGGTGACGATTGAGCCGCGCGAAATCACCCCGCGCGTGATCCGCGAAGACAACTACGGGGGGCTGCACTGAACGCGCGCCTTGGCGTGCGTTCGTCCTCGACCTATGGCTGAGATCAAGAACTACACCCTGAACTTCGGCCCCCAGCACCCGGCCGCGCACGGCGTGCTGCGCCTGGTGCTGGAGCTCGATGGCGAAGTGGTGCAGCGCGCCGACCCGCACATCGGCCTGCTGCACCGCGCCACCGAAAAACTGGCCGAACACAAGACCTTCATCCAGTCGCTGCCTTACATGGACCGTCTCGACTACGTGTCCATGATGTGCAACGAGCATGCCTACTGCCTGGCGATCGAGAAGCTGCTGGGTATTGAAGTGCCGCTGCGCGCGCAGTACATCCGCGTGATGTTTTCCGAAATCACGCGCCTGCTCAATCACCTGATGTGGCTGGGCTCGCACGGCAACGACTGCGGCTCGTCCACCATCCTCATCTACACCTTCCGCGAGCGCGAAGACCTGTTTGACATGTACGAGGCCGTCTCGGGCGCGCGCATGCATGCGGCTTACTTCCGCCCTGGCGGGGTGTACCGCGACTTGCCTGACAGCATGCCGCAGTACAAGGCCAGCAAGGTGCGCAACGCCAAAGCGCTGGAAGAGCTGAACCACAATCGCAAGGGTTCGCTGCTGGACTTCATTGAGGACTTCACGCGGCGCTTTCCCAAGTGCGTGGACGAGTACGAAACCCTGCTGACGGACAACCGCATATGGAAGCAGCGCACCGTCGGCATTGGCGTGGTCACGCCCGAGCGCGCGCTCAACCTGGGGCTGACGGGCCCCATGCTGCGCGGCTCCGGGATAGCCTGGGATTTGCGCAAGAAGCAGCCCTATGATGTATACGACCGGGTGGACTTCGACATTCCCGTGGGCAAGACGGGGGACAGCTACGACCGCTATCTGGTGCGCGTGCAGGAAATGCGCGAGTCCAACCGCATCATCAAGCAGTGCGTGGACTGGCTGCGCGCCAACCCCGGCCCGGTGATCACCGACAACCACAAGGTGGCGCCGCCTTCGCGCGAGGCGATGAAAACCAACATGGAAGAGCTGATTCACCACTTCAAGCTCTTTACCGAAGGCATGCACGTGCCCGAAGGCGAGGCCTATGCCGCCGTGGAGCATCCCAAGGGCGAATTCGGCATCTACCTCATCAGCGACGGCGCCAACAAGCCCTATCGTCTGAAGATCCGTCCGCCCGGCTTCGTGCATCTGTCCGCGCTGGACGAGCTGTCCAAGGGCCACATGCTGGCCGATGCCGTGGCCATCATCGGCACGCTGGACATCGTGTTTGGAGAGATTGATCGATGAGCGCCAACGCCGCACCCACGTCTGCCGCGGTGCTGTCCGAGGCCACGCGCGCGCGTTTTGCACGCGAAGTGGCCAAGTACCCGCCTGAGCAAAAGCAGTCGGCCGTCATGGCTTGCCTGTCCATCGTGCAGCAGGAGCAGGGCTGGGTCAGCCCTGAGAGCGAGCAGGCCGTGGCCGACTACCTGGGCATGCCCCCCATGGCGGTGCATGAGGTCACGACCTTCTACAACATGTACAACCAAAAGCCGGTGGGCCGCTTCAAGCTCAACGTCTGCACCAACGCCCCCTGCATGTTCGCCGGCGGCCCCGAGGCGCTCAAGCACCTGTGCAGCAAGCTGGGTGTGGAGCCCTATGGCACCACGGCCGACGGCCAGTTCACCGTGCAGCCCAGCGAATGCCTGGGCGCTTGCGGCGATGCGCCGGTGATGCTGGTCAATGACCGGCACATGTGCAGCTTCATGTCCAACGACAAGCTCGACCAGCTGGTCGATGGCTTGCGCAAGGCAGAGGATTAAAGCCATGGCACGCGTGCAAGACATCCTCGCGCAGTTCCAGGCCAAGGGCGTGGAAACCTGCTTTCATGGCCGCCACATCAACCCGCAAATCTATGCGGGCCTCAACGGCGCCAACTGGGGCTTGAAAGACTATGAGGCGCGCGGCGGCTACCAGGCGCTGCGCCGGGTGCTGGGCGCCGATGGCGGCGCCGGTATGACGCAGGACGAAGTGATTGCCGAGCTCAAGGCATCGAGCCTGCGCGGCCGTGGCGGCGCGGGCTTTCCCACCGGCCTGAAGTGGAGCTTCATGCCCCGTAATTTCCCTGGCCAGAAGTACCTGGTGTGCAACTCCGACGAGGGCGAGCCCGGCACTTTCAAAGACCGCGACATCCTCATGCACAACCCGCATGCGGTGATCGAGGGCATGGCCATTGCGGCTTATGCCATGGGTGCCAGCGTGGGCTACAACTACATCCACGGCGAAATCTTCCAGGTGTACGAACGCTTCGAAGCCGCGCTGGAGCAGGCGCGCGAGGCCGGTTACCTGGGCCAGGGCATTCTGGGCAGCGCCTTCAGCTTTCAGTTGCATGCCCACCACGGCTTTGGCGCCTACATCTGCGGTGAAGAAACGGCGCTGCTGGAGTCGCTGGAAGGCAAGAAGGGGCAACCGCGCTTCAAGCCGCCGTTTCCGGCCAGCTTTGGCCTGTACGGCAAGCCCACCACCA
>JAUNHQ010000135.1 GCA_030535425.1 Pseudomonadota bacterium | reverse complement strand
TTTGTCCCTTACGCCTTAAATTCATAGCAAGCTTTGAATAGGTACGTGCGCAAATGACGTTTTTGACTTGGACAGTTCAGCGTCTTGGCGCGCTACCCGTTCAAGCCCCGCCCCCGCCTGATTGGCCCACCAGGACCGGTGCGGCGCCCAAAGCACTCAGTGTCATTCAATGGCCATCGCTTGACTGCACGGTCCCGCCGCGGCCTGGCGCAGGGGCTGCGTCTTCCAGCATGAAATCGATAAACGCCCGCACGGCCGGGGCCTGGTAGCGGTCGGGCAGGTACAGCAGGTGAAACGGGCGGCTGGCGCCGCGCAAGGCGGGCAGCACTTCCACCAAGGCGCCGTGCGCCAGTTCCTGCTGCACGAGGAAGTGGTAGGTCTGCACCAGCCCGGCGCCTGCGCGTGCCAGGGTGATGGTGCCCAGCACATCGCCCTGGCATTGCAGGGCGGCTGCGGGTTCATGCGCTTGCACGCGCCCGTGCTGCCACAGCAGCCAGGGCATGACGCGCCCGGTGCTGGGACGCACAAAGCCGATGCAGCGGTGCGCGGCCAGATCGCGCGCGTGCTGCGGCACCCCGTGCGCGGCCAGGTAGGCGGGGGCCGCAAAAATGCCCAGGCTGGCGTCTTCCAGCTTGCGCGCCACCAGCCGCGCATGCGGGGGCTCGCCCAGGCGCACGGCCACGTCAAAGCCTTCTTGCACAAAGTCGATGTTGTGGTTGGACAGTTGCACATCCAGCCGCACATGGGGGTGACGCGCCATGAAGGCGGGCAGCCGCGGCAGCGCGCGGTGGTGGCCCCAGGTGGTGGGCAGGCTCACGCGCAGCGTCCCGGCCACCTGCTCGCGCCGCCCGCCAATGGCCTGCTCGGCCGCCGCAATCTGCGCCAGCGCCTGGCGGCATTGCTCGTAATACAGGCGGCCTTCTTCTGTCAGCCGCACCTGGCGCGTGGTGCGCACAAACAGGCGCGTGCCCAGGCGCGCTTCCAGCCGGGCGATAGAGCGGCTGACCGCCGCCGGCGACAAACCCAGCGCCTGCGCCGCAGCGCCAAAGTGGCAGGTTTGCGCCGCTTTGCAAAACAGCTCGATGCTGCCCAACTGCACGGCAGAAGGCGTGACCGCTGTGGCAGGTGCGGCGGGCGCGTTGGATGCGTTGGATGCGGTACGGCGCTCTTTCATCAACCTAGTGTAACATATGAAGTGCCATGCAAGCCATTTATTCACTTCAGGCGCATCAATAGAATGGCCGCTTTCATTCACCCGGGAGTTCTGCCATGACAGCCACGCGCCACATCTTGATCATCGTCACCTCGCACCGCCAACTGGGCGACAGCGGCAAGCCCACCGGCATCTGGCTGGAAGAGCTGGCCGTGCCCTGGCAGGCATTTGCGCAGGCTGGCTGCCGCATCACCCTGGCCTCGCCCCAGGGCGGCGCGGCCCCGCTGGACCCCGGCAGCGTGCCAGCCGATGGGCAAGCGCCCGCCCTGGTGCAAAGCTTTCTGGACGATGCCCAGGCCCAGCAGGCGCTGGCGCACACGCGGCCCGTGGCCGAGCTCAACGGCGCCGACTTTGACGCCGTGTTCCTGCCCGGCGGCCACGGCACCATGTGGGACTTGCCCCATGACGCCGGCACGCGCCGCGCGGTGGAATTGGCCTGGGCCGCGGGCAAAGTGGTGGCCGCCGTGTGCCACGGCCCGGCGGCGCTGGTTGCAGCCTGCACGCCCGATGGCCGCCCGCTGGTGGCTGGCCGGCAAGTCAGCGCCTTTACCAATGCCGAAGAAGACGCCGTGGGCCTGAGCGCCGTGGTGCCCTTTGCGCTGGAAAGCCGCCTGCGCGAGCTGGGCGCACGCTTTAGCCCCGCCCCCCTGTGGCAAGCCCACGCCGTGCGCGACGGCCAATTGATCACCGGGCAAAACCCTCAGTCGTCCGAAGCCGTGGCCGCGCTGGTGCTGCAAGCGCTGGGGCTGGGCGGCTAATCCACCCTTGCCATGCGCGGCCCAAGCCGCCGCGCTGCAAGCCCTGCTGGCGTCATTGGCCGCAGAGCGCATCGGCATCCTGCACTGGAATGCCTTCATGGACGTGGAAGGCGATTTGCTCACCGCCGCCCCCGACGCACTGGCCGCCAGCCTGAACCTGCGCGTGGTGCAGTACCTGGCCGCCGTGCAAACCCTGCTGCCCCGGCTGACTGCCGAGCGCGGTGCGGTGCTGGCCACCAGCGGTGTCATGGCGCTGGATGATGCGGCCATCAACGCTTTGGCAGACGGCTACGGCATCCTGGCCGTATCGGTGGCCGCACAGCACAAAGCCAATGCCTTGCTGGCGCCCCGCCTGGCCGCGCAAGGCGTTTATCTGGGCGAAGTGGTGGTGGCCGGCTTTGTGCAGCACACACCGGGGGCCGAGCAGCACCCCCATGCCCTGAATCCCGACGACATTGCGCAAAGCTTTTGGGATTTG
>JAUNHQ010000065.1 GCA_030535425.1 Pseudomonadota bacterium | reverse complement strand
GTCATCAGGGGGGATGTCAAAACCCATGCGCCCCGTGCGCCCCAAAGCTGATGACGTACTGCACATAAACGGCATTGCCCTTGTCAAAGCCGCGCGCGCCGCCTTGGTGCGTGTACTGCACGCGCAGCGATTGCTGGTGCGAGGGCTTGTAGGCCAGCATCAGGCTGTGCTCGCGCAGGCGCGCAGCGTGAAAGTGGTCGCCATGCGGCAGGTGGCCTTGCAGCCAGTCGGTGCGCACACCCGCTTCCCAGCTGGGGTGAAAGCGGTACACGGCCGCCAGGTAGCCGGCGGTGTTGCGCGCGTGGCGGCTGGCGCCAGGCCCCAGGCGGGTTTGGCGCGCCAGCTCAAAGGCCAGGCGCAGCTGGCGGTTGCGGTTGTTGCCATCGGGCGCCCACTTCCACACACCGTCGATCAGCCACAGGTGCTGGCCCGCCATGGCCGCGCCGTGGGCGTGGCCGTGGTGGCTGTGGTCGTGGCCGTCGGCATGATCGCCCTCGTCCTCGGCCACCGCGTGGGCGGCGCGGCGGTTGGCCAGGTAAGACAGGCCCAGCTGCCAGCTGTGCTGCGTGCCCAGGTCGCCGCCAAGCTTGGTGGACAACGTCCACACGCCAGGGCGCGGCTTGTGCGAGACGTTTTCGGTCAGCGCCTTGCCGCGAAACACCTCCAGCCCGGTGCGCCAGTAAAAAGACGTGGGCGCGGTCCAGTTCAGGCGCAGGCCGTCGTCAAAGTAATGGCCGCCCAAGAAAGCGCGGTACAGCAGCGGGCGGTGGCTGAAGTCGTCCGCATGCGGGTGCTGCTCGTTCAGGTAGCCCACTTGCGACAGAAAACGCCCGCCGCGCAGCTGCCAGCCGGCGGGCAAGGCGGTGGTGCCCAGCCAGGCTTCTTCAATGTGCGTTTCGATTTTCTCGTCGTGGCTGTGGGCGGCAGCGGTGAGCTGCCCTTGCAGCCAGGGGCCCAGCGGTGTGCTCAGCGACAGCTCGGCGCCGCCCAGGTGCAGGCCCTTGTCGCGCTCGGGCAGGGCAATGGCCCGGCTGCCGTAGCCCACATCCAGCACCAGGCCCAGCTGCGGGGCCAGGCCGTGGGCAGGGGCCGATGCGACCTGGGCGGGCGCTGCCGCCGCCGCGTCAGGGGCGGGCGCCACGCCGGTCTGCGCCGCCGCCAGGGCGGGCGCCAGCAGGGCTGCGGCGTAAACCGTTTTGGCACGGGCCGAAGAACGGGCCACAGAACGGGCACAGCTCAAGGCAAAGGCAGCGCGCGTCATGGCGTCTTGATGCCCATCCAGGCCACATCGGCAGGGGCAAAGTCCAGCGCGATCTGGCGCTTGACGGCGGGCTGCTCGCCATCGAGCACCACCACCTGACGGCCCTGCGGATCGGTGACGAAGAACTCATCGCGCGCGCCGCTGCTCACCGTCCAGGGGTAAGGCGCGCTGCTGGGCATTTGCGCGATGGCGCTGGCGCTGCCGCTCACGCGCCACTGCTGCGTGCTGTCAAGCCAATGGGCCGTGCCCTGCGTGTCCAGAATCATCAGGCGGCTGCCCGTGCGGTTGAAAGTGACGGTGCGAAAACCCGGCTCGGCCGCGCTGCTCCAGGCCACGGGGGCAATGCTGCCGGCCGCCGGGTCGATGCTGAACACGCGCCCGCCGCGCGCCAGGCCGATGAACTGGCCCACCTGGGCATGACCGCGCAGGCTGCTGATGCGCACGCCCTCGGGCAGCCCTTCGGGGTTGGCGATTTTTTGCGTGCTGAACTGATCGCCCTGCTGCTGCACCAGCAGCACGCCATCGGTGCAGCCAAAGGCGCTGTAGCTGGCGTTGGAGGCGCTGCCGTGCATGCCCGGGCACTGGCCGTCCAGGCGCTGCACCAGCGTCCACTGCTGCTGCGCGTTCTGGTGGTACAGATCGATCACGTTGGGCAGGGCGCTGGGCGCGTCGTCGGTGCGGGCGGACACCAGCATGTAGCTGCCGCGCGGCTCGGCCAGGCCGTGCACGGCGGTGCCAGCATCAAAAGCGCTGCTGGGGCTGGCGCTGCCCAAGCTGGCATCGGTAACGCGGTGCACACCCGCTGGCGCGCCCGTGTTGGCATCGCCTTCCATGAAGATGGCGCCCACACCCTCGTGGTCTTGGTAGTGGCCGGGTGTCACGCCGCTGATCGGGGTGCCCAGCAGGCTGGGCGCAGCGCGGTAGTCGTGCAGGTGGTCGCCATGGTCTTCGCGCCACAGGCCGCCGTCGAGGATTTGCACCTGGTTGGCCTCGCTTTGAATCAACAGCGCATAGCGCCCGCCGGGGCTGCCGTAGAGCGTGGGCGCGGCGCTGGCGGCCTGCACGCTGGCGGCGGTGCTGTCATCGTCCAGGTTCAGCACGCGCACCGTGGCGCTGCCCGATTCGGTCAGCGCCAGCAGGCCGGCTGAGTCAATGAGCTCGGCGTTGTGGCCGTCGTCGTCATCGCCGCCCGAGCCGCCGCAGGCGGCCAGGGCCAGCGCAGCTCCCAGGGCCAGGGGCAGCAGGCGGGGCAGGAAAGGATGGGTCATGCGGTACTCCTTGGAAATGGGAAAGCAAACAGTCGCTGGGTCAAGCGGAGCGCTGTCGGTGCATGGAATTGGGTGACGTGATAGGAGGTAACGTGATAAGTTTACATCAATGTGATGTAATTTATTTACGTTTTAACGTGGTGTTTTCCATGAGAACGGCAGCGCAGGGCGCTGGCGAGCAGGCGCAGCAGGAGGCGCCACGGCGACGGCCCTTCAAGGCTCGGCCGGGCGTGTTCAGGTATGGCTCAGGTGTGGTACAGCGCGCGGGCTTCGCCCAGGGTTTCGGCGATGCGGGCGATGTGCTTGGTCAGCCGCTCCAGCCAGCGCTGAGCCGTCAGCTGCTCCAGCGCGGCCGAGGGGCTGATGGTGTCGCTGACGGCGTTTTCCACCACGTGGCGGCGCGTGGCGTTTTGGTGCTCGTGGATCCATTCGCTGAGCTGGCGCAGGTCTTCGGTCACGCCTTCGCGCAGGGCCAGGCCGTCGCCGGCCAGCCATTGGGCGCTGCGTTCGAGCACCGGGGCCAGGCGCTGGGTCATCTCCAGCACGCCGGGCAGCTCGCTTAAAGAATCGGCATAGGCAATGCCTTCCAGGTCGTCGCGCAGCACGCGGGTCTGGTCCATCAGCATCAGCAGGTGAAACAGGCGCTGCTGGTCGCTGGCCGATTGCGGGGCAGGCAGCAGGGCCAGGTAGGCGTCCACGGCGGTGAGCAGCTTGTGCAGCGTCAGCCCGCTTTTGCCCAGGCTCAGCACCCGGCCTTGCAGGCGCTCGGCCAGCAGGTGGCAGGCGTCGGCCAGGCCCAGGCACAGGGTTTTTTCAGCCGCGGCAATGGCCAGGGCCGGCACGCTCAGCAGCGATTTGTCCAGGTGGCGCAGCGCGGGCGGGGCCGATTCCTTGACCAGACGGCTGGTGACCTTGGCCAGCAGCGCGCTTTGCGGCAGAAACACCATGGCCCCCATCACGCTGAACAGGGTGTGAAAGCCCGCCAGGGCCAGCGCCTGGTCCAGCCCCGCCAGCGGCGCCCAGTGTTTGAGCACGTACAAGAACGCGGGCTGCAAAAACAAAAGCGCCAGCACGGCCGAGCCCAGGTTGAACAGCACGTGCACCAGCGCCGTGCGCTTGGCGCTGGCGCTGCCGCCCACGGCGGCCAGCAAGGCGGTGGCGGTGGTGCCGATGTTTTGCCCAATGACCAGCGAGGTGGCCTGGGAAAAATCCACCGTGCCGGTGGACAGCGCCGCCAGCGTGGTGGCCAGGGCGGCGCTGGAGGCTTGCAGCACGATGGTCATGACGATGCCCACCAGCACCAGTGCCAGGCGCGCGCGCCAGGTGTCGGCGGCAAAGGCGCTCAAGTCCACCTGTTCGGCCAGGCCCGCCATGGCCTGCTGCAAAAAGTCGATGCCCACGAAGATCAGGCCAAAGCCGCCCAGGGCCAGCCCGCCCAGGGCCATCTTGTCCTTGCCCAGCAGGCGCATCAGCGCGCCCAGGCCCAGCAGGGGCATGGCCAGGCTGGAGATGGAAAACTTCATGCCCAGCCCGGCCACGATCCAGCCCGTGCTGGTGGAGCCGATGTTGGCGCCGATGATGACGCCAATGGCGTTGTTGAAGCTCAGCAGCCCCGCCGACACAAAGCCGATGGTGGCCATGGTGGTGGCGGTGGAGGACTGCACCGCCGCGGTGGCGCCCATGCCGGCCAGCAGGGCTTTCATGGGCTGGCCCGTCAGGTGCGACAGCGTGGTGCGCAACGATTCACCGGCCATGGCCTTGAGGCTGTCGGACATCAGCACCATGCCCAGCAAAAACAGGCCAATGCCGCCGGCCAGGGTGCTGAGGTCGTTGAGCATGGCGGGGCAGCCGCAAAGGGCGTCAGCTGGCCGAGGGGCTGGCCAGCAGCGTGACCAGCTCGGGCAGCAAGGTGTCGGGCGTGCTGGCGGCCAGCGCCTGGGCCAGGGTGGCGTGCGTGGCATCGGCCATGCGGTGGGCGGCGCCGGTTTCTTGGGCCATGGTGGTGTAGTAGCCCAGGTCCTTGTGCGCGTTGGAGATGGAAAAGCGGATGCCTGAGGTGTCGCGCGCGGTGATGTAGGGCCGCAGGCGCTCCAGCGCGGCGCCGCCGCCGCCGCCTTTGGCCAGCACGTCGGCAAACACGTCGGGGGCCACGCCCGCGCGGTCGGCGCAGGCTGCCGCTTCTGCCAGCAGGGTGATGAAGCCCAGGGACACGTAGTTGTGCAGCAGCTTCATGCGGTGGCCAGCGCCGGTGGGGCCACAGTGCGTGATGTTTTCGGCAAAGGTGGCCAGCAGCGGCTGGCATTCGTCAAACAGCGCCTTGTCGCCGCCGACCAGCAGGTTCAGGCGGCCTTCGTGCGCTTCCTTGGGGGTGCGCGTCATGGGGGCGTCCAGAAAACGCCCGCCTGCGGCCTGCACGGCTTTGGCCACTTTGTCGGTGGAGGAGGGAATGGCCGTGGAGCAGTCGATGACGACGGCGCCTGCCTTGAGGGATGGCAGCGCGCCGTGCGGGCCCAGCAGCACGGCTTCTACCTGGGGCGAGCCGGTGACGCACAGGATGAGCACGTCGGCCTCGGCGGCCACTTCGCGGGCGCTGCGCACCACGCGCGCGCCTGCGGCCAGCAAGGCATCCAGCGGCTGGTTGCCTGGGTGATCCAGCAGCACCAGCGGGTAGTGCGGGGCGAGGTTGCGTGCAATGCCGTGGCCCATCAGGCCGATGCCGATCATGCCGACCGTGCGAGGGGTGCTCATGTGAGGTGCTCTCCTGCCAATGAATGTGTATTGGTTTTTCAAAAGGCGGGCAGCGTAGCAGGTTGGCCGGCGGGGGTACATTGCCGTATGCCCTGATGAAAGAAAGGCGGCTTGGCATGACGGTTTATCACATTGTCACCATTGATGGCGACGGCATTGGCCCTGAGGTCTGCCAGGCGGCCGTGCAGGTGCTTGCCCGCGCCTGTGGCCCGCAGCGGCTGCGCTTTGACCCGCGCGAAGGCGGCGCGGGCCACTACCTCAAGACGGGGCAGGTGCTGCCGTCCGAAACGTTTGAGGCCTGCCGCGCGGCGCATGCCATCTTGCACGGCGCGGCGGGCCTACCCGGGGTGACGTATGCCGATGGCACCGAGGTGGGCAACGACTTGCACTTGCAGCTGCGCTTCAGGCTCGATCTGTTTGCCAACGTGCGGCCTGTGCGGCTGTACGCGGGGGTGCAGTCGCCTCTGGCGGGCGTGGCGCCGGGCAGCATTGATTACGTGATCGTGCGCGAGAACACCGAGGGGCTGTACGCCAGCCGTGGCGCCGGGGTCAGCCTGCGCGGCGAGGTGGTGACGGATGCGCTGGTGGTCACGCGCAAAGGCACCGAGCGCGTGGCGCGTTTTGCGTTCAATCTGGCCCGCCAGCGGCAGGGGGCGCCGCGCGATGGCCAGCGCCGCGTGACGGTGTGCGACAAGGCCAATATCTTGCGCAGCTACGCGTTTTTCCGTGCCGTGTGTGATGAGGTGAAGGCGGACTACCCGGACGTGGCGATTGACTATGCCTATGCCGACGCCATGACCGTGCACATGCTCAAGAGGCCCGATTTTTATGACGTGATCGTGGCCGAGAACATGTTTGGCGACATCCTCTCTGACCTGGGCGCGGGCACCGTGGGCGGGCTGGGCATTGCCCCTTCGGCAGAGCTGGGCGATGACCACGGGCTGTTTCAGGGCGCGCATGGCTCGGCGCCGGACATTGCAGGCCAGAACCTGGCCAGCCCCGTGGCCACGGTGCTCTCTGGCGCGCTCATGCTGCGCTGGCTTGGCCAGCGGCATGGCGATGCAAGCCTGGCCGATGCGGCCGCGCGCATCGAGGCGGCGACCCAGGCCGTGCTGGCCGAAGGCCAGGTGGTGCCGCGAGATCTGGGCGGGCAGGCGCGCTGCACCGAGGTGACGGAGGCGATTTGCGCGCGGCTGTAAAAGTCATCAAAAAGATATCAGATAAAAAAGGCCATTTGCGCGCGATTGGTAAGGGTTTTAAGCTATTTTATTCGTAGCAATTAGGGCAAACAGGCCCACACCGCTGCGGCGCATGGGCCGCGCATCTGCGCGCCTGCGCTCCACGCTTCATGGCAGCTCGCGCAGCAGGCTGGGCCGTGGGGCAAAGCCGTGGTTGAGCGGCCCGGTGCCTTGGCCGGTGCGCACCGTGGCGCCGTTTTTCAGGGCGTCAAGCACGTAGCTTCGGGCCGCTTCGACGGCCAGGGGCAGGGGCAGCTCCTGCGCCAGAAAGGCGGCAATGGCCGATGACAGGGTGCAGCCCGCGCCATGCAGGTTGACCGTGGCGATGCGCGGCGCTTGCATGGCGTGCGGCTCGGCGCCGCGGGCCAGCAGCAGGTCGTGCACGTCGTCACCGGGCAGGTGCCCGCCTTTGAGCAGCACCGCACGCGCGCCCAGGCGCAGCAGGGCTTCGGCGGCGGCGGGCAGGTCATGGGCGCTTTGCACGGGCCGGCCCAGCAGCAAGGCGGCTTCGTCCAGGTTGGGGGTGATGAGGTTGGCGCGCGGGAACAGCTCGGCCACCAGGGTTTGCATGGTGTCCGGCTCGATCAGGGGGGCGCCGCTGACGCTGGCCATCACCGGGTCCAGCACGACGTGGGGCATGGCGTGGCGGTCGATGGCTTCGCGCACCACGCGCACGGTTTCGGGGGTGTGCAGCATGCCGATCTTGACGGCATGCACGCCAATGTCACCCATCACGGCGTCGATCTGCGCGGCCAGAAAGGCCGGGGGAACGGGGTGGATGGCGGCCACACCCTGGGTGTTTTGCGCGGTAAGGGCGGTGAGGGCGCTCATGCCGTAGCAGCCCAGGGCGGTAAAGGTTTTCAGGTCGGCCTGCACACCTGCGCCGCCGCCTGAGTCGCTGCCGGCGATGGTGAGGATGCGCACATATTCATGGGTGGGTTTGGGTGGCTGCATCACAAGGGTTCTCCTGAAAAAAGTCGCTGGCCGTGTCGGTGCCTGGCGCAAGCGGTCACAAAGAAGCGGGCGTGCCCAGCGAGGGCTGTGGCCATGCGGGCGCTGGCAGGCGCGTAGCCGCGTGGCCCACATCAATGGCGGCTTGCCAGCCAGGGGCGGTGTGTGCAGGTGTGCTGCCCAGGCCGCGCACCACGCACACGGCGGCGGCGCCGGTTTGTGCGGCGGCGCTGGCCTGCTCGTGCTGCAAGATGCCGCCGATGGCGACCACGGGGCCGCCCGCCATGCGTACCCACCAGGCCAGGTTGTGCAGGCCTTGCGGGAGCCAGGGCATGGCCTTGGTGAGCGTGGGCCACACCGGGCCGCAGGCCACGTACCACGGGCGCAGGCTGCGTGCGCGGGCCAGCTCCCACAGGCTGTGGCTGCTGATGCCCAGCGGCAGGCCGCTGACGGCCAGGGCGGCGCGGCCTGCCGGGCCCAGGGCGAGCAGGTCTTCCTGCCCCAGATGGATGGCCAGACCGGCAGGCTGGCCCGCCGCCAGCTCGGCGGCCAGGCGCCAGTGGTCGTTGACGACCAGGGTGGCGCCAGCGGCGCGGCAGTCGGCCAGCGCCTGGGCCATGGCCTGGCGCAAGGCGGTGTGCCAGGCAGCATCGGGCGCGGCGGGGGTTTTGATGCGCAACTGCACCAGCCGCACACCGGCCTGCACGGCCTGGCGCAGGTGCAAGGCGTTGTCGGTGATGGCGTAGAGGGCGGGGGAATGGTGAGGGGGTGAAAAAGGCCATTTGCGCGCATCTGGTGGGCTTTTATAGCTATTGAAATCATAGCTTTCATCCCAGGACATGCAAGGCATGAGCGCAGGCTCGGCGGCAAAACCCGCGTGGGCGCCAACCGGCCCGGCGCCGTGCCCGGCGGCCCAGCCGTGGCACAAGGCGGCGGTGGTGGCCATTTTGGCCAGTACCAGCGCGTCGGCCGCCACAAAGCCGCGTGCCAGGGCGGCGGCGGCGCTGGTGGCAAAGGTGCAGCCGGTGCCGTGGCCGTGGGGTGTGGCCACGCGCGGCAGGGCCAGCCAGCCGCTGGCATGCGGGGTGTCTGCCCAGTCCAGTGACAGGCCGTCGGCCAAGGGGCTGTCGCCGCCGGTGATGGCCACGGCCTGGGCGCCTGCGGCGCGCAGCACGCGGGCGAGGGCGGGAAGGGACGCGGGCACATCCGGCCCTAATGCGGCCGCCAGGCGCGCGGCTTCGGCTGCATTGGGGGTGATGAGGCTGGCGCGGGGCAGCAGCTCGGTGACGTAGGCACGCAGCAGCGCATCGTCTGCCAAGGCGGCGCCGGTGCTGGCGCGCAGCACCGGGTCTATCACCAGCGCCACGCGTGGATCGCGCGCGCGCAGACGGTCTATCCAGTGCGCCAGCACGGCCACGTTCTCGGCGCTGCCCAGCAGGCCCGTCTTGATGGCCGCAGGCGGCATGTCTTCAAACAATGCAGCCAGCTGCGCGTCCAGCACCTCGGGCGGCACGGGGTGGATGTGGGTGACGGCCTGCGAGTTCTGCGCCGTGACGGCGGCGACCACCGGGCACAGATGCACATGGCAGGCATCGGCAGCGCGCTGGTCGGCGCTCAAGCCCGCGCCGCCGCCCGAATCGGTGCCCGCGATGCTCCACACAATGGGCCGGGCAGGGGCGGGGGGCGGGGGGCTCGCCAGAAAATCGTGCGTCATGAGGCTGGCAACATAACAGATGCGGGGCCGGGGCGGGCGCGCGGGCTGGGTTCATCAGGCGCGCAAGCCCGCGTTGCGTGCCCTTGCCTCACCGTGCTTTTCCTCAACGGCAAAGGAGCGCCTGTGAGGGCGCTTTGGCTTGGCTGCTTGGGCGCTTCAGCGCCCGCCGCGCCGCACGCGCAGGATTTCGTCCAGGATCAGGCCCACGGCGCCTGCGGTGATGGCGGCGTCGGCCAGGTTGAAGGCGGGGAAGTGGCCGCGATGGAACAGGGGCGACAGAAAGGCCCAGTGAAAGTCCAGGTAGTCCACCACGTAGCCCAGCAGCAGCCGGTCGATCAGGTTGCCGATGGCGCCGCCCAGAATCATGCTCAGGCTGAAGGCAAACAGCTTTTGCCCAGGGTGCGAGCGCAGCAGCCAGATGATGAACACCGACGCGGCCAGCGCCAGCGCGGTGAAGAACCAGCGCTGCCAGCCGCCCGCGCCGGCCAAAAAGGAAAAGGCCGCGCCGGGGTTGTGCGCGCGCACGATGTTGAAAAAGCTGGTGACTTGCGTGGCGTCACCCAGCCGGTAGTTGGCCAGGATGAGCTGCTTGAAAAACTGGTCCAGCAGCACCACCAGCGCGGCCAGGGCCAGCCACAGGGCCAGGGAGGATGCGGATGTCGCGCGTTTTGCCATGGTGAAAAGGGTGTGGGGCGGTCGTCTCAAGGGGCGGAGCGAAGGCGGGGCGCTTTTCAGGCCACGGTGCGCGTTTCCCCCTGGCCATACAGGTTGCTGATGCAGCGCCCGCACAGGGTGGGGTGCTCGGCGTGCTGGCCCACGTCGGGGGTGTAGTGCCAGCAGCGTTCGCATTTGGTGTCTTTTGAGGCGCTGGCGCTTGCCTGGAGCGTGGCGCCAGCTATCAGTTCAATAGCGGATGTGATGAAGATGAACTTCATATCTGCCCCCAGGCTGGCCAGCAGGGCGTGGTCATCGGGCGCGGCGGTGAGGGTGACGTTGGCTTGCAGCGATGCGCCGACTTCGCCTTTTTCGCGCAGGGCTTCGATTTCCTTGTTGACGGTTTCGCGGATGGCGCGGATGCGCGCCCACTTGGCCAGCAGGTCGACATCGGGCGCGGGCAGGGGCCAGAACTCTTCCAGAAAGATGGATTCACTGCTGCCAAAGACTTGCCAGGCTTCTTCGGCGGTGAAGCTCAAAAAGGGCGCCATCCAGCGCAGCATGGCGTGGGTGAGGTGCCACAGCGCGGTCTGGGCGCTGCGGCGCGCCAGGCTGTGGGGGGCGGTGGTGTAGAGGCGGTCCTTCAGCACGTCGAGGTAGAAGCCGCCCAGGTCTTCCGAGCAGAACAGTTGCAGCTTGGCGACGACGGGGTGGAATTCGTATTTTTCGTAGTGGGCCAGCACTTCGGCCTGGAATTCGGCGGCGCGGGCCAGGGCCCAGCGGTCGATTTCCAGCAGCTGCTCGGGCGCGACCATGCCGGTGGCGGGGTCGAAGTCGCTCACGTTGGCCAGCAAAAAGCGCAGGGTGTTGCGGATGCGGCGGTAGCTGTCGACGACGCGGGCGAGGATTTTTTCGTCGATGGCGATGTCGCCCGAATAGTCGCTGGAGGCGACCCACAGGCGAATGATTTCGGCGCCCATCTTCTGGCTGACTTGCTGGGGGGCGACGGTGTTGCCTAGGCTTTTGCTCATCTTCTTGCCTTGCCCGTCCACGGTGAAGCCGTGGGTGAGCAGGCCGCGGTAGGGCGCGCGGCCATGGATGGCCGATGACAGCAGCAGCGAGCTGTGGAACCAGCCGCGGTGCTGGTCGTGGCCTTCGAGGTACAGGTCGGCCTCGGGGCCGTGGTGGTGGTGCTCGGCCGGGTGGGTGCCGCGCAGCACGTGCCAGAAGGTGGAGCCGGAGTCGAACCACACTTCCAGGATGTCGTTGCACTTGACGTAGTGCGGCGCGTCTTCGGGGCCGAGGATGTCTTCGGTGCTGACGCGGCTCCAGGCTTCGATGCCGCCTTGCTCGATGATGTCGGCGGCCTGGTCGATGATTTCCATGGTGCGCGGGTGCAGCGCGTCGGTTTCTTTGTGCAGGAAGAAGGGGATGGGCACGCCCCAGGCGCGCTGGCGGCTGATGACCCAGTCGGGCCGCCCGGCGATCATGTCGCGCAGGCGCAGCTTGCCGTTGGCGGGGTAAAAGTGCGTGTCTTCAATGGCCTTGAGGGCGGTGGCGCGCAGGGTTTCGGGGGCTTTGTCGGTGGTGAAGACGCCTTCGCCTTCGTCCATGCGCACAAACCACTGCGCGGCGGCGCGGTAGATGACGGGGGTTTTGTGCCGCCAGCAGTGCGGGTAGCTGTGTTGCAGCGGGCCGGTGGCCAGCAGGCGGCCTGCTTCGCGCAGGGTGTCGATGATGCGCGGGCAGGCTTTCCAGATGTTCAGGCCGCCAAACAGGGGCAGGGCGTCTACATAGACGCCGTTGCCCTGCACGGGGTTGAGGATGTCGGCCGTGGCCATGCCGTGGGCGGTGCAGCTGTTGAAGTCGTCCACGCCGTAGGCGGGGGCGGAGTGGACGATGCCGGTGCCGTCGGCGTCGCTCACGTAATCGGCCAGGTACAGGGGCGAGAGGCGCTTGTAGCTGTAGGTGCCGCCTTCATCCGGCAGATCGTGCAGCGGGTGGCGGAACACCAGCCCGGCCAGCGCCTGGCCGGGCGCGGTGGCGATGACCTGGCCTTGCAGCTTGTAGCGCGCCAGGGTTTGCTCCACCAGCTTGGCGGCCAGCAGCAGCACGCCGCGTTCGGTGTCGACCAGGGCGTAGTCCAGCTCGGGGTGGGCGTTGAGCGCCTGGTTGGCGGGAATGGTCCAGGCGGTGGTGGTCCAGATCACGGCAAAGGCCGTTTTGCCCGCAGGCAGCGCGGGCAGGCCAAAGGCGGCGGCCAGGGCGGCGGGGTTGTCGGCCTCAAAAGCCACGTCCAGCGTGTCGCTTTTCTTGTCCTGGTATTCGATCTCGAACTCGGCCAGGCTGGAGCCGCAGTCAAAGCACCAGTACACGGGCTTGAGGCCCCGGTAGACAAAGCCGCGCTCGATCACGCGCTTGAAGGCGCGCAGCTCGCCGGCCTCGTTTTCAAAGCGCATGGTTTTGTAGGGGTTGTCCCATTCGCCCAGCACACCCAGGCGCTTGAAGTCGGCCATTTGCTGCGCGATCTGCTCGGTGGCGTAGGCGCGGCTTTTGGCCTGCATCTCGTCGCGGCTCAAGTTGCGGCCGTAGAGCTTTTCGATCTGGTTCTCGATGGGCAGGCCGTGGCAGTCCCAGCCGGGCACGTAGTGCGCGTCCAGCCCCTTGAGCTGGCGCGCCTTGACGATCATGTCTTTGAGGATTTTGTTGACCGCGTGGCCGATGTGGATTTGCCCGTTGGCATAGGGCGGGCCGTCGTGCAGGATGAATTTCTCGCGCCCGGCGCGGGCCTGGCGCAGGCGCTTGTACAGGCCGCTGTCCTCCCACTGCTGCACCCAGCCGGGTTCGCGCTTGGGCAAGTCGCCGCGCATGGGAAAGGGGGTGTCGGGCAGGTTGAGCGTGCTGCGGTAGTCGGGCTTGTCGGTGCTCATGGCTGAAATGGGGTGAGAGGGAGAATGTGGGTCAAAAAAGCCATTCGCGCGCGTCTGGTGCGTGCGAGCAGCTATCAAAAAAGGAGCTGTAGCGCAGTGGGGTAAGGGTGGGGCGAGGGCGGGGCAACAAAGGCGGCGCGGTGCAGACCAGGGCAGGGGCCAGGGGAGCCAAGGGGCAGCGCCGCTGCCCCTTCAAATTCGTATGCCGCCGTGCGCGGCCAGCCAGGCGCGGGCCGTGTCGCAGTCGCGCGCAATGCCTTCGGTCAGCGCCGCCAGGCTGTGATAGCGCAACTCGTCATGCAGTTTGTGCAGCAGATCCACGCGCACGATTTTACCGTAGCCCCCTTCCGGCCCCAGGTGCGCGGGCCAGTCCAGCACATGCGTTTCCAGCAGCACGCGGCCGCCGTTGACATCGCCCGGATCGAGCGAGGGGCGCACGCCCAGGTTGGCCACGCCGGGCAGGGGTGCGCTGCCCAGGCCATGCACCTGCACCACGAAGATGCCGCTGGCCGCAGGCTTCCACGAATGCTGGCGGCGCGAAAAGCGTAAATTCAGCGTGCGCAGGCCATCGGCCTTGCCGGGGGCGCTTTCGGCCAGCGCGCGGCCCAGCTTGCGCCCGTGCACTACGTGGCCGCTGATGCTGTAGGGCCGCCCCAGCAGCGCGGCGGCGGCGCGCATGTCGCCCGCCGCCAGCGCGGCGCGCACGGCGGTGCTGGACACGCGCTGGCCATGCACTTCGTAAGACTGCATGCGCGCCACGTCAAAGCCCAGGCGGGTGCCCGCCTCGTCCAGCATGGCGTAGTCGCCCGCCCGCTTGGCGCCAAAGCGAAAGTCATCGCCCACCAGCACGTAGCGCGCGCCCAGGCCGCGCAGCAGCACCTGGTCAATGAACTGCTGCGGCGGCTGCGCTGCCAGCGCGGCGTTGAAGGGCAGCACTACGGTCTGGTCAATGCCGCAGCGCGCCAGCTCGCACAGCTTGTCGCGCAAGGTGGCGATGCGCGCGGGGGCCAGATCGGGCTTGGCCTGCGCGGCGGCGAAGTAATCGCGCGGGTGCGGCTCAAAGGTGAGCACGCAGCTGGGCACACCGCGGTGCGCGGCCTCGTTGTTCAGCAGCGCCAGCATGGCCTGGTGGCCGCGGTGCACGCCGTCAAAGTTGCCAATGGTCAGGGCGCAGCCCGGTGCGATGCCGGGGTGGTGCAGGCCACGGAAAATGCGCATGGAAATTACTCTTTTTGTAGCGCCTGACGCGCGTTGGACAAGCGCCAAGGCTATAAAACCTTCATCAAAACAAAGTATATTGTTCCCCATGCCGCCGCCGGCGGGCCTGCTGCGGGGCAGGGCTTTTCCCACAGACCGGGCGTTTTTTGAAAAAAGCCCGGCGGCGGCACAAGGCATGGCCTGCGGCGGCCCGCCCTGGCAAGGCGGGCGCGCCACACACCCTCATACACAAGCGCACGCGCTAAGGCGTGCAAGGAGGCATGTTGGTGAAAGTGCTCAAGCTATCGGCACAAGGGCTGCCACAAGCGTGGCTGTCGCTGCAAGAGGCGGTGCTGCATTACGCCGCCGAAGACGTGCGCTGGGAAGCGGGCCACCAGGTGGCCGTGTTTCGCGGCGGGCACAACGCGCGCACGGGCGTGCAGTCGCAAATCGTGGTCAACAGCATCATCGGCACCCGGGGCGTGCCGGGCATCAACCCGTTTGAGCTGCGCCCGGCGCTGACCAACAGCAAGCTGTTTGCGCGCGACCGCAACGTCTGCGCCTACTGCGGCGGGCATTTTCACGAAAGCGACCTCACGCGCGAGCACATCGTGCCCCTGGCGCAAAGCGGGCGCGACCACTGGATGAACGTGGTCACCGCCTGCCGCGCCTGCAACCACCGCAAAAGCAGCCGCACCCCCGAGCAGGCGGGCATGCCGCTGCTGTACGCGCCCTACGTGCCCAGCCTGTGGGAAGACTTCATCCTGCGCAACCGCCGCATCCTGGCCGACCAGATGGCTTTTCTGATGGCGCACCTGCCACGCAGCTCGCGGCTGCATGGGTGAGGCAAGGGTTTACCCGACGCGCGGCCTGGTTGATGCAGGCCATCAGAAACAATGATTGGCCGCACCGGGGGTGAAGGCGATAGAGTGCGCCGCATGCCCAGCCCTGCCAGCCGCTGCTGGCACCGGTATCTTGCTATCTATATCTATAAGGAGACAAACGCATGCAACGCAAATCACTGCTGGCAGCTTCCCTGAGCCTGGCCCTGATCGCGCCTGCTGCCCTGGCGGGCACGGTGACGGTGCTCACCTCTTTTCCCAAGGAGCTGACCACGGCCTATCAAAAGGCGTTCGAGGCCAAGAACCCCGGCATCAAGGTGGAAATACTGAACAAGAACACCACCGCCTCCATTGCCTACCTGCGCGAGCTGCCAGAAGGCCAGCGCCCGGACATCATGTGGGCTTCGGCCCCCGATGCCTTTGAAGTGCTGGCGCGCCACAAGCTCTTGCAGCCCGCACCCGAAACGCGCAACCCCCAGGCGCCGGCCAAGATTGGCAACTACCCGCTCAACGACCCCAATGGCCTGTACTACGGCCAGGCGCTGGCTGGCTACGGCATGATGTGGAACACCCGCTACCTGAAAGCCAACAAGTTGCCCGCGCCCAAAGAATGGGCCGATCTGACGCGCCCTGAGTACTTTGGCCATGTGGCCATTTCATCGCCCTCGCGCTCGGGCACCACGCAACTCACGGTTGAAACCATCTTGCAAGGCGAAGGCTGGGAAAAAGGCTGGTCGCAGCTGCTGCAGATGATGGGCAACGCGGCCGCTGTGACCGACCGCAGCTTTGCCGTGCCTGATGGCGTGAACAACGGGCAGTACGGCGTGGGCATCGTGATCGACTTCTTTGGTCTGGCGGGCAAGTACTCGGGCTTTCCGGTGGACTTTGCCTATCCCAGCATGACGGCCGTGGTGCCTGCCAATATTGCGCTGGTGGCTGGCTCAAAGAACGCCGAGGAGGCGCGCAAGTTCATGGCGTTCACCATGTCTACCGAAGGCCAGCAACTGCTGTTTGATCCCAAGATCAGCCGCCTGCCCATCTTGCCCTATGACATGCTCAAGGCGCCTGCGGGCTATCCCGTGCCGCAGCAGGTGGCTCAGCGCGCCAAGGTGCAGTTCGACTCCAAGCTGTCTGAAGCGCGCTACCCGGTGGTTACCAGTCTGTTCGACCAGATGGTGACTTTCCGCCTGAAAGAGCTGCAAGCGGCCACCAAGGCCATTCATGAGGCTGACCGTGCCCTCAAGGCCAAGCCCAACGCCCAGGGCAATGAACTGCTGAAGCAGGCGCGCAGCCTGGCTTATACGCCGCTGGTGGGCGCCGACAACGTGAAGAACGAGGAGTTTCTGGAGCTGTTTCGCAAAAGCCGGCGTGACGTGGCCGTGGCCAAGGAGCTGACGGGCATGGAGCAGATGTGGGCTGAAAAGGCACGCGCCAACTACCAGCGCGCGCAGCAGCTGGCCACCCAGGCGCGCGGCCTGGCCAAGTAAGCCGCGGCGCCCGCACACTGGCGGGCGCTTCTTTTCATCGACGGCTTCATTCAAGGGCGTTTGAGCTATGACCGCACTTTCTGCGCCGGTGGGCGCAGCCCCTGGCCCTGGGCGCCATGCGCTGAGCGGTTGGGGGCCCTGGCTGGCGTTTGGGTTGATCCTGGCCTTTTTGCTGGCGTTTTTGATCGTGCCCGTGGGGTTGGTGGTTTACACCGCCTTCATCAACGAATCGGGCGGGTTGACCTGGGGGCACTTTGGCAACTTCTTTGGCCAGCCGGTATTTCGCGAATCGTTTTTGAACAGCCTGTGGGTGGCGCTGGCCAGCGTGTTCTTTGCCAGCCTGATTGCCGTGCCGCTGGCGTATTTCACGGTGCGCTTCGAGTTTCGGGGTGCGCTCATCATCCAGACGCTGGGCGTGCTGCCGCTGATCATGCCGCCTTTCGTGGGGGCG
Source organism: Pseudomonadota bacterium (assembly GCA_030535425.1). Lineage (GTDB taxonomy): Bacteria > Pseudomonadota > Gammaproteobacteria > Burkholderiales > Burkholderiaceae_C > Ottowia. The sequence goes on along the minus strand of JAUNHQ010000065.1, from coordinate 1,974 downwards.
GTGGCGCTGCAATTGATTTTTGGGCGCAATGGCTCGGTCAACCTGCTGCTGGACGAATACCTGGGCTTCACCATTCCCGTGATGGAGGGGCTGGCGGGCGTGGTGTTCGTCGAAAGCATCCACTACTTTCCCTTCATCCTGCTGAACCTGGTGGCAGCCATGCGCAATATCGACGGGGCGATGGAAGAGTCAGCCCTGAACCTGGGCGCACGTGGCTGGCGGCTGTTTCGCCGCATCATCTTTCCACTGGCCATGCCAGGCTATTTGGCAGGTGCGGCGCTGGTGTTCGTGAAGGTGTTTGACGATCTGGGCACACCTTTGGTCATGGGTGTGACCAACATGCTGGCGCCCCAGGCTTATCTGCGCATCACCTCGGTAGGCATTGACGACCCGCTGGGCTACGTTATCAGCGTGATCATGATTGTCTTTTCTATCCTGGCGCTGTGGCTGGCCGCGCGGGTGATGAAGGGCAAGGACTACGCCACGCTGCAAAAAGGCGGCGGAGCGCTGCAAAAGCGCCGCCTGAACGCCTGGGAAAGCGTGCTGGCCTATGGCTGGATCGTGTTCGTGCTGCTCATCACATTGGCGCCGCACATCGGCATCTTGCTCATGTCTTTCTCTAAGGTGTGGAGCTTTTCCGTGCTGCCCGATGCCTACACGCTGGAGCATTACGCCACCGTCTTCAGTGACTCGGGCTACATGGTGCGCAACACCTTGGTGTACTGTCTGCTGGCTGCGGGGCTGGACGTGGTGATCGGCACGGCCATTGCCTACCTGATCCTGCGCACACGCCTGCCTGCGCGCCAGTGGCTGGACTACCTGGCCTCGGTGGCGTTGGCCATTCCGGGGCTGGTGCTGGCCATTGGCTACCTGCGCCTGTTCAAGGGCGTGAACCTGCCCTTTACCGATACACCCGTAGTCACCACCTGGGTGCTCATCATGCTGGCCTATGCAGTGCGGCGCCTGCCGTATGCCCTGCGCTCGTGCATGGCGGCATTGCAGCAGGTGCATGTATCGCTGGAAGAGGCGGCGCAAAGCCTGGGCGCATCGCGCGTGTCCACCATTCGGCGCGTGATGGTGCCGCTGATGGCTGGCGGCATTCTGGCGGGCTTTGTCACCAGCTTCATCACGGCGGCGGTGGAACTGTCGGCCACTTTGCTGCTGGCCTCGGCCCAAAGCCAGGCCCCCATGAGCTACGGCATCTACCTGTACATGCAAAGCATCTCCGGGCGAGGCCCCGGCGCGGCGCTGGGTGTGCTGGCGGTGGTGGTCGTGGGGCTGGGCACGTATTTGTCCCACCGCTTCGTTGAACGCTCGCGCATCACGCTGGAGCAAGCGAAAGGAACCGCATCATGAGCACCCGCAAGATATCACTGGAATGCCAGCACATCAGCCTGAGCTACGGCAGCAACGAGGTGCTGCGCGACGTGAACCTGAGGGTGGAGCCAGGCGAGTTCTTCGCGCTGCTGGGCCCCTCGGGCTCAGGCAAGTCCACATTGCTGCGGCTGATTGCAGGCTTTAACCGCCACCAGCGCGGTCAGCTGCTGGTGGATGGGCAGGACATCAGTGCCACGCCACCGCATGCGCGCAATATTGGCATGGTGTTTCAGAACTATGCGCTGTGGCCGCACATGACAGTGTGGGACAACGTGGCCTTTGGCTTGGTGGAACGGCGCGAAAGCCGCGACACCATCCGGCGCAAGGTGGGCGAAGCACTGGAGCTGGTGGGTCTGTCGGACTACGCCACGCGCCGCCCCGGCCAGCTCTCGGGCGGGCAGCAGCAGCGCGTTGCGCTGGCGCGCACCGTGGTCATCGAGCCCAAGCTGCTGCTGCTGGACGAGCCCCTGTCCAATCTGGACAAGCAGCTGCGCGTGCAAATGCGCGAAGAGCTGAAAAATCTGCAACGCAAGCTGGGGCTGACCACCATCTTCGTCACCCACGACCAGGAAGAGGCCATGACCACCGCCGACCGCA
>JAUNHQ010000064.1 GCA_030535425.1 Pseudomonadota bacterium | reverse complement strand
CCTACAGCGCCAGCAAGGCCGCCAGCGACCACCTGGTGCGCGCCTGGCACCACACGCACGGGCTGCCGGTGCTGACCACCAACTGCTCCAACAATTACGGGCCGTATCACTTTCCTGAAAAGCTGATCCCGCTGATGATCGTCAACGCCCTGGCCGGCAAGCCCCTGCCCGTGTACGGCGACGGCCAGCAGGTGCGCGACTGGCTGTACGTGAAAGACCATTGCAGCGCCATCCGCCGCGTGCTGCAAGCCGGCCGCGTGGGCCAGACCTACAACGTGGGCGGCTGGAACGAAAAGACCAACCTGTCCATCGTGCACACCATTTGCGACCTGCTGGACGAAATGCAGCCGCGCGCCGACGGCCAGAGCTACCGCAGCCAGATCACCCACGTGCAAGACCGCCCCGGCCACGACCGCCGCTACGCCATCGACGCGCGCAAGATCGAGCGCGAGCTGGGCTGGCGCCCCGCCGAAACCTTTGACACCGGCATCCGCAAAACCGTGCGCTGGTACCTGGACAACCCCGACTGGGTGCAGGGCGTGCAAAGCGGCGCCTACCGCGACTGGGTGGCCGCGCAATATGGTGGGAAGGCCGCATGAACATCCTGCTGCTGGGCAAAAACGGCCAGGTGGGCTGGGAACTGCAACGCGCCCTGGCCCCGCTGGGCCAGGTGCAGGCGCTGGACCGCGCCGGGGCCGATGGCCTGCGCGGCGACCTGGCCGAGCCTGAAAGCCTGGCCGCCACCGTGCGCGCGCTGAAACCCCAGGTCATCGTCAATGCCGCCGCCTACACCGCCGTGGACAAGGCCGAGAGCGAGCCCGAGCTGGCCCGGCGCATCAACGCGGATGCCCCCGCCGTGCTGGCGCAAGAGGCCGCCGCCTGCGGCGCGCTGCTGGTGCACTACAGCACCGACTACGTGTTTGACGGCAGCGGCAGCACCCCCTGGCAAGAGGGCGACACCACCGGCCCCTTGAGCGTGTACGGCGCCACCAAGCTGGCGGGCGAGCAGGCCATTGCCGCCAGCGGCTGTGCACACCTCGTCTTCCGCACCAGCTGGGTCTATGCCCGGCGCGGCGGCAACTTTGCCAAGACCATGCTGCGCCTGGCGCAAACGCGCGAGCAACTCAGCGTCATCAACGACCAGTGGGGCGCGCCCACCGGGGCCGAGCTGATTGCCGACATCACCGCCCATGCCATTGCGCAAACCCGCCAGCAGCCAGCCAAGGCCGGCCTGTACCACCTGGCCGCTGGCGGCTTCACCACCTGGCATGAGTATGCAAAACACGTCATCGCGCTTGCCAGAAAAGCGCAATCAGCTATAAATATAATAGCAAACGAAGTGTTGCCAATTGCCACCAGTGCATACCCCACCCCGGCGCGCCGCCCCCACAATTCGCGCCTGGACACGCGCCGCCTGCAAGCGGCTTTTGGCCTGACGCTGCCGCCCTGGCAAGCCGGCGTACAGCGCATGCTGGCCGACATTCTGCAAACCCCATGACAACCCAACGCAAAGGCATCATCCTGGCCGGCGGCTCCGGCACCCGGCTGCACCCGGCCACCCTGGCCATCAGCAAGCAGCTGCTGCCGGTGTACGACAAACCCATGGTCTATTACCCGCTGGCCACCCTCATGCTGGCGGGCATCCGCGAGGTGCTCATCATCAGCACCCCGCAAGACACCCCGCGCTTTGAGCAACTGCTGGGTGACGGCAGCCAGTGGGGCATGCGCCTGCAGTACGCCGTGCAGCCCAGCCCCGACGGGCTGGCACAGGCGTTCATCATTGGCGAATCCTTCCTGGCCGGTGCCCCCAGTGCCCTGGTGCTGGGCGACAACATCTTCTACGGCCACGACTTCGAGCCCCTGCTGGCCGACGCCGACGCCCGCAGCGAGGGCGCTACCGTGTTCGCCTATCACGTGCACGACCCCGAGCGCTATGGCGTCGTCGAGTTCGACACGGCAGGCCGCGCCATCAGCATCGAAGAAAAGCCCGCCCGACCCAAGAGCAGCTACGCCGTCACCGGCCTGTATTTCTACGATGCGCAGGTGGTTCAGATTGCCAAGGCCGTCAAGCCCAGCGCGCGCGGCGAGCTGGAAATCACCGCCGTCAACGACGCCTACCTGCAAAACGGCCAGCTCAACGTGCAGATCATGCAGCGCGGCTACGCCTGGCTGGACACCGGCACGCACGACAGCCTGCTGCAAGCCGGCCAGTTCATCGCCACGCTGGAGCAGCGCCAGGGCCTGAAAATCGCCTGCCCCGAAGAAATCGCCTGGCGCAAGGGCTTCATCAACAGTGCCCAGCTTGAAAAACTGGCCCAGCCCCTGGCCAAAAGCGGCTACGGCCAGTACCTGCTGCGCCTGCTGAACGAGCACACGCCGGGAGGCCGCGCATGAAAGCCATTCCCACCGCGCTGAAAGACGTGCTCATCCTGGAGCCCCAGGTGTTTGGCGACGCCCGCGGCTTTTTCATGGAAAGCTTCAACACCCGCGCCTTTGCCCAAGCCACCGGGCTGCAAGTCAACTTCGTGCAGGACAACCACAGCCGCAGCCGCCAGGGCGTGCTGCGCGGGCTGCACTACCAGATACAGCAGCCGCAGGGCAAGCTCGTGCGCGTGGTGCGCGGTGCCGTGTTCGACGTGGCCGTGGACCTGCGCCGCAGTTCCCCCACCTTCGGCCAGTGGGCGGGGGTGGAGCTGACGGAAGACAACCACCGCCAGTTCTGGGTGCCCGCCGGCTTTGCGCACGGCTTTGTGGTGCTGAGCGAAAGCGCTGACTTTCTCTACAAAACCACCGACTACTACGCACCCCAGTTCGAGCGCAGCATCGCCTGGAACGACCCCGCCATCGGCATCGACTGGCCCTTGGCCGCCCACGGCATCGGCGAGCCGCTGCTGTCCGACAAGGACCGCGCCGCCGTGCCGCTGACGCAGGCCGAGGTGTTTGCCTGAACGCGCCACGGCAGTGCGGCCAGGGCAAAGACGGTTTCACAGGCGATGCAGGACGCACGGCTTTGCGTATCGGTGGTCAGCCACGGGCACGGCGGCGAAGTGCGGCACCTGCTGGGCCGGCTGGCCGCGCTGCGCCGCCTGCCGCCCGCACGCGTTATCGTCACCCTGAACCTGCCCGACGCCGATACCGCCGGCTGGCTGCGCCAGACGCGCTGGCCCTTTGAGCTGCTGCTGCTGGAAAACCCCGCCCCGCGCGGCTTTGGCGCCAACCACAACCGCGCCTTTGCCCACGACAGCCAGCACGGCGCCAGCGATGCCTTTGCCGTGCTGAACCCGGATATCGACTGGGCCGATGGCGCTGAACCCCTGGCCGCCTTGCACGCGGCCTTGCACCCGGCTGAACCAGCCAGCCCCTCGCCGGACGCAGCCCCCATCGGCCTGGCCTACCCCGTGCAGACCGATGCCGCCGGCCGCCTGCAAGACCATGAACGCCTGTGGCCCACGCCCGCCCGCCTGTGGCGGCGCTACCGCCCCGGACGCCGCCCGCGCGAAGTGCCGCCCGGCGCCCGGCCCGACTGGGTGAACGCCGCCTTTGTGCTGCTGCCCCACGCTGCCTATGCGCAGGTGGGCGGCTTTGATGAGACCTATCACATGTACTGCGAAGACGTGGACCTGTGCCTGCGGCTACAAGCTGCTGGCTGGCGCCTGAGCTGCGCGCGCGATGCGCAGGTGATTCACGGCGCACGCCGCGCCAGCCACCGCCACCCGCTGCACCTGCTGTGGCACGTGCAAAGCCTGTGGCGGCTGTGGCGCTCTGCCGCGTGGCAGCACATGCGGGCGCGCGAAAGGACAGGCGCATGCTGAACCCCCATGCCCGCCTGCCCCTGTCGCCGCTGGCCATGCTGCGCTCGCTGTGGGCCAACCGCGTGCTGATTGGCCGCTTGGCGCGGCGCGACATCGTGGCGCGCTACCGCGGCTCGTTTGGCGGGCTGCTGTGGGCGGTGGTCACGCCCCTGGTCATGCTGGTGGTCTATACCTTTGTGTTTTCGGTCATCTTCAACGCCCGCTGGGGCACGGGGGCCGAGCAGGACAAGGCGCAGTTTGCCGTGGTGCTGTTTGCGGGGCTGCTGGTGCACGGCTTGCTGTCCGAAGTGCTCAACGCCGCGCCGGGCATGGTGGGCGCGCACGCCAATTACGTGAAGAAGGTGGTGTTTCCGCTGGAGGTGCTGCCGATCATCCAGTGGTGCGTGTCCATGTTCCAGTGCCTGATTGGCGTGGTGGTGCTGCTGGCGGCAGGCTGGGTGCTCAATGGCACGCTGCCGGCCACGGCGCCGCTGATCGTGCTGGTGCTGCTGCCGCTGTCGCTCATCACGCTGGGGCTGGCCTGGTTTCTGGCTTCGCTGGGGGTGTATGTGCGCGATGTGGGGCAAGTCACGCAGGTGTTCACCAGCATCTTGTTGTTTGTTTCGCCCGTGTTTTTCCCGGTGTCGGCCATTCCGGAGGAGTTTCGCGAGCCCATCCGTTTCAACCCGCTGACCTTCCTGATCGAGCAGGCGCGCGAGGTGCTGGTGTGGGGCCGCTGGCCTGACGTGGCGGGCCTGCTGGCCTACACCGCCGGGGCGCTGGTGGTGGCCTGGCTGGGTTATGCGTGGTTCCAGGCCACGCGCAAGGGGTTTGCCGATGTGCTCTGACCGCGCCACCCATCCCGCCCGGCCGCCTTCTGATGACGCCACGGCCATCACCGTGCACGGGCTGTCCAAGTGCTACCAGATTTACGCCGCGCCCTCGCAGCGGCTCAAGCAGTTTTTCCTGCCGCGCCTGCGCCGCTGGCTGGGGCTGGCGCCGCGCAATCACTTCCGTGAGTTCTGGGCGCTGCACGATGTGGGCTTTGAGGTGCGGCGAGGGCAAACGGTGGGCATCATCGGCCGCAATGGCTCGGGCAAGTCCACCCTGCTGCAAATCATCTGCGGCACGCTGACCCCCACGCAGGGCGACGTGCGCGTGCAGGGCCGCGTGGCGGCGCTGCTGGAGCTGGGCTCGGGCTTCAACCCCGAGTTCACCGGGCGCGAGAACATCTTTTTCAACGCGGGCGTGCTGGGGCAGGACGAAGCCGTCACGCGCGAGCGGCTGGCCAGCATTGAAGCCTTTGCCGACATTGGCGAATTCATCGACCAGCCGGTCAAGACCTATTCCAGCGGCATGCTGGTGCGCCTGGCCTTTGCCGTCATCGCGCACGTGGACGCAGACATTCTCGTCATTGACGAAGCCCTGGCCGTGGGCGATGCCTTTTTCACCCAAAAATGCATGCGTTTTCTGCGCGAGTTCATGAAAACCGGCACCGTGCTGTTCGTCAGCCACGACACCAATGCCGTCAAGAACCTGTGCAACCACGCCATCTGGCTGGACAAGGGCCGCCTGCGCCAGCAGGGCACGCCCAAGGAGGTGTGCGAGGCCTACCTGCGCGAGTTCTATGCCCAGCAGCAGGCAGACGCGCCCGACGACCCGGGCAGTGACAACGAGCTGCTTACTGCCGCAGAGCAGCCCCAGGGAGACCAGCGCCTGCCTTGGCTTAACGCCAGCAACCTGCGCAACGACTTGCAGGTGTTTGCCTTCGATCCGCAGGCCGCATCGTTTGGCGCGGGCGGCGCGCGCATCGTGGACGTGAGCCTGTGCGACAGCGCCGGGCAGCCCCTGGCCTGGGCCGTGGGCGGCGAAGCCGTGCGTCTGCGCATCACGGCCAAAGCGGCGCAGCCCTTGCAAGCGCCCATCCTGGGCTTTGTCGTCAAAGACCGGCTGGGCCAGGTGCTGTTTGGCGAAAACACCTACCTGGACTACCAGAGCGATCCCGTGCCGTGCGAGGCGGGGCAGACGCTGGTGGCCGAGTTTGATTTCTGGATGCCCCGCATGCCTGCGGGCGACTACACCATCACCGCGTCGGTGGCTGACGGCACGCAGCAAGACCACGTGCAGCACCACTGGATGTTTGACGCCCTGGCTTTCCGCTCCGAATGCACCAGCGCATCGGCCGGGCTGGTGGGCCTGCCCATGCGGGGTGTGCGCTTGCGCGTGCATGGCCCGCCCGCCTGAGGGGCGGCCTATTTCTTCCCGGACAATCGCGCACCCGATGCCCATGACCCACCCCGACGTGCCTTCTACAAAAGACACCCTACCCATCCAGAATGACGTCCCCCTGCTGGCGCTGCCCTGCGCTGGCAGCGCCTGGATGGAGCCTGCCTGCCTGTCCTCGCCCGCGCCCTGGGCGGGGCACATCCCTTTCGCGGCCTGGCTGATGGCTGCCACGCGCCCGCGCACGCTGGTGGAGCTGGGCGTGTATTCCGGCATTTCCTACCTGGCGTTTTGCCAGGCCGCCGTGGCGCATGGCGTGCCCCTGCGCGCATGGGGGGTAGACACCTGGCAGGGTGACGAGCACGCTGGCCACTACGGCCAGCGCATTCTGGACACCCTGCGCGCGCAGCATGACGCGCCCTATGGCGCTTTTTCTACCCTGCTGCAAAAAACCTTTGACCAGGCCCTGGCCGACATACCCGATGGCAGCGTGGACCTGCTGCACATCGACGGCCTGCACACCTACGAAGCCGTGCGCCACGACTTTGAAACCTGGCAGTGCAAGCTGAGCGCGCGCGCCGTGGTGCTGTTTCACGACATCGAGGTGCGTCAAGGGGACTTTGGCGTGTGGCGCTACTGGGCCGAAATCACGCGGCACTACCCGTCGCTGGCGTTTGCGCACAGCAACGGTCTGGGCGTGTTGCTGGCGGGGCCACAGGCACCCGCCATTTTGCAGACGCTGGCGCGCGATACCCGGCGCTGGCCCGCCGTGCGCGATGCCTTTGCCGCGCTGGGCGAGCGCTTTGAGTTGCGCGCCCAGCGCATGCATCTGGACACCGTGGTGGCTGACTTGCAGCAAAAAGAGCGCGCCCAGCACGACTGGATCGCGCAGCAGGACGCCCGCTTGCGCGAGGCCGAGCAGGTGCAAGCCGTTGACCGCACTTCCATCCAGGCTTTGCAGCAGGAGCTTGCCCAACGCGACGGGCAGTTGCAGGCCAGCCAGGCCGCGCTGACCGAGCTGCAACACAAAGAGCACGCCCAGCACGACTGGATCGCGCAGCAGGACGCGCGCTTGCGCGAGGCCGAGCAGGTGCAAGCCGCTGATCGCGCCTCCATCCAGGCTTTGCAGCAGGAGCTGGCCCAACGCGACGAGCAGTGGCAGGCCAGCCAGGCTGCGCTGATGGCACGCGATGCCGAACTGGTGCGCCGTGACAGTGAGCAAAAAGCCGAGATGCTCGCCTGGCAGCAGCGCATGAGCGAGGTCACGCGCCAGGCGCGCCGCGCCACGCAAGAGCTGCAAGCCGAACGCGCGCAAAACCGCGCCTTGCGCACCGAGGTGCAGGACATGCTGGCTTCGCGCAGCTGGCGCATCACGGCCAGCTTGCGCTGGCTGGGCCGGCAGGCCCGCCGCCTGCGGGCCACACCCGCAGGCCAGGCGCTCATCACCCAGGCGCGGCGCGCCCGCAAGGCGCTGGGCTATGTGATGGCCGGCGACTGGCGCGCGCTGGCGCAGCGCATGCGCCACGTCAAGCAGCAAGCCACCGAGGTACAGCGTCTGCAGCAATTCGACGGGCAAAGCGCGCAATCGGTGCGCTGCGGCATTCTGGCCACGCCGCACACCGCCTATGTGGCCCACGCGCTGCTGGCGGCCCTGGCGCGTGCGGGCATGCCCGCGCAGATCGTGGCCGAGTCAGACAGCGGCGACTGGCCGCTGGACTTGTACTTCGTCGTCTGCCCGCAGATGTTCAAGCGCCTGCCGCCGGGTGAAAAACGCGTGGCCTTCCAGATGGAGCAAACCGTCAGCTCGCGCTGGTTCACACCCGATTACCTGGGCGTGCTGGAAAACTCGCTGGCCGCGCTGGACTACGCGCACACCAACATCGCCAACCTGGCGGACTACGGCATCGTGTACCCGCACGTGTACCTGCTGCCCATCGGCGGCATGGCGGGCTATGCCCAGTGGCTGTCCAGCACGCTGGGTCAGCCCCCGGCAGAAGCTGACGAAACCTGCGACGTGTTGTTCTATGGCGACGCCAACGCCCCGCGCCGTCGCCGCCTGCTGGCCGCCATTGGCCAGCGTTTCAAGCTGCGCGTGGTAGGCAACGCCTTTGGCGCAGACATGCACCGCGCGCTGGCGGGCGCCAAAGTGGTGGTCAACCTGCACTACTACGAAGGCGCCTTACTGGAAACCACGCGCATTTATGAATGCCTGTCGCTGGGCAAAGCCGTGGTATCTGAAACCGCCGCCGACCAGGCCGAGCACGCCTGCCTGGACGGTGTGGTGCGCTTTGCCCCCGTGGACGATGTGCCCGCCCTGCTGGAGGCGCTGGCGCAAGCCGTGCAGGAGCAATCCACCGAGGCAGGCCGCACCGCCTGGGCCCAGCGCTGCCAGGCGGCGGTAGCCGCCACGCAGGCGCGCTTTGACTTCATGCTCTATCGCATGCTGCTGGCGCGGCGCGTCATGGACTATCCCCTGTTCGAGCAGCTGACCGCCGCAGGTCAGCCGCTGGCCCCTCGCGTGGCCCTCAGCCTGCCTGAAACCACCACGCGGCGACAGGCATTTGAAGAAGTGCGTCCGCCCGATGTGCAGGTGTTCGACGGCCTGCGCTACGCCCCCGGCTGGGTAGGCTGCGCCCTCAGCTACAAGCACCTGGCGCAAAGCGCACTGCGGCAAGGGCTGCCGCAGATCGAGATCATGGAAGACGACGTGGCCTTCCCGCCCACTTACGTCCAGCGGCACGAGCGGGTGCAGGCCTACCTGTCCAGCCGCGCGGGGCAGTGGGACGTGTTTGTAGGCGTCATGGCGCTGGTGCACCCGGACACGCGCGTGCTCAACGTGGAACAGGTAGACGGCGAAACCTACGTCACCATCGACCGCATGATCAGCATGGTGTGCAACACCTATGCCCCCGAGGCGCTGCGCCGCATCGCCCAGTGGAACGAAACCGAGCAGAACGCGGAAACCAACACCATCGACCGCTTTTTGCAATCCCAGGGCGGTTTGCGCGTGGTGGTCGCGCTGCCTTTCCTAGTCGAGCACCGCGATGACATGCACTCCTCGCTCTGGGGCATCGCCAACACACGCTACACCCAGCTCATCGAAAACGCGCAACTGCGCCTGGGCGAACTGGCCGAGGCGTTTGTCCAGGAAAGCCAGGCATCCCATTAAAGCCACAGCGCCCGGCACGAAGCCGGTGCCAGCACCACGGGGACACACCCTGGATTGCGCCCACGCACGCCCTCACGACGAACACCCCGGCCAAGCGCCTGAACAGGCGGAAACAGCAAGTGCCTGCTTCCGCACGGACCAGCGCGCCTGACCTTCCCCTAAACTCACTCACTTTCCTTGACATCGTGTTGTGAGCATCCCCCCCGCCCCCCGCTATCAGCGCAACTTTGGCCTTGATGTGCTGCGTTCGGCCGCCATCGTGGTGGTGCTGATGAACCACGGCTTCCTGGGTTTTTTCGTGGGAACGGGCCTGATCGACGCGCGCGGTTGGAAAGCCGTGCTCAGCGCCTGCGCGGTGTTTTCCATCGAATGGCTGTTCGTGCTCAGCGGCTTTCTCATTGGCTCGATGATGATCCGCAGCTTCGAGGCCCGCCAGGGCTGGCTGGCCAGCGCGCGCGACTTCTGGCTGCGGCGGTGGTTTCGCACCATTCCCAACTACTACCTGTTCCTGCTGATCAACGTGGTACTGGTCTGGCAGGGAGTGGCCGAAGGGCGCCCCGACTGGTCATTTGCGCTGTTTTCGCAAAACCTGCTGGGCGCTCAGGAAAAGCCCTATTTCTTTTCCGAAGCCTGGTCACTGGCGCTGGACGAGTGGTTCTACCTGCTGATGCCGCTGCTGCTGGGCCTGGTGGCCTGGCTGTGGCGGGCCGAGCGCAAACAGCTGTTCTGGGCCGTGGCCGCGTTGCTCATTTTGCTGCCCACACTGCTGCGCTGCCTGGTCACGCCGCCCGTGCATTTTTTCGAGTGGGATGACGACATCCGCCGCGTCACCATCATGCACCTGGATGCCACGGGCTGGGGCGTGGCCGCGGCCATTGCCAACCGCTGGCACGGGCGCTGGTGGTCACACGCGGTCGGCCTGAAGGCGCTGGCAGGGGCGGCGCTGATGCTGGGCGCCGTGGCGGCCATGGCTTACTTCATGCTGGTGGACTGGCGCGGCTTTGCAGGCGGGCGCTTCAACGACCTGGCGCTCATCACCGCCCCGTCCGTGGGTGTCGTGCTGATGCTGCCCTGGCTGTCACGCCTGCACGTGCGCGCAGGCCTCATGCGCTGGCTCTCGGCCAAGGTGGGCGACTATGCGTATTCGGTGTACCTCAGCCACATGCCCGTGCTGATGCTGATGACGTACGTCATCCGCCAGCAGAACTGGCCGCTGGAGCAGGTCATTGGCTGGGTAGTGCTGGCATGGGTAACACTCGTGTTTGCCGTGTCGGCACTGGTGTTCCACACTTTTGAAAAGCCCGTCTCCGACCTGCGCGAGCGGTTCACCAAGCGCGTGCAGGCCGGGCCGTTTGGTGCGCGCGAGTGCGCCAGATAGTGACCACAACAAAATTTTTAAAAAGAATTAATAATACTGAAAAGTAAAGACCAACACAAGACTCATTACTTAAAATGCTTAACAATTTCATCAACATCACCAACAATGACAAATAAACTATATACACAGCACAAAACCACCAACCCCAAAATACCTCAAAATCTAATTTTGCATCAAAATATCATGAAAAACCTCAAAGAAGCAACACTTGCACTTACTATATTTGGAGTAAATCAAATATCAAGCGCAGCAGTGACCGGCCTCGAATTTACGTTACCCGATCAGCACATGGGATCAGCACCGCAATACAAAATAAACACGAGTTACTTTGATTGGCATTTTCGAATGAACACCTTTGACGCAAATCCTTATTACCCAACCAATTGCGAAAAATACAACATTGAGAGATTACGTTTGGAGTTTGAGGTTCATGGCTGGTCAAATGCATCAGCAGCAAATGGAAATGAAATTCATGGGGCAGTTATGCTGAGAAATAACACCATCGAAGTAACTCCCAACAACCCAACGATCCCAGGTCGAGCAGCAAATGGATATACACCTGGGCCAGCAAATGGATGGAGTAGGGACGGAACTTGGATTGAACCAGCTTGGGCACGCGTAAGCACTGGTGTTGGCGTTGCTTTCGGCAGCCTTATGCCAAACATGAGAAATCATATTGCAATAGAAATGTTTAACAAGCAAGTCCCAGGAAGATCCCCACTAATCCTTGGAAGCGAAGGGCCGTGGTGGACGCACATTTACTGGGTCCCTGCTACTTATAGAATTCATGTCAGCTCTTTTTTATCAAGGGATGGCAGCAACATCCCCAGGCATTCTTCATCAAGCGTGGTTGCTTATGCCGTTGACTATAGGTTAAATGACGGGGATTGGACTCCGTGGATCCCAATAAAATTCGCCTATGACGATCAGATTAGAAATATCGAGGTCGGATCCGAACACTCAGATGCGCCTCACGTGTACGGACGAGAAATTTCATTCTCAACCACGCTAAAACCAGGCTCCACTCAATTATATAATCCGCCAGTATTCAAAAATATTAAAGCCCAATGGAGTTGCTATTGATTATTCAAACCCGCAATAAAAACACCTACTTTCGATGCCGTAACTCAACAACAATCGAAAAGGGTTAGGAAATACAGCCTAAAGAGATCTTTTAATTAGGGCTTAGGAAGCAAACGCTTCACAAAGGCTCATCTCTGAGCAGTTTAAGCAGGGGCTTGTAGAGATCAAGATGGCGGTGATTGAAGCGGAACTCGGTCTCCTTGAGATGCAACGCGAACTTGTCGCGCCGCATGCCATGAAACTGCGCCAGTCGATGCTTGGCATAACTCCAGAAAGACTCGATGCCGTTGACGTGCCTGCAACCCTTGACGAATTCGTTGTTGCCATGATTGACTCGAAAGGGCTTGTCCAAACCCAAGTCAACCAGTCCATCGTAGCCTCGCCAGCCATCGGTGTGGAGACGCTATTGGGGTCAACTTTGCCACGGATGATAGCCTGCAGCGTGGCCTTGAGGGCATCGGCAACGATCTCGGTGTAGACACAGTCGCCGCGTTTGAGCAGGCCAAAGACGATGGTTTTGCCACCCGCACCACGCCCACGCTTGCCCCGGATGCGCTTGGGGCCAAAGTAGGATTCATCGGCCTCAAGCTCGCCTGAGAACGGAGACTGGGCGGCGCACTGCCGGGCCAAGCGGACACAGATACGCTGGTACACCGCATTGACCGAACGCACGGACACGCCAGATAGCTGCGCGGCATCCGTGGCGGTCAAATCCATGGCAAACAGGCGAAGTAGCTGGCGAAACTTGGCCTCGCTTATCTTTGAATAGCGGCAGCACTTGTTTTTCCCTTTCATCTCAAGAAGTTAGCATGCGTTGAACACATTTTTACTCCCAAAACCCTTAATTAACAATGTTTGTATTTAATATCAAATTCACTACCCATCGAAGATTTGCGATTATTTTTATTACAACACTCCTGGTTAGCATAATAATCGGAATAAAACCGGATATATACCACCAGACCGCCCCATTCCAAAAAGAAATAATTTGGCAACCAACAAAAACCCCGGTGCACTTATCTGATGATGTCATGATAAGCCTGCGCTCAGGTTATATGATTGACAAAGTGGGCAAGCCTTCTTACAACGAGCATGATCTTGCGCAGGCATCCACATCCTATTTGGCGCCATATGTATTTTTTGTACTTTATAAAATCCTACCGGGATTTCTTCCGGTGCTGGCCTATGCCGCACTTGGATTGCTCTGCGCAACGCTAACAACAACCCTTATTGCACTGCAAGCAAAATTTTTTCTATTGGGCTGCACAACCGCTGCACTCCTGACTCTTACAACAACAAATGTTGGTTTTGTTTTATTGGGGTGGGACCATCTTTTTCAGACATTACTTCTTGTGTGGGCAGCCAGTGTTGCCTTGCGCGAGAAATTTGACGCCCGCACGTGTTATATAGCCATAATAGCAACTGTACTAGGCGCACTTTATCGACCCGATGGAGTCCTTGTAGCCGGGGCAATTGCATGCATAATTATGTATAACGCCCGCAAAAATACTGGCGCCTGGCGATCTTATTTTTTCCTATTCACCGCCCTGATTGCGTTCATGCTAATTGTCAATTACGTACAGTTCGAACGATTTTCGCCAACCACGACTCGACTAAAGCTAGGCGCCAGCCCTTCTATAGGTTATTCAACGGATTATCTTTGGAAGAACATCGGGGAAAGATTCAGCGCCGGAACTCTTCTTATCATTTTTGTTCTAACAATTTTTTCATTTTTTAAAAAAATTAACAAGGCATCATGGCTTCTGTTAACGGCTGCATTGATGACAGCATTGGCTGCAGCCTTTAACAGTGACGTTTTTGCCGATGCGCGAATGCTATGGATGCCCGCATGTATTGCAGGCATAATCATGTGTTACGCAATTGACAAGCCTTCAAGAGACCAGGGTTTCATTCAGAAAGCGGTGACGACAGGCGCTACGATAGTTGCCCCCCTGACATTGCTGGTAATTTTTTTTGGACTAGGAAACAGGAATAATGAGGAGATAAAAAATGGAGTGGAAATGTCATTGACGGCTCCAAATTATTTCTTGATGGAGTGGATTGGGAAATATTTAAACCCATCGGATGGTGCCGTTGGGTTGTATTGGCTTGGTATGGCCTACCACCTCCCGGCCTTTGAAGTAGCCGACTTTCTAGGCAAGGCCGACGAGGCCATCGCCACCCTGCCGGTCAAATGGGGCATGCCAGGACATAACAAATGGGACGTGGATCTGTCCTTGGCCAAATGGAACCCCCAGGTTATCGTGCCCACCATCCCTTCCCCCTGGCTGGGCGAAACCCCTGCCGCACGCCGCCAGCACGCCCTAGCTCAGCTTGCCGCGCGCGATGAACGCGGCTTCATCTTTGACCTGCTGGTCAATCCCACCGTGCAAGCGCGCTACCTGTATTGCCATGTCCTGACTCTGCCAGTCGGACAACCAGACACTTGGGGGCTGTACGTGCGCCAGGATGTGGCGCAGCGCCACGCGGCGCACCTGCGCTGCCAGCCGGCATAGCGCGTGCTTGGCCCCGGCCGGGCGTAGAATCTGCGCCCCATCGCACCCACGCCGTGCAAGGCGCACCGCCCGCCCACCCTTATGGCCGCGCCTGCTCTGCCGCACATGACCGCCACCGCCTTGCCTTCCCCCGCTTTTCCTGCCGCCATGCACTGGCCCGCCTACGGCGAGCGGCTGGTGCATGCGGGCAAACTCTCGCCGCGCGATCTGGAGCGCGCCCTGGCTGCGCAGCGCGAAATGGGCGGTGCGCTGGATGCGGTGCTGGTCAGCCTGGGGCTGGTGTCCGAGCATGACGCCGCCCAGACGCTGGCCGAACACCTGGGCCTGCCTTTTGCGCCGGCTGAAAGCTATGCCGAAGCACCTTTGCCCGAAGTGCCCGGCCTGCTGCCCGAGTTTCTGCAAACCCACCGCGTGCTGCCCCTGCGCGTCGAAGACGGGCAGCTGCACGTGGTCATGCGCGCCCCGCAGGACGCTTTTGTCGTCAAGGCGCTGCGCCTGACCACCGGCTTGGCCGTGCAGCCTGCCGTGGGCCTGGGTTCGGACATTGACAAGGCCTTGCAGCGCTATCTGGATGAAGCGCAGGCCGACGAGGTGAACGCGCTGGACGCCACGGGCGATGGTGATGACGCGGGCGACTTCGTGGAGCACCTGCGCGACCTGGCCAGCGAAGCGCCCGTCATCCGCCTGGTCAACGCCATCATCGGCCGCGTGATCGAACTGCGCGCTTCCGACATCCACCTGGAGCCGTTTGACGACGGCCTGCACGTGCGCTACCGCGTCGATGGCGTGCTGCTGCCCGGTGAAACCGTGCCTGCCGCCCAGGGCGCGGCCGTTAGCTCGCGCGTGAAGCTGCTGGCCCACCTGGACATTGCCGAGCGCCGCCTGCCGCAGGACGGGCGCATCAAGACCCGCGTGAAAGGCCGTGAGCTGGATTTACGCGTGTCCACCGTGCCCACCGTGCATGGCGAAAGCGTGGTCATGCGCGTGCTCGACCGTGCCAGCGTGCGCTTCAGCCTGGAAGACATGGGCTTTGAAAAAGACACGCTGGCGCGCTTCAACCAGCTCATCGCGCGCCCACACGGCATCTTGCTGGTCACCGGCCCCACCGGCTCGGGCAAGACCACCACGCTGTACGCCGCGCTGGCCAAGCTGGACTCGGCCACGCAGAAGATCATCACCGTGGAAGACCCGGTGGAATACCAGCTCGAAGGCATCAACCAGATCCAGGTACACGCGCAGATCAACCTCACGTTTGCTAACGCCCTGCGCTCCATCCTGCGGCAAGACCCGGACATCATCATGATCGGCGAGATGCGCGACGGCGAAACCGCGCAGATCGCCGTGCAGTCCTCGCTCACCGGCCACCTGGTGCTGTCCACCCTGCACACCAACACCGCGGCCAGCGCCGTGGTGCGCATGCAGGACATGGGGGTGGAAAGCTACCTCATCACCTCCACCGTCAACGGCGTGCTGGCCCAGCGCCTGGTGCGCCGCCTGTGCCAGCACTGCAAGACCCCCGTGCAACCTGCGTCAGAGCTGCTTCAAAGCTCTGGCCTGGGCCGTTTCGTGCCGCCCGGCGCCTCCATCTACGAAGCCAGGGGTTGCGAGCATTGCCGCGGCACGGGCTACCAGGGCCGCACCGGCATTCATGAATTGCTGGTGATCGACGAGGCCATGCGCAGCGCCATCTTGCAGGGGCAAGACGCCAGCAGCCTGCAAACCCTGGCCATGCAGCGCGGCATGTATACGCTGTACGACGATGGCCTGCGCAAAGTGGCCACTGGCGTGACCAGCCTGGACGAAGTGCTGCGCGTCACACAGGACCAGGGCGATGCCTGATTTCGTCTGGCGCGCCGCCGCTGCTGACGGGCAGCTGGTCGAAGGCCGTACCGAGGCCGCCGCCAGCGACGCCGTGCTGCGCCAGCTGCGCGAGCGCGGGCTGACCCCCATCCGCGTGCAAGACGCAGCCCAGGCCGCTGCGGTGGCCGCAGGCGGCAGCGGTTTTTTGCGCCGCCGCGCCAGCCGCCGCGCCGCGCGCGGGCCTGTCACCCAGGCCGACGTGCTGGCCTTCAGCACCGAGCTGTCCATCATGCTGCGCGCCGGGCTGGCGCTGGACAACGCCTTGCGCGTGCTGATTGAGATGAGCGCCAAGCCCAGCGTCAAAACCCTGCTCGACAGCATTCTGGAAGACGTCAAGGGCGGCGCGCCTTTCAGCCGCGCGCTCAGTGCGCACCGCGAGTTATTTGGCGACTTTTACGTGAACATGGTGCGCTCGGGCGAAGCCAGCGGCCAGATGTCGCAGGTGCTGGAGCGCCTGGTGGAGCACATGAACCGGCTGCGCGCGCTGCGCGAGAGCGTCATCTCCGCCACGCTGTACCCGGCCATCCTGCTGGGCGTGGCCCTGCTGTCGCTGGTGGGCATGCTGGGCTTTGTGGTGCCGCAGTTTGAAAAACTGTTCAAAGACATGGGCGACGCGCTGCCCCTGCCCACGCGCATCGTCATGGCGCTGGGCCACGGCTTCAAGCAATACGGCCTGGCCGTGGCCGTGGCCGCCGTGCTGCTGGGCTGGCTGGCGCTGCGCTGGCTGCGCTCACCCGCCGGGCGGGCATGGTGGCAAAACCACGTTTTGCGCTTGCCAGTCGTGGGTTTATTGCTCTACAAATATGAGCTTACCCTGTTCACCCGCTCACTGGGCACCTTGCTGGGCAATGGCGTGCCGCTGCTCACCGCGCTGCACATCGCCACCGAAACCGTGGGCAACCTCAACCTGCGCCAGCCCCTGGCCAAGATGGCCCCGCAGGTCAAGGAAGGCGTGCGCATCACCCGCGCCATGGAAAGCACCCAGGTGTTTGAACCTTTGGCCATCAACCTGCTCAGAGTGGGCGAAGAAACCGGCCGCATCGGCCCCATGATGCTGGAGCTGTCCGGCGTGCTCGACCGCGAGGTGGAAACCGGCATCAAGCGCGCGCTGACGCTGCTGGAGCCAGTGCTCATCCTGCTGCTGGGCGTGCTGATTGCCGCCATCATTGTTTCCATCCTGCTGGGCATTTTGTCCGTCAACGACCTGGCTGGCTGATGCCGGCTGCCCCGCCCTCTACCAAAGGAACCGCCCTCATGACCAACCGCTTCCTCCGCCGCCAAGGCAGGCGCGCCGCCCGTGGCTTCACGCTGATCGAAATGCTGGTGGTGATCGCCATCATCGCCCTGCTGGCCGGCCTGGTCGGCCCCGCGGTGATGGACCGCCTGGGCGGCGCCAAATCCAAGACCGCCGCCATCCAGATTGCCGACATCGACAAGGCGCTGGAGCTGTTCAAGCTGGACACGGGCCGCTACCCCACCACGGCCGAGGGCCTGCAGGCACTGGTGGCCAAGCCCGGCTCCGTCAACGGCTGGAACGGCCCCTACCTCAAGGGCGGCCTGCCCAACGACCCCTGGGGCAACGCCTACAAATACGCCAACGCGGGCAACGGCATTGAAATCCTCTCCCTGGGCGCCGACAACGCCCCCGGCGGCGAGGGCGAAAACGCCGACGTGCGCAACAAGCAATAAGAGAAGCAGGGCGCGCTGCCTGGCAGCCGCGCACGGCCTGCCCGCACCTTGTTGGCAGACCCGCTTCTTTACATATAAAAAAGGCCATTCGCGCGCGTCTGACAAGCGCAAGTAGCTATTATGTTCATAGCAAACCGCCGTCCCCCCTCCCGCGCCTGGCTGGCGGGTGCGCGCGGCTTCACGCTGATCGAGCTGCTCGTCGTCTTTGCCCTGCTGGCGCTGCTGGTGGGGCTCACGCCCATCGCCTTTGACCGGCTGAACGAATCGGCCCAATACCGCAGCACCGTGCGCGCCGCCGTCACCCAGATGCGTGCCGCACGCCAGCAGGCGCAAAGCAGCGGCCAGGAAGTGCGCTTTGCCGTCAACCCGCAGGCGCGCAGCTTTGGTGTGGAGGGCGCTGCGCCGCACCACGTGCCTGAGCCGCTGGCACTGCGCGCCGTGATGGCCGCGCAGGAAACGGGCGCCGACGGCACCCTGGCCATCCGCTTTCTGCCGCGCGGCGGCGCCAGCGGCGGCAGCCTGGACATCCTGCGCCCGTCAGGCGAGGGCGTGCGCCTGCGCGTGGACTGGTTCTCTGGCCGCGTGGAGCAAGAGCCCGTGCAGCCATGAGCCGCCCCACCCGCCGTCTTTGCCCTGGCCGCTCCACCCGCCGCACCGCGCGCGGCTTTTCGCTGCTCGAAATCCTGGTGGCCTTCGCCATCATGGCCATGTCGCTGGGCCTGCTCTACAACGTCATGGGCGGCAACGCACGCCAGGCGGGCCAGCTGGGCAGTCAGGAGCGCGCCATGCTGCTGGCCGACTCCCTGCTGGCCACCGTGCCCGCCGTGCCTGCCGAGGGCTTGCGCGAGACCGCGCAGGCCAATGGCTATGCCTGGGCACTTGAATCGCGCCCTTTCCCCACGCCCGCCAGCCAAGCTATGTCCAACGCGCCGCGCCTGCATGAGGTGATGGTGCGCGTGCAATGGCAAGACGGTGACGCCACGCGCGAATTCGCCCTGAGCAGCCTGCGGCCCGAGCGCCTGCCAGAGCCGGGGGAGCGGCGCCCATGACTTCCCCCTGGTCTTGCCGCTGCCCCCTGCCTTTGTCTCTGCCACTGCGTGCGCCGCGCCATACCCAAGGCTTTACGCTGATGGAGGTGCTGGTGTCGCTGGTGCTGCTGTCGGCGGT
>JAUNHQ010000063.1 GCA_030535425.1 Pseudomonadota bacterium | reverse complement strand
GTCACCAACGAGCTGCGCCGCAACGAGGAAATGCAGATCAAGAAAAAGAACGTGGAAACGCAAGAAGCCCTGCTGGAGCTGGAGCGCCAGCAGGCCGACGCCACCGCGCGCCAAAAGCGCGAAGTGGCCACCGTGCAAGCCCGTGAAGAAGCCGAAACCGCCAAGATCCAGGCCGAAGAGCAAACCCGCGCCGAACTGGCCCGCCTGCAAGCCGAGCAGCAAGTGGCCGTGCAGCAGGAAAACGTGCTGCGCGAAAAAGAAGTGGCCGAAAACAACCGCAAGCGCGCCGTCGTCATCGAGCAAGAGCGCGTCACCCGCGCCAAAGACCTGGAAGTCGTGGCCCGCGAAAAAGAAGTCACGCTGCAACGCATCGACGCCGAACGCGCCGTGGAAATCCAGAAAAAAGCCATTGCCGACGTGATCCGTGAGCGCATTGTGGTCGAGCGCACCGTGGCCGAGCAGGAAGAAGCCATCAAGGAAGTGCGTGAAGTGGCCGAGGCCGACCGCACCGCCAAAGCCACCGTCATCACCGCGCAAGCCGCTGCCGAGGAAAAACTCGTGCTCGAAGTCAAGGCCGCCGAAGCGCAGGAACGCCGCGCGCGCCACAAGGCCGCCGAAGACCTGCTGCTGGCCGACGCCCGCCTGAAAGTGGCCGAACGCGACGCCGAAGCCAAAAAACGCGAAGCCGAAGGCGTGGAAGCCTTGAGCGCCGCCCCCGGCCTGGCCGAAGCCAAGGTGCAGGTCGCCACCGCCAGCGCCCACCTGGCGCAAATGGAAGCCGAAGCCGCCGGCACCGAAAAAGTCGGCCGCGCCCAGGCCCAGGTCACCGAAGCCCAGGCCCAGGCCGAAGCCGTGGGCCTGCGCGCCCGCATGGAAGCCGAAGCCGAAGGCAAGGAAAAAATCGGCCAGGCCGAAGCCAACGTGCGCACCGCCGAAGCCGAAGCCCTGACCCGCACCGGCGACGCCGAGGCGCACAACATCGACGTCAAATTCAGCGCCGAAGCGCGCGGGCTGAAAGAAAAGTTCGAGGCCATGAAAGCCATGAGCGCCGAAACCCGCGAGCACGAGGAATACCGCATGCGCCTGGAGCGCGCGCACCTGGAAGCCATGAAAGCCATCGACACCCAGGCGCAAATCGCGCGCGAACAAGCCAGCGTGATGAGCACCGCCCTGGGCAAGGCCAACATCGACATCGTGGGCGGCGACAGCGCCTATTTCGACAGCTTCGTGCGCGCCCTCTCGGTGGGCAAGGGCATCGACAGCGCCATCGCCAAGAGCCAGACGCTGCAAACCGCCTTCAAGGACCAGATCGAAGGCAAGCGCGACGTGCTGGAAGACCTCAAAGCCCTGCTGGGCGCAGCAGGCCAGTCGTCCGGCCAGCTGCAAAACCTGAGCATGACGGCCATGCTCACCAAAATCGCCACGCAAGGCACGGATGCCGAAAAAGACGCCCTGCGCACCTTGCTGCAAGGCTTGGGCAAGCACTGACATCGACAGGCAGTCAGCACGTTGAACGCTATGTTTTAGATAGCTAAAAACCCTTATGTAAAACGTGCGAAAGGCCAAAATGCCTGGTGGATTTTTGAATGAATCAGCCCCTTGACACCGCTGACCCGGAAGGTTTGCTGGCTGAGCTGCGCAGCCTGATTGCGCACGCGCGTGCGCATGTGGCCCACACCGCCAATGCCACACTGACCATGCTGTATTGGCATGTGGGCCAGCGCATCCACCAGGCGGTACTGCACCAGGAGCGGGCCAGCTACGGAGAGGAAATCATCGCCACGCTGTCGGCCCGCCTGGTGGCTGAATACGGCAAGGGCTTTAACCGTTCGGCCCTGGCGCGCATGGTCAAGTTTGCGCAAGCGTTTCCCAGTGAGCCCATTGTGGCGACGCTGTCGCAACAATTGAGCTGGAGCCACTTTGTGGAAATCCTGCCCCTGAAGCAGCCGCTGGAGCGCGAGTACTACGCCGAGCTGTGTCGCATTGAACGCTGGAGCGTGCGCACCCTGCGCGAGCGCATTGCCAGCCAGCTGTACCTGCGCACAGCCATCGCCAAGAAGCCCGAACGTCTGGTGGAGGCCGAAATCTCTCACCTGCGCAGCGGCGGCCAGATGACGCCTGACCTCGTCTTCCGCGACCCGTACATGCTTGACTTTCTGGGCTTGCCAGCCGATTACAGCGAGCGTGAGCTGGAGGACGCAATCTTGCGCGAAATGGAGCGTTTCTTGCTGGAGCTGGGGGTGGGATTTACCTTTGTGGCCCGGCAAAAGCGCATCAGCGTGGGGGCAGAGGACTACTACCTCGATTTGCTTTTCTACCACCGGCATCTGCGCCGTCTCGTGGCCGTTGAGTTGAAGCTGGAGAAATTTCAACCCGCGCACAAAGGGCAGATGGAGCTGTATCTGCGCTGGCTTGACCGGCATGACCGCGCCGCAGGCGAAGAGCCACCCATTGGCCTCATCCTCTGCGCAGCCAAGGACGCCGAGCAGGTCGAACTGATGGATCTTGAGGCTTCCCGTATCCGCGTGGCGGAGTACCTGGCGCACATCCCCGATACCGCATTGCTGCAAGCACAACTGCACCGTGCCGTGCAGATGGCACGCGAGCGGTCCGCCCAGGCGGTGCTGCCTTCGGCTGCGGCGCAGCGCAGCCCCAACCCCCCTAAAAAAATGGCATGAGTCATGGCGATTTTCTTGACGAAATGTCTGGCCAGGGGCTGCGATGCGAGGCGATGGTCGATGCGCTGTGATGCCTGGCCATTGAGCAGTGTTGGGGGTTTGTGCCGAATGCCGGCGCTGATGCCGTGCGCTGTCTGCCCCGCGCCCCGCATGGGGGAATGCCCGCCTGTCCGGCGCGGGGGGGCCTTCTAAAATTTCACGTCCTTTTCACACGAACCACGATGGGCGCCAAGAGATGATTCAAATCAAGCGAGGCCTCGATCTGCCTGTCACCGGTGCGCCCGTGCAGCAGGTGAGCGACGCCGCTGCCGTGCGCAGCGTGGCCGTCATCGGGGCCGATTACCACGGCCTCAAACCCAGCATGGCCGTGCAGGTGGGCGAGCAGGTCAAGACCGGCCAGCCTTTGTTCAGCGACAAGAACCAGCCCGGTATTCACATCACCGCTCCCGCAGCAGGTGTGGTGCGCGCCATTCACCGGGGCGAGCGGCGGGTGCTGCAATCCGTGGTGATAGAGGTGGACGGCACGCCCGCGCAGGAAGACGCGCTGGACTTTGCCCGCCATGACCCGGCCGCGCTGGCGCAGCTGAGCGCCGAGCAGGTGCGCGCCACGCTGCAACAGTCCGGCCAGTGGGCCGCGCTGCGCACGCGGCCTTACAGCAAGATTCCGGCGGCCGATGCCACGGCGGAGGCCATTTTCGTCACCGCCATCGACACGCACCCGCTGGCCGCCGACCCTGCACCGTTGATCGCCGCGCAGGCCGATGCCTTTGGCCACGGCCTGACCGTGCTCTCGCGCCTGGCGCCGCTGGTGCTGTGCAAGGCGCCGGGCGCCGCGCTGCCGGGCCAAGACCTGCCCGGCGTGCGCACCGAAAGCTTTGGCGGCCCGCACCCGGCGGGCCTGCCGGGCACCCACATTCACTTTGTGCACCCGGTGGATGCCACGCGCACGGTGTGGCACATCGGCTACCAGGACGTGATCGCCGTGGGCAAGCTGTTTACCACCGGGCGGCTGTGGACGCAGCGCATCGTGGCCCTGGGCGGGCCGGTCGTCAAACAGCCGCGCCTGTTGCGCACCCGGCTGGGCGCTAATCTGGACGAGCTGACTGCGGGCGAGCTGCAAGGCGCGGGCAACCGGGTCATCTCCGGCTCCGTGTTTGGCGGGCGCACGGCGCGCGGGCCTTACGCCTTTTTGGGCCGCTACCACGTGCAAGTGAGCTGCCTGCACGAAGGCACCGAGCGCGAGATGCTGCACTTTCTGCGCCTGGGCACGCGCAAGCACTCGGTCACGGGCGCTTTCTTGTCGAGCTTTTTGGGGCGGCGCCTGCTGCCGCTGACCACTTCCACCCAAGGCAGCCAGCGCGCCATGGTGCCCATTGGCAACTATGAGGCGGTGATGCCGCTGGACATTCTGCCCACGCAGCTGTTGCGCGCGCTCATCGTGGGCGATACCGAGATGGCGCAAAAGCTCGGCTGCCTGGAGCTGGACGAGGAAGACCTGGCGCTGTGCACCTATGTTTGTGCGGGCAAATACGAATACGGCCCGATCCTGCGGGACAACCTGACCCGCATCGAGAAGGAGGGCTGAAACGCCATGAGCTTGCGATCGTTTCTGGACCGTATCGAGCCGCAGTTTCACAAAGGCGGCAAATACGAAAAGTGGTACGCCTTGTACGAGGCCATTGACACTTTCTTCTACCGCCCGGGCAGCGTGACCCGCACCACGGCCCACGTGCGCGACAGCATGGACTTGAAGCGCATGATGATCATGGTGTGGCTGTGCACCTTCCCGGCCATGTTCTTTGGCATGTGGAACGTGGGCTACCAGGCCAACTTGGTGTTTGCCGCCCAGCCTGAGGTGCTGGCCGCGCAGACGGACTGGCGCTTTGGCGTGATGGCCGCCTTGGGCGGCTTCAACCCGGCCAGCCTTTACGACAACCTGGTGCTGGGCGCGCTGTACTTTCTGCCCATTTACGCCGTCACTTTTGCCGTGGGCGGCTTTTGGGAAGTGCTGTTTGCCAGCATCCGCCGCCATGAGGTGAATGAGGGCTTTTTCGTCACCTCGGTGCTGTTTGCGCTGACGCTGCCGCCCACCATCCCGCTGTGGCAGGTGGCCCTGGGCATCAGCTTTGGCGTGGTGCTGGGCAAGGAAGTGTTTGGCGGCACGGGCAAGAACTTCATCAACCCCGCGCTGGCCGGGCGCGCCTTTTTGTTCTTTGCCTACCCGGCCGCCTTGTCTGGCGACGCCGTCTGGAATGTGGTCGATGGGTATTCGGGCGCCACGGCCTTGAGCGTGGCCGCCGGTGGCGGCGTGGCCGCACTGGGGCAGGGCGGCTTGAGCTGGTGGAACGCCTTTTTGGGCTTCATGCCCGGCTCGATCGGCGAGGTCAGCACCCTGGCCGTGCTGATCGGCGGCGCAGCGCTCATGCTCATGCGCATTGCGGCTTGGCGCATCGTGGCGGGGGTGATGATCGGCATGGTGGCTTTCAGCCTGCTGCTCAACGCCATTGGCTCGGCCAGCAACCCCATGTTCGCCGTGCCCTGGTACTGGCACCTGGTGCTGGGCGGCTTTGCCTTCGGCATGGTGTTCATGGCCACCGACCCCGTGTCCGCCGCCATGACCAACACCGGCAAGTGGATTTTCGGCGCGCTCATCGGTGTGATGGTGGTGATGATCCGCGTCATCAACCCCGCCTTTCCTGAAGGGATGATGCTGGCCATCTTGTTTGCCAACCTGTTCGCCCCGCTGATCGACTACTTCGTTGTGCAGGCCAACATCAAGCGGAGGGCCAAACGCCGTGTCTGAAGCCAAGAAAGAAACCATGGGCCGCACCCTGCTGGTGGCCCTGCTGGTGTGCCTGGTGTGCTCTGTCTTCGTGGCGGGCGCAGCCGTGGGCCTGAAGCCCACGCAGGTGGTCAACCGCCAGCTCGACAAGCAGCGCAACATTCTGGTCATTGCCGGCCTGGCCGATGCCGCCACCCCCGCCGCCGAGGTGCAGCGCCTGTTCAAAGAGCGCATCAAGGCCCGCGTGGTGAACCTGGACACGGGCCGCTACGACGATACGCTGGACGCGGGCAGCTTTGACCCGCTCAAGGCCGCACAAAACCCGGCCTTGTCCAAGGCGCTGCCTGCGCACGAGGACGTGGCCTCCATCCGCCGCCGCGAAAACCACACCGTGGTCTACCAGGTGGAAGACGACGCCGGCCGCCTGCAAACCCTCATCCTGCCGGTGCGCGGCTACGGCCTGTGGTCCACGTTGCACGGTTTCATGGCCCTCAAGCCCGATCTGAACACCGTGGCCGGCTTTGGCTTTTACCAGCACGCCGAAACCCCCGGCTTAGGCGGCGAAGTGGACAACCCGCGCTGGAAAGCGCTGTGGCCGGGCAAGCAGGTGTTTGACGCCCAGGGCCAGCTTGACATCACCGTCATCAAAGGCAGCGTTGACCGCAGCAGCCCGCGTGCCGTGCACCAGGTGGACGGGCTGGCCGGCGCCACGCTGACCAGCAACGGCGTGAACAACCTTCTCAAGTACTGGCTGGGCCCGCAGGGCTTTGGCCCCTACCTGGCTCAACTGCGTGCAGGAGGCAACTGAACATGGCGCAACCCACGGTCAAAGAAGTCCTGTTCGACCCCATCGTCAAGAACAACCCCATCGGCCTGCAAATCCTGGGCATCTGCTCGGCGCTGGCCGTCACCTCCAACCTGCAAACGGCGCTGGTCATGTCCATTGCGCTGACGCTGGTCACGGCGTTTTCCAGCCTGTTCATCTCCATGATCCGGGCGCAGATTCCGGCAGCCATCCGCATGATCGTGCAAATGGTCATCATCGCCTCGCTGGTGATCGTGGTCGATCAAATCCTCAAGGCCTACGCCTACTCGCTGTCCAAGCAGCTGTCGGTGTTCGTGGGCCTGATCATCACCAACTGCATCGTCATGGGCCGCGCCGAAGCCTTTGCCATGCAAAACCCGCCCATGCTCTCGTTCTTCGACGGCATTGGCAACGGCCTGGGCTACAGCGCCATGCTGCTTCTGCTGGGCGTCATCCGCGAGCTGCTGGGCGCGGGCAAGCTGTTTGGCGTGAGCATTTTGCAAACCGTCAACGACGGCGGCTGGTACGTGCCCAACGGCATGCTGCTGCTGCCGCCTTCGGCCTTTTTCCTGATCGGCCTGATCATCTGGGCGCTGCGCACCTGGAAGAAAAACCAGACCGAAGCGCCCGCCTACCGGCTGGCCGCGCACGTGAGCGAGCGGGAGGGCGCCTGAGATGGAGCACTACCTCAGCCTGTTTTTCCGCTCCGTGTTCGTGGAGAACATGGCGCTGGCCTTTTTCCTGGGCATGTGCACCTTCATCGCCATTTCCAAGAAGGTGCAAACGGCCATCGGTCTGGGCATTGCCGTGGTGGTGGTGCAGGCCATCACCGTGCCGGCCAACAACCTGATTTACCAGTACCTGCTCAAAGACGGGGCGCTGGCCTGGGCCGGCCTGCCCGATGTGGATCTGAGCTTTCTGGGCCTTTTGTCTTACATCGGGGTCATTGCCGCCATCGTGCAGATTCTGGAGATGCTGCTGGATAAATACGTGCCCAGCCTCTACAACGCGCTGGGCGTGTTCTTGCCGCTCATCACCGTGAACTGCGCCATCATGGGCGGCACCTTGTTCATGGTCGAGCGTGACTACAACTTGGCCGAGAGCGCCGTCTACGGCGTGGGCTCGGGCCTGTCCTGGGCGCTGGCCATTGCGGCGCTGGCGGGCATTCGTGAAAAGCTCAAATACAGCGACGTGCCCGCCGGCCTGCAAGGGCTGGGCATCACCTTCATCACCATCGGGCTGATGGCGCTGGGCTTCATGTCCTTCTCGGGGGTGCAGCTATGAACACCGAGATTTTGTTGGGCGTGGGCATGTTCACCGCCATCGTGCTGGCGCTGGTGCTCATCATCTTGTTCGCGCGCTCGCGCCTGGTGTCCAGCGGCGACGTGACGATCCAAATCAACGGCGAGCGCAGCATCACCGTGCCCGCCGGCGGCAAGCTGCTGCAAACGCTGGCGGCGCAAAACATCTTCTTGTCCTCGGCCTGCGGCGGCGGCGGCACCTGCGCGCAGTGCAAGTGCATCGTGCAAAGCGGCGGCGGCGAAATGCTGCCCACCGAAGAGTCGCACTTCACCCGCCGCGAAGCGGCCGAAGGCTGGCGCCTGTCGTGCCAGACCCCGGTCAAGCAAGACATGCAAATCCGCGTGTCGGAAGAAGTCTTTGGCGTCAAGAAGTGGGAATGCACGGTCGAGTCCAACGACAACGTGGCCACCTTCATCAAGGAACTCACCCTGCGCCTGCCCGAAGGCGAAAACGTGGACTTTCGCGCCGGCGGCTACGTGCAGCTTGAATGCCCGCCGCACACCGTGGCCTACAAAGACTTCGACATCCCCGAGCAGTACCGCGCCGATTGGGACAAGTTCAACCTCTGGCGCTATGTCTCCAAGGTGGACGAGCCGGTCATCCGCGCCTACTCCATGGCCAACTATCCGGAAGAAAAAGGCATCGTCAAGTTCAACATCCGCGTGGCCACCCCGCCACCGGGGCGCGACGATGTGCCGCCGGGCAAGATGTCTTCCTGGGTGTTTAACTTGAAGCCCGGCGACAAAGTCACCGTGTACGGCCCCTTTGGCGAATTCTTTGCCAAGGACACCGACGCCGAAATGGTCTTCATCGGCGGCGGCGCGGGCATGGCCCCCATGCGCTCGCACATCTTTGACCAGCTCAAGCGCCTCAATAGCAAGCGCAAGATCAGCTTCTGGTACGGCGCGCGCTCGCTGCGCGAAGCCTTCTACGTCGAGGAATACGACCAGCTTGCGGCCGAAAACGACAACTTCACCTGGCACCTGGCCCTGTCCGACCCCCTGCCCGAAGACAACTGGAGCGGCCCCACCGGCTTCATCCACAACGTGCTGTACGAGCAGTACCTGAAAAACCACCCCGCGCCGGAAGACTGCGAGTTCTACATGTGCGGCCCACCCATGATGAACGCCTCGGTCATCAACATGCTGCTCGATTTGGGGGTGGAGCGCGACAGCATCTTTTTGGACGACTTTGGTGGCTGAGCGCCTGCCTTGGCTGGCGCCTGGGCGGGCGCTGACGTGGGCACTGGCGCTGGCGGCGGCATGGGGGCTGGCAGCCTGCCAGCGTGCCGAGCCCATCGTCAAGTTTGGCGGCCCCACCATGGGCAGCACCTACCAGATCAGCTACGTGGCCGAATCGGGCACGCCCGGCATGGTGGCGGCGCAGGCGGCGGTGCAGGCCGTCTTGCGCGAGGTGGACGACGCCGTGTCCACCTACCGCCCCGATTCGGCCCTGGCGCGCTTTAACGCCGCGCCCGCTGGCACCTGCATGGCCATGCCCGAAGCCGCCTTGGCCCTGGCGCGCCATGCGCAGGCGCTGCACCAGGCCAGCGGCGGCGCGTTTGACGTGACCTTGCTGCCCGCGCTGAATGCCTGGGGCTTTGGCCCCCAGGCACGCGCCACGGGCAGCCTGGCCCCGTCCGATGCCGAACTGGCCGCGCTGCGCCAGCGCGTGGGCCAGCCGCACCTGCGCGTGCAGGGCACGCAGCTGTGCAAGGACGCGCCGGTGCAGGTGGACTTCAACAGCATTGCCGCCGGCTACGCGGTGGACCGCATTGCCCAGCAGTTGCAGGCCCAGGGCGTGCGCCACTACCTGATCGACGTGACGGGCGAGATGCGCGCGGCAGGCCGCAAGCCCGATGGCGCGCCCTGGCGCATCGGCATCGAAGCGCCGCTGGACGGCGTGCGCCAGGCGCAAAAAATCATTGCGCTGAACGCGCAGTCGGTGTCCACCTCGGGCGATTACCGCAACTGGCGCGAAGTGGACGGCCAGCGCGTGTCGCACGTGCTGGATGCGCGCAGCCTGCGCCCCGTCACCCACGCGCTGGCCGCCGTCACCGTGGTGGCGCCCAGCGCCTTGCAGGCTGACGGCCTGTCCACCCTGCTGATGGTGCTGGGCCCGCAGCACGGCTTTGACTACGCGCAGCAGCACCGTATCGCCGCCTTGTTCGTCAGCCGCGTGGGCACGGGCTTTGCCACCCGCGCCACCCCTGCCTTCGACACGCTTTTCCCCGCTTCAGGAGATGCCTCGTGACCTGGTTCATCGTCTTCATCGTCATGCTGCTCGTCGTGGCCCTCATGGCCATTGGCGTCATCGCAGGCCGCAAGCCCATTGCCGGCTCGTGCGGCGGCATTGCCCATCTGGGCATTGAAAAAGAGTGCGGCATTTGCGGCAACGATTTCAGCCAGTGCAAGCGGCGCCAGGCAGGGCAGGCCGATTGACAGCGGGCCTTGACTGCCAAAGGCCGGGTGGCCGCACGCCCGCAAGCCACCCTTTGCTTGCAGGTTATTAGCTATTCATTGCATAGCAAACTTTCCCCGCCAATCGCGCGCAAACGGCCTTTTTCATAACGTGACCAGGTGTGGCCTGCAGGCCGCCCGCCATCGCTTTTTTTGCCTTTTTCATGACCGACCACCCCACCTCCCCAGCGCCCGCCGATGCCGACGCCGCCATCGACTCTGCCGTGGCCGCCAGCAGCAGCTACGAGCTGCTGAAAAAACGCCTGGAGCAGCAAGGCGAGGCCTTGCAGGCCAAGGTGCAGGCGCTCAATGCCGAGCGCATGGCGCAGTTTGGCCAGACTGAGCAGCGCCTGCTGCTGCGCACGCGCGCGCGCACCGAGCACAACTGCGTGGCGCGCGACATGGTGCGCATCGGCCCCGGCCAGCTTCTGTTTGGCTACAACGTGTTCATGGGGCTGCGGCAGGAAACGGCCGTGGGCGACGTGTTTGCCCTGTACGAGCTGGCCCACACCGAAGGCGATGCCGAGCACGACGAGCTGGTGCCCCTGCCGCTGGAAGGCAGCTTTCTGGCCGACGAGCGTTTCGTGGCCGACTTCCGCGAGCTCTACACCTACTACAAGCAAGCCACGCTGCAACAGCTGTCGCACACGCAGGAATACCTGCTGGCGGCCTTCCAGATCGGCCAGCAGCGGCAGGACACGCGCGTGTTCCGCTGGCGCTTTGAAGCCGACGGGCGCCTCACCTACGTGGACAACCGGGGCGAGCGCGACATGGCCCCGCCGCCCAGCCACGACTTTGAATGGACCCCCGTCACCCGCGAGCAGCACGTGGGCGGCCGCCACCCGCACATCAACATCCTGGACACGGTGTTCGTGGAAACGCTGGGGGGCGATCTGACCATCAAGGTCGAGAACAACACCGAAACGGGCTTGGGCATTTACAGCGAGCCCGTGGAAGACGCCAACCAGGCCCTGGGCGATGCCGACATCGCCTACGCCCGCCTGGGCCTGCTGACGCTGCTGCGCATCCGCCCCTACCGCGAAAGCACCACGCGCTACCTGGTGTTCAACCAGCGCACGCGCCAGGTCGAGCGCATCGACGCCATTGGCGCCTCGTGCGTGCAGCTGCCTGAAGACCACGGCATCATCTTTCCCGGCGGCTACTACCTGCAATCGGGCGAATACAAGCGCTTTGACCTGCCGCCCGATCTGGCGGCCAACCTGCGTTTTTCGCGCATGCTGCGCTCGCCCAACGGCGAAGACGTGGCCTGCGTGTTCTACGGCAGCGTGCCCGCGCCCGCCGGTCGCAGCGGCAGCGGCCAGGGCGCCGCGCTGGACGCGGGCTGCTACGCCCTCTTCACCTACAACCTGATCGAAAAGCAGCTGGCCGCCCCCATCCTGGCCGACGGCTATGCGCGCTTTGCCGATGGCCGCCTGCTGGTCTTTCAGGCCACGCGCGGCGAGGCCACGCGCGTGCACCCCATGCAGCTGTGGCAAACGCCGTTTGCCACCGAGGAATACGCCAGCGCCCAGCCCAAGGGCGCCGGCTTTTACGGCCGCGTGGGCAACGCCGACTTGGTGCGCGGCATCTCAGACCTGGGCGGCATCGCCCGCGCCGTGCGCGAACAGGCGCCCACCCGCGCCGCGTACGAAGACCTGATCCGCCAATGCCAGCGCGCGCGCGACGCCTACTTCTGGCTCGACGCGCCCGAGGCCCAGCACATCGACACCGACCTGCACACCATCGAGCAGGCCGCGCAAGCCACCCTGGCCGAGTTTGAAAAAGTCGAAAGCATCCGCGCCAGCACCGCCCGCGCGCTGGACCAGGCCGAAACCCACACGCGCGAGCTGCTGGGCGAGCTGGCCGCGCAAATGTGGCGCCAGCCCGATGACTTTGTGCGCGCGCTGGAGCGCCTGCGCCAGCGCCAGGGCGACATGCACACCCTGCGCGAGCTGCGCTACGCCGACGTGCCCCGCATCGACGGCATGGCCCAGCAACTGGCTGCCGAGCAGCAGCGCGTGGGCGAACGCGCGCTGCAATTCTTGAGCGACGACAAAGCCTTTGACACCCAGCAGCAGGCGCTGGCGCACGTGGCCGCGCAACTGCCCCAGGCCGCCAGCGCCACGCACGTGGCCGAGCTGCTGGCCACGCTGGACGCACAGGCCGCCGGGCTGGACTTGCTCAGCGAGCAAATCGGCCTGCTGCCCGGCGGCGACGCCGTGCAGCGCACCGCCATCCTCGACCGCATCGCCCAGCTCTACGCCGACATCAACCGCCTGCGCGCCGACGCCCGCCAGCGCCGCCGCAACTTGGGCGCGGCCGAGCAGCGGGCCGAATTCGGCGCGCAGTTCAAGCTGTTTGGCCAGGCCGTGGAAAACCCGCTGGAGCTGGCCGACACCCCCGAAAAATGCGACGAAGCCCTCACCCGCCTGCTGGCGCAGCTGGAAGACATTGAAACCCGCTTTGCCGAGCAGGAAGACTTCCTCGCCGACATCGCCACCCAGCGCGAAGCCGTGTACGAAGCCATGAGCGCGCGCCGCCAGGCCCTGGTGGACGCGCGCCAGCGCCGCGCCAAAGCCCTGGCCGACGCCGCAGGCCGCATCCTGGACGGCGCCACCCGCCGCGTGGCCAGCTTTACCGAGCTGGCCCAGGTGCACAGCTACTTCGCCGCCGACCCCATGCTCGCCAAACTGCGCGAGCAAATCGCCGAGCTGCGCCGCCTGGGCGCCGCCGTGGCCGCCGACGACATCGCCACCCGCCTGAAAACCGCGCAAGACCAGGCCGTGCGCGCCGTGCGCGACCAGCGCGAGCTGGCCGCTGACGGCGCAGCCGGCGGCATCCAGCTGGGCGCGCACGCCTTCACCGTCAACCGCCAGCCCATCGACCTGACCCTCGTCGCCCACGAAGAAGACGGCCAAAGCGCGCTGGCCTGGCAAATCACCGGCACCGACTACCTGGCCCCCGCGCACGACGAGCGCCTGAACGCCCTGCGCCCCTACTGGGGCCTGCACCTGGCTTCTGAAACACCGCAACTGGCCCGCGCCGAATACCTGGCCGCCGAATGGCTGGACGCGCTGCACACGGCCCAGGCCGAACCCGGCTGGGACGAGCTGCTGGTGCAACTGGCCGAATGGCCCGAAGGCGAGCCGCCCCCCGCCGCCTTGCTGGAGCCCCTGCGCCGCTTTGCCGCCGCACGCTACCAAGAGGGCTACCAGCGCGGCATTCACGACGACGACGCCCTGGCCATCGTGCGCGCCCTTGCCCCCTTGCAGGCCGCCGCCGGCCTGCTGGTCTACAGCCCCGCCGCCCGCGCCCTGGCTTTGCTGCTCTACACCGTGGGCCTGCGCGACGAAGACCGCCACATGCTGGCCCGCCGCGCCCGCGCCGCCCAGCGCATGGCGCTATTGTTTTCAGAGCTTTCGCCACGCGCTGCGCTTGCGCAAGAGGCCTGTTTGCTTCTGAAAACCTTTACCGACGAACACCCCGACGTGCTGCGCGAGCTGTGCCAGGCCGGCCTGCACGGCCAAGACCTGCTGCAAGCGCGCGACACCCTGTGCGCGCAAGCGGCCGACTACCTGGTGCGCGAGCTGGGCGCCAGCGCGCAAGACAGCGGCGCCGACGAGCACCTGCCCAGCGCCCCCATCGCCTGGGCCGTCAGCGGCGGCGGGCAAGACCTGGCCGCCGCGCTGGAACGCGCGCTCGACCACGGCGGCCAGCTTGCCGCCTGGCAGCGCGACCTGGCCGCCGCCCCCCCGCTGGAAGCCTGGCGCACCGCGCGCCAGGCCGCGCTGGCCTGGGCCCAGTCCCAGGCTCAGGCACAAACCCAAGGCGGCGAGCCTGCCCAGGCCAGCGCCGCCTGGCTTGCCCACGTGGACGACGCCGCCACTAGCTTAGCCTGCGCCGCCCCGCGCCACCGCATCAACGCCAGCTTGCACGCCCAGGTCACCGGCCTGCGCAGCGAACACCCCCGCATCCAGGGCGGCACACTGGCGCTGGACCTCAACGACTTCTGGCAGCGCGTTCACCACCACCGCCAGCACACCCGGCCCGGCTACCAGGCGTTGCAAACTGCGCGGCACGAGCTGCTGGTGCAAGAGCGCGCGCGCCTGCACCTGGCGCAATTTCAGGCCAAGCCCCTGTCCACCTTCGTGCGCAACCGCCTCATCGATGAGGTCTACCTGCCCCTCATCGGCGCCAACCTGGCCAAGCAAATCGGCGCCGCCGGCCAGGCCAGCCGCACCGACCGCTCCGGCCTGCTGCTGCTCATCTCCCCGCCCGGCTACGGCAAAACCACCCTCATGGAATACGTGGCCGACCGCCTGGGCCTGGTCTTCGTGCGCATCAACTGCCCCGCCCTGGGCCACGGTGTCACCAGCATCGACCCCGCCACCGCCCCCAACAGCGCCGCGCGGCAAGAGCTGGAAAAACTCAACCTCGGCCTGGCCATGGGCAGCAACGTCATGCTGTACCTGGACGACATCCAGCACACCCACCCGGAGTTTTTGCAAAAGTTCATCGCCCTGGCCGACGGCACCCGCCGCATCGAAGGCGTGTGGCAGGGCCAGCCCCGCACCTGGGACATGCGCGGCAAACGCTTTGCCATCGTCATGGCCGGCAACCCCTACACCGAATCGGGCGAAGCCTTCCGCATCCCCGACATGCTGGCCAACCGCGCCGACATCTACAACCTGGGCGACGTGCTCTCCGGCCGCGAAGCCGTCTTTGCCCTGTCCTACATCGAAAACAGCCTCACCAGCCACCCCGTCACCCAGCCCCTGGCCGCGCGCGAACCCAAAGACGTGCAACTGCTCGTGCGCATGGCCCAGGGCGAAGCCATCGACCCCGCCGAGCTGGCCCACCCCTACAGCGCCGCCGAGCTGGACGAAATCAAAAACCTGCTGTTGCGCTTGATGGACGTGCGCGACGTGCTATTGAAAGTGAACCTGACCTACATCCAATCCGCCGCGCAAGACGACCGCTACCGCCAGGCCCCGCCCTTCAAACTGCAAGGCAGCTACCGCAACATGGCCCGCCTGGCCCCGCAAGTCACCCCGCTGATGACCCCGCAGGAAATCGCCAACCTCCTGCGCGACCACTACCGCGGCGAAGCCCAGACCCTGACCACCGGCGCCGAAGAAAACCTGCTGCAACTGGCCCACCTCATCGGCCAGCCCACGGCAGAAGAGCGCGCGCGCTGGCAGCAAATCGAAGGCGAATACCGCCGTCAGCGCCAGATGGGCGGGGCTGACGATGACCCCAGCGTGCGCGTCACCCGCGGCCTGCTCGACATCTCCCGCAGCCTCGACGCCATGCAGCAAAGCCTGCACCCCGACAAACTGGCCAAGCAATTGCAGCACGGCAACCTGCTCATCGCCAAACCCCTGGCCGCGCTGGCCCGCCACCTGCAAGACGGCCACACCGGCACCCAGGCCCAGCTGCGCGACACCCTGGCCGCCACCACCGCCGCCGTCAAAGCCCTGCAAGACGGCGCGCAGGCCCTGAGCCAGCACAGCGACCGCGCCCAGGAAAAGCGCATGGTCGAAGCCCTGCTGTCGCTGTCCGTCACCTACCGCCAGCTCATCATGCCCCTGGTCAAAGCCATCGAAGCCCGCATGGGCCAAGACGCGCAACTGCACCAGCAAATCGAAAAGCTGGAGCAAAAACTGGCGCAGGACATTGACCGCATGCAGTCCGGCCCCCACGCGCAGCCCTCCGAGCCCTGAGCCACTGGCCCGCTGCCGCCGGGCATTGCAGCAGAAACTATTATTTCAATAGCAATAAACCCTTTATGAATACGCGCAAATGGCCTTTTTAATGCAGCATCAAAGGCGTTTTTTTACCCCTCTCGACCTCAGCGTCGCAGGCGTTCGAAGGCGGCAAACTCCCAGTCGCGCATGCCCAGCAGCAGGGTGTAGCCGGCTTTGTCTTCGGGCTTGAGGCGGGTGTCGATCTGGTGCTGCTGGGCAAAGTCCTGGGCCAGGCGTTGCAGGCGCTCTTCAAACAGCGGGGCCATGCCTTTGTGGATACTGCCATGCACCAGGTGCAGGCTTTCGTGAGGCCCGTCAAAGCCGCCAGAGAAATAGTCCAGCACCAAGTGCTCACGCATGAATTGCATGACGGGGCCGTGGGGGCGCCAGCGAAAGGTTTTGGCCACTTTGAGGCGGTAGCGGTTCAGGGGCCGCAGCTCGATCACACCCAGGCGGTCAAGCTGCGCCAGCCGGGCGATGACCTCGGCTTCGCTCAGGCGGTAGAAAGCGGTGATTTGCTCCAGTGACCACAGGCTGAGCACGCAGGTGGCCACCAGCAGCAGCTTCAGGTCGGCCACCACGGCGCGTTCTTGCTCGGCGCTGAGCTCGCGCACCTGGGGCTTGCCTGCGGCCACGCGCTGGGCCAGCTCGGCAAAGTCCAGCTTCAGCGCGCGGCAAATGGCGTCAACGCGGCTCAGCGGCATGTCGCCCTTGGCCAGCATGCGCTTGACGCTGGACTCGGCCATGCCCAGCTCGCGCGCCAGGCTGGCGTAAGTCATGTGCGCGCTTTTCAGCTCTTTTTTGATGATGGCGATCAGGTCGGCCGTGGTGCTCATGGTGCATGTCCCCCTCTCGTTGTCACAGCAAAAACAGCAAGCCGCCCGCCACGGCCGTGGGCCCCAACGCCGCCAGCAGCAAGTGCGGGGCGCTGACGGTCTGCTCATGAAAATAGCGCCCCAGCAGCGCCACCCCTGCCGGGTTGGGCGCGTTGGCAATGATGGTCAGCCCGCCGCCAGCCACCGCCCCGGCCACCAGCGCGTACTGAAACTCCGGGCTCAGCCCATCGACCAGCGAGCCCAGGTACGTCAGCGCCGCGTTGTCGGTGAAGGCCGTCAGTCCCATCGCCCCAAAAAACACGGCGGTTTCGGACATGCTCAGCAGCAGCGGCTTGAGCCACCACTGCTGCATGCCGCCCAGCACCACCAACCCGGCCAGAAAGAAAGCCACCAGCAGCCCCTCGCGCAGAATCAGCCGGTCTTGGTGCTGCGGATAAGCCGTGGCCAAGCCCATGAACAGCAGAAACAGCCCCAAGAACATGGCCGGGTGGTGCGCAAACAGCACGATGCCCGCCAGCAGCACCAAGTGCGCAGCCACCAGCGGCGCAGGCACGGCCGGGCCTGCGCTGCCGGCCTGCGGCGCGGGCAGGCGGGCCAGCTCACGCGCAAACACCGCCGTGGCCACGCTGGCGTTGATACCCACGGCCAGCGCCGACTTCCAGCCAAAGTGCTGGAGCATGAACGGCGTATCCCAGCCCCAGGTGCTGGCCACCATCAGCACCGGCGGCGCGGCAAAGTGCGTGAGCGTGCCGCCAATGGAGATGTTGACGAACAGCACACCCAGCGTGACGTACTTCAGCCGCTCAGACACCGGGTGCGCCAGCACCGTGCGGCCCAGCATCACCGCCGCCAGCGTCATGGCCGCCGGCTCGGTGATCAGCGAGCCCAGCAGCGGCACCGCGCACAGCAGCAGCCAGTACGTGCCCACCGCCCCCGGCAAGGCGCTGGCGCGCGCCAGGCGCTGCACCCCCGCGCTGACCGTGTGCAGCACCGGGCGCGTGGCCGCCACCACCATGATGGCGAACACGAACAAGGGCTCGGTGTAGTTGCGCGAATCGACATAGGCCAGCGCCTGCTCGCTGCCCGCCAGCGCAAACAGCACCGCCACCAGCACCATGGCCCAAAAGCCAAACACCACCTCCACCTCGCCCAGCAGGTGCCAAATGCCCGCATGCCGCGGCCGCGTATGGGCCAGATGCTCAAAAAACTTGGTGGCAAAGGTGTGCACGATGGCCAGCGCAAACAAAACGGCCGCTACCCACGGCAGCCAGGGGTGTGAATCCATTCCCGAAAAATCCTGTCTTGTGCCCAAAAAAAGGGGGATTAAAGCATCACCATCTGATACCTGAAGTACCCATGCAAGCCGCAAGGTGGCAAATACCAGTGCGCAGCGTGAACCCAGGCAGCACAGTCACGCCCGTCTATCTATTTGCCTGGAGAACCTGCTGATGCCATTCAACGCTGCCGCCTGCTGCCCGCCTCGCCGCCGCCCAGGGCTGCGCCTGCCGCCTGCCGAGTGGGCATTGCTGGCCGCTGTGGCCCTGCCGACCCTGCTGGCCGCGCTGCTGCCCGCCGTGGCCTTGCCCGAGGGCTACCACGACTTTGCCGACCAGCGCACGCTGCTGGGCATTCCCTATGCCATGGATGTGCTGACCAATCTGGCCTTTGCGCTGGCCGGGGCCTGGGGGTTGTGGGTGCTGCGCCGCGTGCCCCACGGCGGCGTGTCTGCCGGGCAGCGTGCGCTGGCGGCGGTGTTTTTTACCGGGCTGGTGCTGACGGCGGCCAGCTCGGGCTATTACCACGTCATGGGGCCGGACGATGCGGGCCTGTGCATTGACCGCCTGGGCATGGCCGTGGCCTTTGCCGGTGTGCTGGGCCTGGCCGCTGCCGACCGCGTGAGCGCGCGCGCTGGCGGCTGGCTGGCCGCGCTGGTGGGGGTGGGCGCCGTGGGCACGGCGGTGCTGCACTGGCAAACGGGCAACATGACGCCGTGGACGGTGCTGCAAGGCGGCGGCTTGGTGCTGCTGGCGCTGCTGGCCATGCGCCGCCCGCTGCCGGGCGCGCTGGGCTTTTCCGTGGTGGGGGTGATCGCGTGGTACGCCGCATCCAAGGTGCTGGAGATGGCAGACGCGCCGGTGTTCGCCTTCACGCAGCAGATCATCTCGGGCCACAGCGCCAAGCACCTGGTGGCGGCGCTGGCGGCCTGGCCGGTGATTCGCATGCTCGTCAAGCGTGAAAATGGTTGAGCGTTCGGCGTTCGGCGTTGAGCGTGAAATGCCGGGAACTTCCAGCCGCCTCGCTTCTAAT
>JAUNHQ010000062.1 GCA_030535425.1 Pseudomonadota bacterium | reverse complement strand
TGGCGGCGGCGCTGGCGGCGGCCCGGGCAGGCTGGCAAGTGCGGCTGTATGAGCGCGCGCCTGTGTTTTCAGAGGTGGGCGCGGGCATCCAGCTGGGGCCCAACGTCACGCGCATTCTGCATGGCTGGGGGCTGAAGGAATGGCTGGATGCGGTGGCCGCGTTTCCGCAACGCCTGCAAGTGCGCAGCGCCGTTACGGGTGAGGAGCTGGGCGTACTGGCCCTGGGGCAGCGCAGCATAGAACGCTATGGCGCCCCTTACGCCACCATTCACCGCGCAGACATGCACCAGCTGCTCTACCGGGCGGTGCAGGCTCAAGAGCGGGTGCAGCTGCACCTGGATCAGCCCCTGGCCAGCTGCGCCGACCATGGCGGTGCCGTGGCGCTGACCACGGCGCGCGGCCTACAAGTGGAAGGCGATGCTTTGCTGGGCGCCGACGGTGTGTGGAGCCAAGTGCGCCAGCACATGCTGGGCGATGGCCCGCCGCGCGTGACAGGCCACTTGGCCTACCGCGCCATGCTGCAAGCGGGTGAGCTGCCCGCTGCGCTGGCGGCCAATCAGGTCACTGCCTGGCTCGGTCCGCGCCTGCACGTGGTGCAGTACCCCGTGCGCGCTGGCCAGTGGATGAACGTGGTGGCCATCGTGCATGGACAGCCGCCTGACAACCCTGCGGGCTGGGACCACAGTGCCAATGCTGCCGACCTGGCACATGCGCTGGGCGCCGTGTGTGCCCCGCTGCGCGAACTGCTGGCCGCTGCCGTGCCTGCCAGTGTGAACGAACACCCCTGGCGCCTGTGGGCGCTGGTTGACCGCTCACCCGTGCGCAGCGCGCAGGACATGGCGCATGGCCTCATCGCTTTGCTGGGCGATGCCGCCCATCCCATGCCTCCCTATCTGGCCCAGGGCGCGGGCATGGCCGTGGAAGACGCGGCCGAGCTGGCCCGCGCCCTGAGCATGGACATGGTGGACGTGCCTACACGCCTGCAACGCTACGCCCTGGCGCGCTGGCAGCGCTGCGCTAGCGTGCAGGCGCGTGCCGCGCGAAACGGCCGCATCTTCCATTCCACCGGGCTGGTGCGCATGGGGCGCGATGCCTCCATCCGCCTGCTAGGTGAGCGCGTGCTGGACGTGCCCTGGCTGTATGGCCGCTAAGGCAGTTCACACTGTGGATATCCTCCCTGACGGGGCCACGCACAGGCAAAAGCCGTGTGAACAGACGTCCAAGGCTGGTGTTGTCGGGCATCCAGGCGAATGGACATCCCAATAGACATCCTAATAGGTTTTAAGCTATTGTTTCAGTAGCATAAAGATGTCTATAAGAAAGCGCGAATGCCGTTTTTCATGGGGGTCAGAAGGCGATGCCGGGCATGTGTCCACACGGGAACTGGTTGCGCATGGTCTCGTTTGGGTGTATTTTTTGTCTCTATTGAAAAGGTAGCTTATGACCGCCACAGCCCTGACCCCAGTCGCCCTCGTTGCTGAGCACCGCGCCGCCTACCGCGCGCAGCCGCAGGCCAGGCATGCGGCGGTGTACTGGCTTTCGCCCATGGAACGCTCACAGCGCATCAAACAGGGCATGCCTGCGCGTGAAGTGGTGGTCTTGAGCGAGGCCATGGGTCTGCCGCGCGATCAGTTCATGCGTGTGCTGGGCTTGGCACGCTCGACGGTCGAACGCAAGATCACTCAGCGCAGTGCCCTCTCGGCCACGGAGAGTGAAAAACTCATGGGTGTGGAGCGCCTGATCGGCCAGGTGGACGCCATGGTCAGCGAAGCGGGCGAGCCGCCCCCAGGCTTTGACGCAGCCCGCTGGTTTGCCCGCTGGATGACCCAGCCTGTGGCGGCATTGGGAGGGCTGGCCCCGCAGGAGCTGCTGGACACCGCCGATGGCCGCGAGGCCATCAGCACCTTGCTGTATCAGATGAAATCAGGCGCCTACGCCTGATGCACGCCCGGTCATGCACAGTGCCGCTGCGCAAGACACTGCACCGGGTGTCATTCACCTCTGGCGCATCGCTACCGACACGCCCGACTACACCGCCGATGACTTGAGTGGCACAGGCGCGGGCCTGACCGGCGGACGCTGGAACGCACGCGGCACGCCCTTGGTGTATGCCAGTGTCTCGTGCGCGCTGGCTTGCCTGGAAACCGTGGTGCACCTGGGCGGCGGCATGGCGCTGCCGCTGAACCGCTATCTGGTGCGCATCGATATTCCCGCTGCTCAATGGGCCGCGCGCGCGGTATTCGATGCCAGCCAGCATGTGGGCTGGGACGCGCTGCCCGCCGGGCGCGTGAGCATTGCCTGGGGCACCGCCTGGGCCGGCGCAGGCACCAGCCTGCTGGCGCAAGTGCCATCGGTCATCGTGCCGGAAGAGCACAACCTGCTCATCAACCCCCAGCACCCGGCGGCCAGCCAGGTACGCGCTGTCAAGCTGCGCCGCTGGCTGTATGACCCGCGTGCGGCAGGCATGGCTGTGCATGCATAGTCGCCCGGCATCCTGCACGCGGTGCGGATTGCCCTGGGCCTCTGCCACTTCAGCGACGCACGGCTTACAGTGCGCCTGCAGGCAGCCACTGCGCCTGCCACTGCGCGGCCAGGGCCTGGGCGCGGCCCAGGGGCGGGCGGGCGGTGTCAAAGTCGATCAGGCATAGCCGTTGGGCGTGGGCCGGACGCGGCGGGATGTCGCGCGTGCGGCCATCGGTCAGCAGCCACAGCCAGCGCGGGCCGCTGCCGTGGCGACGCAGCAGCGCGTCGGCCTGGGCCAGGGCCTGGGCCAGCGGGGTGCCGCCGCCGCCGCCCAGGGGGGGCAGCCAGCGCGGGGCCGCGTGCCGGGCGCGCCCGGGCGGGCGCAGCAGGTGCACGCCCTGGCCATCCAGGCCGATCACGGCCACGTGGTCGCGCCAGCGGTAGGCCTGGGCCATGAGCGCGGCCAGCACACCCTTGGCCCGCGCCAGGCGGCCCGCAGCCAGCATGGAGGCCGAGCAGTCCAGCACGAAGCAGTGCAGCGCGGCGGCTGACGGGTGCGGCGTGCGGTAGCGCAGGTGGCGCGCGTGCAGCGGTGCGGCACCGCGCGCGGCCAGGCTGCGGGGCCAGTCGATGGCGGCGGGGGCACTGCCGCTGCCGTGGTGCGTGGCCAGGGTGGGCGGGACGGGCGAGCGGGTGGGGGGCGGCCTTCCGCCCAGCCAGTGGCGGCCGGGCGGAAGGCTCAGGCTTTTTTTGCGGCGGCCCTTTCCTGCCCCGGCCGCAGCGGGCGCAGGGGCTTGAGCGCGGGCAGCGGCGGCGCGGCGCCCAGGCCCACGGCTTGCGGCGGCAGGGCGCCCCAGTCGCCCGTTTCGGCGGCTGCGTGGCCCGGGGCGGGCGGGGGCGTGCCGGTCGCGGCATGGGATGAGGCACCGGCTGCGGTATCCGGTGCGACAGGGGAGGTGGCAGAGGAAGCGGTGTCTGGCGCTGGCGCCTCATCCGGCGGGGACGGCAGGGGCGGTGCACCGGGGCCACGCCGGTGGGCCAGCACCATGGGCGCCACCTGCGCCACGTGCGCGGGGCTGGGGGCGCTGTCGCCCTGCCAGGCGGCCAGGGCTCGGGCGGCGCGCAGCATGACCAGGTCGGCGCGCAGCCCGTCCACCTGGGCATCCA
Source organism: Pseudomonadota bacterium (assembly GCA_030535425.1). Taxonomy (GTDB): domain Bacteria; phylum Pseudomonadota; class Gammaproteobacteria; order Burkholderiales; family Burkholderiaceae_C; genus Ottowia. Next base: position 15,798 of record JAUNHQ010000062.1, on the reverse strand, counting down.
GGCAGGTGCGGCTGACGGCGGCGTGCACGGCGTCGCTCCAGGGCAAGGCGTCGGGGTCTTGCACGCGGGCGCGGGCGGCGGCCAGGCGCGCGGCCAGCTGAGCCTGGGCCGGCTGGTGGCGGGCGGCAAAGGCGGCGGGGTCTGCGTCAAAGGCCAGCCGGGCTTTGACGATGGCCTGGCGCTGCGCCAAGTCGGTGACGTTGTGCAGGCGCACGCACAGGCCCAGTCGATCGAGCAGCTGCGGGCGCAGCTCGCCTTCTTCGGGGTTCATGGTGCCGATGAGGACGAAGCGCGCCGGGTGGGTGTGGGAGATGCCGTCGCGCTCGACCACGTTCTGTCCGCTGGCGGCGGCGTCCAGCAGCACGTCCACCAGCGCGTCGGGCAGCAGGTTGATTTCGTCCACGTACAGCACGCCGCCGTGTGCGCGCGCCAAAAGGCCAGGGGCAAAGCGCACGGCCTGCCCGGCCAGGGCGTGCTGCAAGTCCAGCGTGCCGGTGACGTGTTCAAGCGCCGCGCCCAGGGGCACGGTGACAAAGGGCGCGGGCGCCAGCAGCTCGGCCAGCGCGCGGGCGGCGGTGGATTTGGCGGTGCCGCGCGGGCCTTCGATGAGCACGCCGCCCAGGTGCGGATCGACAGCGGCCAGCAGCAGCGCCTGCGTCAGTTGCGGCTGGCCTTGCAAGGCGGCAAAGGGAAAGGCGTGGAGGGGCACGGAAGGCGCAGCAGATGTGAGGGGCGACATGGTGTCAATGAGGGACAAGTGGGGCAGGGAAGGGAAAATTCATCTAGTTACGAAATTTAATTGAGAATGATTTGCATTTGATGTTATGATGCGCAGCATGGAAGGCCGAGAAGGCAGGAAAACCTTCAAAACCATCCTCTTCTCATCGTGGGAGACGTCGGGGTCGAGCGGCCTTGATGTCATTTGAGCCAGCCAACGGCCTGATGTGCCGGGTAGCCAGGCTTCTTTTTTTCCCTTCGTCATGGCAGCGAAAAGCCTTGTGCTCAATGGCAGGCACCAGGCTGAAAAAGCCTGTCTTGCATGCTCCCTGTGGCCTTTTTCGTTTTTTCATGCGGGGACAGGCTTTGTTGAAGTTGGCTGTTAACAGGCGGTAGCAGCTATCTTATGAAAAGCCACTAAATTCGCGCTGAAACCTTCTATTCATGCCCGTGTCATGCGGTGTGGTGATAAACCGGGCTTTGTCTTCAGCCGATAGGAACTGCGTGCCATGACCGCTCTTGACCGCCGCACCTTCATCATCCGACTGTCCGGCTTGGCGGCCGCTTCTGGCGCGGGCCTGGCCCTGAGCGCCTGCGGCGGCAGCGATGACGATGCGTCCACGCCCGTGGCCCGCTTTGACTACGGCGTGGCCAGCGGCGACCCGCTGGCCGACCGCGTGGTGCTGTGGACGCACGCGCGCATCGACGGCAGCGAAGAAGACGTGCCCCTGATCTGGGAAGTGGCCGACGACGCCGCCTTCACCCACATCGTTGCCAGCGGCCAGGCCGTGGCCAGCGCGGCCAGCGGCCACACCGCCAAGGCCGACGCCGCCGGGCTGGCGCCGGGCCGCAGCTATTACTACCGCTTTCGCCAAAACGCCAGCGGCAGCGACGCGGCGCGCCGCTCGCCCGTGGGGCGCACCCGCACCCTGCCTGCGGCGGGCGCCACGGCGCTGTCGCTGGCGGTGCTCAGCTGCTCCAACTACCCGGCGGGCTACTTTCATGCCTATGCCGAAGCCGCCCGCAGCCAGGCGCAGTACGCCGTGCACCTGGGCGACTTCATTTACGAATACGGGCCAGACGGCTACGCCAGCGCCGATGCGCCCGGCATGGGCCGCGTGGTGCAGCCGGCCAGCGCCTGCCTGAGCCTGCACGATTACCGCGCGCGCTACGCCCAGTACCGCGCCGACCCCGACAGCAAGGTGCTGGCCGCCGCCATGCCGCTGATTGCCGTGTGGGACGACCACGAAATTGCCGACAACGCCTGGGCCGAAGCCGCCGAAAACCACGACCCGGCCACCGAAGGCAGCTATGCCGCCCGGCGCGAGGCCGCCATGCAGGCCTGGCACGAATGGCTGCCGGTGCGCACGCCCGATGCGCAGGACTTGCGCAAGATTTACCGCAGCTTTGACTTTGGCGGCCTGGTGGCCCTGCACATGCTGGAAACGCGCCTGCTGGCGCGCGAGCGGCAGATCACCCTGGCCGAGCTGAATCATCCCGACACCGCCCAAGCCGCCCAGGCCGCGCTGGCCAGCCCCACGCGCAGCCTGCTGGGCGCCGAGCAACTGGCCTGGCTGCAACAGCAAATGGCGCAATCGGCGGCCACCTGGCAGGTGCTGGGCCAGCAGGTGTTGATGGCGCGCATGCACTTTCCGGCCAGCGTGCTGACCGCGCTGGGCCAGGCCAATGACTCGCCCCAGGCCATGGCGGCGGCCTTGCAGGCGGTGACCGACTATCTGACGGCGCAGCAGCTGGCGGCGCAGAACCCGGCGGCGCTGAGTGAGGCGCAGCGCGCCCTGCTCGATCCGCAGCGTAACCCCCGGCTGGGCTACAACCTGGACGCCTGGGACGGCTACCCCGCCGAGCGCGAGAAGGTGCTGCTCAGCGCCGCGCAGCTGCAAAAAAAGCTGCTGGTGCTGGCGGGCGACACGCACAACGCCTGGGGCAGCCAGCTCACGCTGCAAAACGGCACCGTGGTGGGGCACGAATTTGCCGCGCAAAGCATCAGCTCCCCCGGTCTGGAAGTGCTGTTTGGCAGCGTGCCGCCGGCGCAAACGCGGCAGATTTTCATGAGCATGGTGGGCGATTTGCGCTATGCCGAAACCGAACACCGGGGCTTGCTGCTGATGCATTTCACCCCCACCGAAGCCAGCGGCCAATGGGTGTTTGTGGACAGCGTGAAGCAGCGCAGCTACCAGGTGAGCCACAGCGAGCCGCTGACGGTGAGTCTGTGACGCGCAGGCGTTGAACAAAAGCCCCCAGCCGCTGCTCAAGCGAAGGGGCAGGCGCAGGGGCAGGGGCGCGGCGCCTTAGGCCGCGCCTTCCATGCGCTCATCGTGCGCCAGGGCCAGATCATCGAGCCAGGCGGCGTAGTCGCCGGGGTTTTGCCACAGGCCGCGGGCAATGGCTTCGCGCAGGCGCGACAGGATGTCGGCCAGGGCCTGGGGGTTGTGCTGGGCGATGAAGGCGCGGGTGCGTTCGTCCAGCACGTAGGCCTCGGTCAGCAAGGCCCAGTGCGTGTCGCTGACGGCGCGGCAGGTGGCGTCAAAGCCAAAGAGGTAGTCGACGGTGGCGGCCATTTCAAACGCGCCTTTGTAGCCGTGGCGCATGGCGCCTTCGATCCACTTGGGGTTGGTGGCGCGGGCGCGCACGATGCGGCCGATTTCTTCTTGCAGGCTGCGCACGCGCGGGCGCTGGGGCTGGGCGTGGTCGCCGTGGTAGAGGGCCGGCTGGCGGCCGCCGCTGTGGTGGCGGGCGGCGGCGGCCATGCCGCCTTGAAAGAGGTAGTAGTCGGCGGAGTCGAGCAGGTCGTGCTCGCGGCTGTCTTGGTTGTGCAGCACGGCGTCCAGCTCGGCCAGGCGCTGGGGCAGCAGGTGGCGGGCGTCTTGGCCTTGTTCGGCCTGGCCCCAGGCGTGGGCGCTCCAGGCGGTGTAGGCGTGGGCCAGGTCGGCGTCGGTGTTCCAGTGGCCGTGCTGAAACAGGGCGTCCAGCCCGCTGCCGTAGTGGCCGGGCGGGGGGCCAAAGATGCGCCAGCCGGCTTGCTGGCGGGCTTGCTGGGGGCTGTGGCCCTGGCTTTGCAAGGCGGCTGTGTCGCGCAGGATGCGGGCGCGGATGGGGTTGTCGGCTTCGTCCTCGCCGTCTTGCGCGGCCACGGCTTGCACGGCGGCGTCAAACAGTTGCACGGTGGCGGCAAAGGCGTCGCGAAACAGGCCGGAGATGCGCAGGGTGACATCGACGCGCGGGCGGTGCAGGCCGACGCGGGGGATGACTTCAAAGTCGCTCACGCGCTGGCTGCCGGGGGCCCAGCGCGGGCGCACGCCGATGAGGGCCAGGGCTTGGGCAATGTCGTCGCCGCCGGTGCGCATGGTGGCGGTGCCCCAGACGCTGATGCCGATGGCGCGGGGGTAGTCGCCGTGGTCTTGCAGGTGGCGCTCAATCAGGCGCTGGGCCGCTTGCTCGCCCAGCGCCCAGGCGGTGGGGGTGGGGATGGCGCGGGTGTCCACGGTGTAGAAGTTGCGCCCGGTGGGCAGCACATCAGGCCGCCCGCGCGTGGGCGAGCCGCTGGGGCCGGGGGGCACAAAGCGGCCTTGCAGGGCGCGGCTGAAGTGGCGCAGCTCTTGCGGGCCGCAGGCGTCCAGCCGGGGGGCGAGCACTTGGGCAATGCGCTGCAAGGCGGCCTGGGTGCGGGGGTGTTTTTCAGGGTCAAAAAGGGCGTTTGCGCGCGTCCCAAGCGTGGCAGCAGCTATTGTTTTTGTAGTATTTGGGGTGGCTGGATCAGGTGTGGGCAGGGCGGTGTCCAGCAGGCCGGCGTCAAGCAAGTCAAGCAATTGGGCGGCCAGCAGTTCCAGCCGCTCGCGGGTGTCGCCGTGGTGGCGCCAGGGGGCGGGGCTGAGGGCTTGCAAGGCGGCGGGGCGCGGGCCGCGCCAGGGCTGGGCGGGGTCGGGGGTGTTGGGGTCAAAGCCTTGGCCCAGCCAGTCGGCGGCCAGGGCGTGCAGCAGGCCTTCAGTGGACTGGGTATCGGGCGGGGCGCTGGACTGGGGGTTGGGGCTGGCGGGCGCGTCGTCGGCGCTGGCGTAGCGGGCCAGGGCCAGCAGGGTGTCGCGCCGCTGGCGGCCGGTGGGCGACTGGCCAAAGATGTGCAGGCCGTCGCGGATCTGGGTTTCTTTCAGCTCGCACAAATAAGCGTCGATGCGGGTGAGCAGCGCGTCGTCGTCATCGCCATCGCTGCGCTTGCCTTGGGCGGGGGCGGCGGGGGGCAGCTCGGCGGCCAGTTGCTGCTGGCGGGCCAGTTGCAGGATGCGCTGGCGCAGCAGGGGCGCGCGCCGGGTGTCGAGCAGCAGGGCGTCGTAATACTCGTCCACCAGGCGCTCCAGCGTTTGCAGGGGGCCGTGGTTTTCGGCCCGGGTGAGCGGGGGCATGAGGTGGCCGATGAGGGCCGCCTGCGCGCGGCGCTTGGCCTGCGCGCCTTCGCCGGGGTCGTTGACGATGAAGGGGTACAGGTGGGGCAGGGGGCCGAAGATGGCGTCGGGCCAGCAGGCGCTGGACAGGGCCAGGCTTTTGCCGGGCAGCCATTCCAGGTTGCCGTGCTTGCCCACGTGGGCGATGGCATCCACACGGAACACATCGCGCAGCCAGAAGTAAAAGGCCAGGTAGTGGTGGGGCGGCACCAGCTCGGCGCTGTGGTAGCTGGCCCAGTCTTGCTGGGCGGGGCCGCTGCCGTCGTCGGCCAGGGCGCGGGCGGGCTGTATGCCCACAAACACCTTGCCCAGCCGCAGGCCCGCAATCATGAAGCGGCCCTGGCGCAGCAGCGGGTCGGCCTCGGGCGGGCCCCAGCGGGCGGTGATGGCGCTGGCCATGCCGGGGGGCAGCTGGTTCAAGCGGGTCAGGTAGTCGGCCAGGGCGTAGCTTTGCAGGGCGGGGCGCAGGGGCCACTGGGCGGGGTCGTTGGCCACGCCTTGGGTGAGGGCGCGCATGAGCGCGTCGCCATCGGCGGGCAGGGCGTGCGCGCCCACGTCGTGCCCTTCGCGCGCCAGCAGGCGCAGCAGCGCGATGACGGAGGCGGGCGTGTCCAGCCCCACGCCGCTGCCAATGCGCCCTTCGCTGCCGGGGTAGTTGGCCAGCAGCAGGGCCAGGCGCTTGTCGTGCGCGGGCAGGCTTTGCAGGCGGCACCAGCGGGCGGCCAGCTCGGCCACGAAGGCGGTGCGGTCAGGCTCGCTTTGGTAGTGCACCAAGTCCACCTGCGTGTGCGGGCAGCGGCGCGTGCCGGTCTTGAAGCTGATGGCGCGGGTGATGAGGCGCCCGTCCACCTCGGGCAGCACCACTTGCATGGCAATGTCGCGCGGGCGCAGGCCCTGGCTGTCTTGCAGCCAGCCTTCGCGGTCGCTGCCGCTGACGATGACTTGCAGCACCGGCGCGTCGCCCGCCAGCGGCTCAAACGGCGCGCCGCTGCCCGGCTGCCCCAGGGCGGCAAAGGCGGTGGTGTTGAGCACGATGCGCGCGCTGTGCTGCGCGCACAGGCTGCGCAGCGTGGCCAGGCACAGCGGGTCTTTGAGCGAATCCAGCGCCACCGGCAGCGGGTTCAGGCCCTGCGCGCGCAGGGCCAGGGCCAGATCGTCAAACGCGGCGGTGTTGCCCGCCAGCAGGTGCGAGCGGTAAAACACCAGCGCCGCCACGGGCGCGCCCGGCTGCCAGGCCGCTTGCAGGGCGGCCAGGGGGTCGCCTTCTGCGCCCTTCGCGCCCCCCGCGCCCCCCGCGCCTGGCCCCGCCCAGGCCGCAGGCGCGTGCAGCGCCACCTGCGGCAGCGGGCGCGGCGGCGGCGGCTCGGCCCCGTGGCCCAGGCCGTGAAAGGCCACGGCCTGCAAAAAAGCCCGCGCATTGGCCGCGCCGCCCGCGCGCAGGTAGCGCCACAGCAGGCGGGCGGTGTCTGGCGGCAAGGTGCCGCGGGCCAGCAAGTCGGGGTCTTCCGTCAAATCGCCCGAGAAAAGCGCCAGCGCCTGCCCCTGCCGCCGCGCCAGGGCCGCCAGCTGCGCCACGCCGTAGGGCCAGGTGGATTCGGCCCCCAGGTGATCGACCACGATCACGCGCGCATGGCGCAGCACCTCGTCGGCATAGCGGTCAAACGAGGCGTTTTGCCGCAGGTGCAGCACATTGGCCAGGCGTAGCGCGGGCCAGCGGGCATCGGCCTGCAGGCGCTGCGCCTGCGCGGCGGCCAGCAGGGCCAGCGTGGTGTCGGCGCTGCTGAGCACCACCATGTCGGCGGGGGTCTGGTTCAGGCAGACGATGGCGGTTTCGTCCTCGACAAAACCGCCGGGGCGGGTGTTGAGCAGGTGCATGGGCGAAAGGCCGGCCTGAGGAGGCCGGGCGGGTCGTATCCCGGGTCGGTCAGGTCAGATCGGGTGATAGCCCTGCATGCGTGGCGGCAGGGGCTGTCCGTGCGGATTCGGTGTCAGGGTCACGTGCCAGCCGCCCACCTCGGCCAGCAGCAGGCAGTCATCGACGGTTTTGAGGTTGTCCTTGTGCGCCTGATCGTGGCCGGGCAGCAGCGCAGCCTTGGCTTTGTGCTTGGCCGCATCGGCACTGGGCGCGACGAACAGGCCAAAGGCGTGCTGCTCGGCCAGTTGCTGGGGCAGGTAGCCGCCCACGTTGACGAAATACAGCCGCAGGCCGCCGTTGTCTGCCGCATGGGGCGCCAGGGCGATGTCGTGCCCATCGGCCCAGTTCAGGCACTGGTAGCCGTCGATGTGCAGCTTGTCCGGGTGGCCGAACCAGGCGGCCTTGAGTGCGGGAATGGCCTGGGCCACGTCGTGGCAGGCGACGAACTGCACGTCGTGCACTTCGATGTTGGCGCGGCCAGCGCTGCCGCCCAGGTAGAACATGTGAAGCTGAGGCACAGCAGACGGGTGGGGCAGGGTCATGGCGGTGACAGGCGCAGAGCCGAAGGCAAACAAGAGGGAGAAAAGCAACTGGGCACTGCACTGCTTTTTTTATAGGCGCTTGTGCCACTTACTGTCAGCCATTTTGATGTCTGCTCAGGCATCAAAAGAAGGCAGAGAGACTGAGCACAAGGCTCCTGCTTTCAAAGCGGTTGCGCTACCCGGCTCAGCGCGGCGCGCAAAGCGGTTTCGTCCAGTTGCTGGCCGATGAACACCAGGCGCGTGCGGCGCGTTTCGTCCGGCTGCCAGGGGCGGTCAAAGTGGCTGTCGAAGCGGCTGCCCACGCCTTGCACCAGCAAGCGCATGGGCTTGCCGGGCAGGGCGGCAAAGCCTTTGACGCGCAAGATGGGCTGGGCCTTGACCAAATCGGCCAGGGCGGCCAGCAGCGGCTCGCGTTCCACGGCGGGCAGCTCGATCACGACGGACTGGAATTCGTCGTGGTCGTGGTCTTCGTCATGGTCGTGGTGGCTGGGGCGCTGGTCAATGTGCTGCTCGGCCGCGCGGTTTAAGCCCAGCAGCACCTCCAGCGGCAGGCGGCCGGCGGTGGCGGGCACGATCTTCACCTGCGGCGGCAGTTCGGCCTGCACCATTTGCTGCACCTGCGCCAGCGCGGCAGCGTCCACCAAGTCGGCCTTGTTCAGCACCACCAGATCGGCAGCGCTGAGCTGGTCTTCAAACAGCTCGTGCAGGGGCGATTCGTGGTCCAGGTTGGGGTCGGCGCGGCGCTGGGCATCCACGGCCTCGGGGTGGGCGGCAAACTGGCCCGCCGCAGCGGCGGGCGTATCGACCACCGTCACCACGGCGTCCACGGTAAAGGCGCCGGCGATTTCGGGCCACTGAAAGGCTTGCACCAACGGCTTGGGAAGGGCCAGGCCGCTGGTTTCGATCAGCACGGCGTCAATGTCGGCGCGGCGCGCGGCCAACTGCTGCATGACGGGGAAGAACTCCTCTTGCACCGTGCAGCACATGCAGCCGTTGGCCAGCTCGTACAACTGGCCAGCTTGTTCATTGCCGCTGTCGTCGCAGCCGATGCCGCAGGCTTTGAGGATGTCGCCGTCAATGCCCAGCTCGCCAAACTCATTGACGATGACGGCAATGCGCCGGCCCTGGGCCTTGTCCAGCACGTGGCGCAGCAGCGTGGTTTTGCCGCTGCCCAGAAAGCCGGTGACGATGGTGGCGGGGATTTTTTGCGTGTTCAGATGCATGGCCGATCACGCTCCGGCGCTGTGCAGGCGCGGCTCCAACAGGCGCGAGCCGCGCAGGCTATGCAGGGCCTTGGCGGCGGCCAGCACGGCCAGATCCACCAGCGGCTCAATCAGCACCACCAGCAGGTAAGCGCCGCCAAAAGCCGCGATGCTCGACAGGTTATCCGCCGCCAGCCCGTGCCCGTACAGCGCCCAGAACGCCACCCAGGCCACGATGCCGCCCTGGTAGGCCAGCGAGAGCTTGAGCGTTTGCGCGTAGCTCAAATCCACATAGGCCGTGTGCGGGGCAATGATGCGCCTGGCCAGCGCGCCCACGGCAAACAGCGGCACCAGCAAGGTGGTGACGTTCATGCCGTATTGCGGCAAATCCGCCGGGGCAAAAAACAGCCCTTGCGTCAGCAGCCCCAGCGCCAGGCCGATGGCCGCTGCGGCCGAGCCAAAGAGCAGAAACAGCGTGGTGCCCAGGATGATGTGCACCTCGGACACGCCCACGGGGTGGTGCGGCAGCACCTCGAACGAGCAGAAGGTGATGAGCGCGGCCAACAGGCTGCGCCCGGCCAGCGCCAGCGCGCCGTGGCTGCGCGCGCTGCGCACAGCCAGCCAGGCGGTGGCAGCCAGCGCGGCGGCGGCGGTGCCGTAGCTCAGAAAGATTTTTGCGCCATCAACGACGCCGGGTTCGATGTGCATGCTGCCCAAGGCCTTTCTCACAAAAAGAGTGCGCGTGAAAGAGTGGCACGGCCTGGGCACGCAGTTCAAAACGGCCAGGCCAGCTGCTGCCTGAGCGCATGCGGCCTGTCCGGCTTGGCCGCACGCCCGCGACCTGCCGTTCATGGCTTAGCAGGCCGGTATCCGGGCTTGCGGAAGGCGGGGCTTTTTTGCGAAAAGCGCACCGCTAGGCCCCGGCCTTCCCGCGCCTTGAAGTGAGGAGCAGTGGCTGCCGTGCGCAAAGGCGCACTGGCGTCGGGGTTTGGTTTCCGCTGACCGTTGCGGGGGCAGCGCAGGACTTGCCCCAGGGCGTGTTCGCACTGGCAAAAACAGTGTGAACACGCCCTAGGGCGCACCTGCTTCCCGTTTAACCCTGGGGCCGTGCATCGGCCTGAAGGGCACCTGTCAAGCTGCCCGGTGCTTGGGGAAAAGCGCCGGGCAGGGCGATTGTGGCACGGGCGCGTCGCGCCAGGGCTCAGCTCCCCGCTTCAGGCCATATCCACAGCAGCGAAGCGGTCATGACCAGATAGCGTGAAAACTTGCCTGCCGCCATCCAGGCTGCGCACGGCAGCAGCGGCAGGCGCAGCCAGCCCGCCACGGCGCACAGCGGATCGCCAATCACCGGCAGAAAAGACAGAAAGCAGGCGCGCGGCCCCAGGCGTTGCAGCCAGTCCAGCGCACGCAGGTGGGTGGCCGACTGGGTGGGCGCGTGGCGCAGCTTGTCCACGGCCCGGTGCGCGCCCAGGCCCATCCACCACGACACCATGCCCCCCAGCGTGTTGCCCAGCGTGGCCACGCCAATGGCCGGCCAGAACAAGTGCGGGTTGAGCTTGACCAGCCCGAACACCGCAGGCTCCGACCCCATGGGCAGCAGCGTGGCGGACACGAAAGCCACCACGAACACGGTGGACAGGCCGTATTCGGGCAGCGCCAGGGCGGCCAGCAGCGCGTGCAATTGGGTGCTCAGCCAGTCTTGCATAAGGCGCGTGAGTGTAGAGTCTGGCGGCATCTGGCTTGCCTAAAATTTAGGCAGTTAGAATCCACCGCTCGCCGCTTGGCCGGCTTTTTTTGCCGCCGCTTTCCCTCGCCCCTTGCTTGCCGAACAGCCCCATGCACATCGGCCCCCATGCCTTGCCCAATCGCTTGTTCGTCGCCCCCATGGCGGGGGTGACGGATCGGCCTTTCCGGCAGCTGTGCCGCGCGTTTGGCGCGGGTTATGCGGTCAGCGAGATGGTGACCTCGCGCAAGGACTTGTGGCATTCGCTCAAGACCAGCCGCCGGGCCGACCACACGGGCGAGCCGGGGCCGATCGCGGTGCAGATTGCGGGGGTGGCGCCGCAGGAGATGGCCGATGCGGCCCGCTACAACATCGACCGGGGGGCGCAGATCATCGACATCAACATGGGCTGCCCGGCCAAGAAGGTGTGCAACAAATGGGCGGGCAGCGCGCTGATGCAAAACGAGCCGCTGGCGCTGCACATCATCGAGGCCGTGGTGGCCGCCTGCGCGCCGCGCGGCGTGCCCGTGACGCTGAAGATGCGCACGGGCTGGTGCGCCGCGCACAAAAATGCCCTGACCCTGGCGCGCGCTGCCGAGAGCGCCGGTGTGCAGATGCTGACGGTGCATGGCCGCACGCGTGAGCAGGGCTACAAGGGCCAGGCCGAGTACGACACCATTGCCGCCGTCAAGGCTGCGCTGCGTATTCCCGTGGTGGCCAATGGCGATGTGGATTCGCCCGAAAAAGCGCAGGCCGTGCTGCGCGCCACAGGGGCCGATGCGCTGATGGTGGGCCGCGCGGCGCAGGGCAGGCCGTGGATCTTCCGCGAGATCGCGCACTTTCTGGCCACGGGCCAGCACTTGGCGCCGCCGCTGGTGCTGGAGGTGCGGCGTGCGCTGCTGGCGCACCTGCAAGACCATTACGCGCTGTATGGCGAAGACACGGGCGTGCGCTCGGCGCGCAAGCACATTGGCTGGTACGTGCGCGGCCTGCCTGGGGGCGATGCGTTTCGCGCCCGCATGAACACACTGGACACCACGGCGGCCCAATGGCAGGCCGTGGCCGATTACTTTGAAGACATGGCCAGCCGCCACGAACGCCTGCCGCCGTTGGGCGCGGCTGCCTGGCCCACGAAAGCGCAGGAGGGCTTTCAAGCAACATGAGCAAAAAACACATCGACGCCTGCGTGCGCGAAAACCTGGAAGCGTATTTCAGCGACCTGCGCGGCACCGAGCCCGAGCGGCTGCACGACATGCTGATGAAGGCGGTGGAAAAGCCGCTGCTGGAGGTGGTGATGCAGCACGCGGGCCAGAACCAAAGCCGCGCGGCCCAGTGGCTGGGGCTGAACCGCAATACGCTGCGCAAGAAGCTGCTGGAGCATGGGCTGACATGAGCGCCCCCCTTGAGCCGGCCTGCGGCCGCCTTGATGCCCGCCGCTCAAGCAGAGGGCGGGGTCAGCCCCAGCGTGCTTTTGGCAAATTTGCTACTAAATTCATAGCTGATTGCGCGCGTCAATAAAGCGCAAAAGCTGTTTTTCGTTACTAATGGTTTTTTAAAGGCGCACCATGAACGCTCTGCTTTCCGTATCCGACAAGACCGGCGTGCTCGACTTGGCCCGCGCGCTGCATGCGCTGGGCATCCGGCTCATTTCCACCGGGGGCACGGCCCGTCTGCTGGCCGATGCGGGGCTGCCCGTGACCGAGGTGGCCGAGGTGACGCAGTTTCCTGAAATGCTCGATGGCCGCGTGAAAACCCTGCACCCCAAGGTGCACGGCGGCCTGCTGGCGCGGCGCGACGTGCCCGCGCACCAGGCGGCGCTGGCCGAGCACGGCATCGACACCATTGATTTGCTGGTGGTCAACCTCTACCCGTTCGAGGCCACCGTGGCCCAAGCCGGCTGCACGCTGGCCGATGCGATAGAGAACATCGACATTGGCGGCCCCGCCATGGTGCGCAGCGCCGCCAAGAACTGGCAGCACGTGGCCGTGCTGACCGATGCCGCGCAATACGCCCCCGTGCTGGCTGAGCTGCAAGCCGGCGGCGGCAAGCTGTCAGACAAAACCCGCTTTGGCCTGGCCGTGGCCGCCTTCAACCGCATCGCGCAGTACGACGCGGCCATCAGCGACTGGCTTTCGGCCATCGACTTTGACGCCAGCCACCACGCCCCGGCCCCTGTGCGCTCGCCCTTTCCCGCGCAAAGCAATGTCAGCTTCGTCAAGCTGCAAGACCTGCGCTACGGCGAAAACCCGCACCAGCAGGCCGCTTTCTACCGCGACCTGCACCCCGCCCCCGGCAGCCTGGTCACCGCCGAGCAGCTGCAGGGCAAGGAGCTGAGCTACAACAACATTGCCGACGCCGACGCGGCCTGGGAATGCGTCAAGCAGTGGACGCAGGCGGCCTGCGTCATCGTCAAGCACGCCAACCCCTGCGGCGTGGCGGTGGGCGCCAGCGCCTTGCAGGCCTACCAAAAAGCCTTTCAGACCGACCCCACCAGCGCCTTTGGCGGCATCATCGCCTTCAACGTGCCGGTGGACGGCGCCGCGGCCGAGGCGGTGGCCAAGCAGTTCGTCGAGGTGCTGATGGCGCCTGACTTCACCCCCGAGGCGCTGGCCGTGTTCCAGGCCAAGCCCAACGTGCGCGTGCTGCGCATTGCCCTGCCCAGCGGCGCGCCCGTGTGCGCCAACACGCTCGAATACAAGCGCGTGGGCGGCGGCCTGCTGCTGCAAAGCGCCGACTTTCACGAGCTGACCGTGGCCGATCTGAAAGTGGTCACCCGCAAGCAGCCCACGCCCGAGCAGCTGCAAGATTTGCTGTTTGCCTGGAAGGTGGCGCAGTTCGTCAAAAGCAACGCCATCGTTTTTTGCGCCGGCGGCATGACGCTGGGCGTGGGGGCAGGGCAGATGAGCCGGCTCGATTCCGCCCGCATCGCCAGCATCAAGGCCGAGCACGCGGGCCTGTCGCTGCAAGGCTCGGCCGTGGCCAGCGATGCGTTCTTTCCTTTCCGCGACGGGCTGGACGTGGTCATCGACCACGGCGCGGCCTGCGTCATCCAGCCCGGCGGCAGCATGCGCGACCAGGAAGTGATCGACGCGGCCAACGAACGTGGCGTGGCCATGGTGTTCACCGGCATGCGGCATTTCCGGCACTGAAAAAAAGCATGTTCCCCAAGCATGTCCTGGTGCGTGCGCCAGGACATGTTTTCATGGCGCATATCGTCATAACGAAAAAAGCTATTCGCGCGCGTCCCTACTGAAAAGTTTGCTATAAAATTTGATCTTTCCTCACCTCTCAGGAGAGATCGCATGTCCGAGCAATGGAAGTTTGAAACCCAGTCCGTGCACGCGGGCTACAGCCCCGACCCCACCACCAAGGCCGTGGCCGTGCCCATTTACCAGACCGTGGCCTACGCCTTTGACAGCGCGCAGCACGGGGCGGATTTGTTTGACCTGAAGGTGCCGGGCAACATCTACTCGCGCATCATGAACCCCACCTGCGACGTGCTGGAAAAGCGCGTGGCCGCGCTGGAAGGCGGCATTGGCGCGCTGGCCCTGGCCTCGGGCCAGGCGGCCATCACCTACGCCATCCAGACCATTGCCGAGGCGGGCGACAACATCGTCAGCAGCACCGCGCTGTATGGCGGCACCTACAACCTGTTTGCCCACACCCTGCCGCAGCTGGGCATCAGCACCCGCTTTGCCGACCACCGCGACCCGCAGTCCTTTGCCAAGCTGATCGACGAGCGCACCAAGGCCGTGTTCGTCGAAACCATTGGCAACCCCGCCGGCAACGTGACCGACATTGCCAACGTGGCCGCCGTGGCGCACGCGCACGGCGTGCCGCTGATCGTAGACAACACCGTGGCCACGCCCTACCTGCTGCGCCCCATCGAGCACGGCGCCGACATCGTGGTGCACTCGCTCACCAAATACATGGGCGGCCACGGCACCACGCTGGGCGGCATCATCGTGGACAGCGGCAAGTTCCCCTGGGCAGAGCACAAGGCGCGCTTCAAGCGCCTGAACGAGCCGGACGTGAGCTACCACGGCGTCGTCTACACCGAGGCGCTGGGCCCGGCTGCCTACATTGGCCGCGCGCGCGTGGTGCCCTTGCGCAACATGGGCGCGGCGCTCTCGCCCTTCAACGCCTTCCAGATCCTGCAAGGCATCGAAACCCTGGCCTTGCGCATGGACCGCGTGTGCGAGAACACGCTGAAAGTCGCCCAGTTCCTGCAAAAGCACCCCAAGGTGGCCTGGGTCAGCTACGCCGGCCTGCCCGGCCACGAGGCGCATGCGCTGGCGCAGCACTACATGGGCGGGCGCGCATCGGGCCTGCTTACCTTTGGCGTCAAGGCCGCCAGCGGCGATGAGGCCCGCGCCGCCGGCGCGCGCTTTCTGGACGCGCTGCAACTGTTCACCCGCCTGGTCAACATTGGCGATGCCAAATCCCTGGCCACCCACCCGGCCAGCACCACGCACCGGCAGCTCTCGCCCGAAGAGCTGGCCAAAACCGGCGTGAAGGAAGAAACCGTGCGCCTGTGCGTGGGCATCGAGCACATCGACGACCTGCTGGCCGACCTGGCCCAGGCGCTGGAAAAGGTGTGAGGGCAATGCGGTGAGGCCCGAAGGGGGGCCCAAGCCTTCCCAAGTGCGCATGGCTGGCGCTGCGTTCAGGCTTTGTTTAAGGGCAGGGTGTCAGCATGCGCAACTTGGCGGTCTGGCCTATCTCAATCTGCCAGGCTGCGCATCCCCATCACTCTCACCGCAAGGAACAATTCACCATGAAACCCACCGCTGCCCTGCTGGCCTTGTCTGCCGCCCTGCTGGCTGCTGCCCCTGCCTTGGCCCAATACACCGGCCCCACCGCGCAAGCCGTGGCCACGTCGGTGCAGGCCATTTTGGACAAGCCGGTGGACGACCAGCGCGTCAGCCTGCGCGGCAAAGTCTTGCGCCAGGTCAAGGGCGACAAATACATCTTCTCCGACGGCAAGGCCGAAATCCGCGTGGAAATTGACCAGCACCTGCTGCCGGCCACCCCGTTCAACGCCGACACGCTGGTGGAGATCACGGGCGAGGTGGAAAAAGACTTCATGGAATCGCCCGAAATCGACGTGGACACGCTGCGCCTGCTGCCCTGAAAAGCCCGGTGCACACCGACAAGCCCCTGCCGCCCAAGGCCGGGGCTTTTTTATGGTTCTTCACGGATTACCGGGGAACACCGCCTTGATCTTGAGGAAGAAGTAGTC
>JAUNHQ010000061.1 GCA_030535425.1 Pseudomonadota bacterium | reverse complement strand
CGCCTAGATTGGCACGCCTGGGCTGGCCCTCGCAGGGGTAAAAACAGTGTGAACACGTCCTGGGGCGCCGCCCGCCAGCGCCGCTTGGCCCATGCGCGGGGCGGTTGATGTGCATCAAGGCCGTGCCGCGTGCTGCGCGGCACAGTGCCCGCATGCTGCCTTCCGCGACGATTGTCTGGCAGGGCGAGGCCTTGACCCTGCCCGCTGGCGCCGCCTTGATGCGGCGCGCCGCTGCCCTGTCTCACGTGCTGCACCTGGATGCCGGGCGGGTGGCGCTGCGGCTGCTGGGGCATGACGGCACGGCACACCAGATGGGCATGGTGCAGGGGCCGTGCTGGCTCAATGCCACCTGTGCCGTGCTGGGGCAGCCCCCGCTGGTGGACGCAGTGGCCGAAACCGAGGTGCAGGTACGCCGCGTGGCGCTGGCCGTGTTTCAGGCCGAGATCCAGGCCTTGCCCGCCACGGCGCGCACGGTGCTGCACGACGTGGCCCTGGCGCACCGGCAGCAGACCGAGCTGGCCGTCAGCCGCCTGGCCAAGGATGCCGAGGCGCGGTGCGCCGAATGGCTGCTGCGCCATGCCGAGCCCGCGCAAGGCGCGCCGGGGGCACTGCTGGTCATGCTGCGCGAGCGCAAGCGCATGATCGCGGCGCAACTGGGCATTGCGCCTGAAACGCTGTCGCGCGTGCTGCGGCAGTTGCGCGAGCGCAGCCTCATCAGCGGCACGGGCCGGGTGCTGAACCTGCTCGACCCCGGCGCGCTGCGCCTGCTGGCCGGTTTGCCGGCCGCGCCGCCTGCGGCATGACGGCAGACGCAAGATGATGAGTAAAAAAGGCCATTTGCGCGCATCCTGAAATGATTTTAAGCTATTAAATAAATAGCTTAAGCGCCCTGCGGGCCGGTGGGCATGTGCTGCATGGCTTCGCGCACGGCCTGCACGAAGCGGGTGGCAGCGCGCGACAGGCCCGCATCGCCGCGCCGCAGGATCACGGCGGTGCGGCGCGGCGTGGGGTGAACCACGCGCACGGCTTGCAGCGCCGCTGGCGCGCCGGCGGCGGCGCGCTCGGGCACCACGGTGGGCAGGCCGGTGTGTGCGCTGGTTTGCAGCAGCGCGGCCACGGTGTCCAGCTCCATCACGACCTGCGGCACGGCCCCGCGCGTGGCCAGCGCAGCGTCCAGCAGGCGGCGGGTGACGAAGCTGCGCGGCTGCAAGATGCAGGGCAGCGCATGCAGTGCCGATGCGGGCAGCGTGGCGCGCCCGTGCCATGCGTGCCCGGCAGGTACCATGAGCAGCAGGCGTTCGGTCAGCAGCGGCTGCGCCAGCACGTCGCGGCGCTGAGGATCGTCAAAGCTGATGCCCAGATCCAGCCGGCCAGCCGACAGCTCGGTGTGGATGGCGTCGGCCCTGAGCTCGCGCACCAGCAGCGTCACGCCCGGATGCTCGGCATGAAAGCGCGCAATGGCCGCAGGCAGCAGCGCGGTCATGTAGCTGGGGATGACCCCCACAGTCACGCAACCGCTGCGCAGCGCCCCCAGATCATCCAGCGCCATGCGCCCGGCTTCCAGCTCGTGCAGCGCGCGCGAGGCGTAATCGCGAAACAGACGCCCGGCTTGCGACAGGCGCAGACCCCGCCCCACGCGGTCGAACAAGGCCACGCCCAGGCTGTCTTCGAGCTGCCGCAGCGCATGCGACAGCGTGGACTGGGTGATGAACAGGTTGGCGGCCGAGCGGGTCAGGTGCTCGGTTTCGCACAGGTCCAGAAAGTAGCGCAGCTGCCGGGTGTCCATGCCGGTTTTACTATTCGACAATATCGAATGAAATCATGTAAATGATTCATTTTACGAATGTCATGGCAGCGGCTAACCTGCATGCCATGCTTTCCGACGCACAGACTGCACAGCCATCCACGCTGCCACCATCCACGGCGACCGAGCCCATGTCGGGCCTGGTCATTGAGCACATCCAGGCGCGCATCCTCGACATTCCCACCATCCGTCCGCACAAGCTGTCGTTTGGCGCCATCCAGCGCCAGTCGCCCGTGATCGTGCAGCTGCATCTGCGCGGCGGCGCCTCGGGTTTTGGCGAGGCGGCCACCATTGGCGGGCCTTCCTGGAACGAGGAGTCGCCCGAGAGCATCCTGCACGCCATCGAGCAGCACCTGGCGCCGGCTCTGCTGGGGCAGCCCGCCAGCCGCTTCGAGGCGCTGCTGGCGCGCATGGACCTGGCGTGCAAAGGCAATGCCTTTGCCAAGAGTGCGGTGGAGATGGCCGCCATCGACGCCGTGGCGCGCGCGCATGGCCTGTCAGCCTGGCAACTGCTGGGGGGCAAGCAGCACGAGCGCCTGCCACTGGCCTGGACGCTGGCCAGCGGCGAGATCGAGCGCGATCTGGCCGAGGCGTTTGACCTGCTGGACAAACGCGCGCACGCCTTTTTCAAGCTCAAGATCGGCGCCCGCCTGCCCGAGCAGGATGTGGCCCACGTCTGCCGCATCGCGCGCGAGCTGCAAGGCCGCGCGCGCCTGACCGTGGACGTGAACCAGGCCTGGGACGGCCACACCGCACGCCTGCACCTGCCTGCGCTGGTCGAGGCAGGGGTGAGCCTGATCGAGCAGCCCGTGGCGCGCTGGAACCTGCCTGCGCTCAAGGCCTTGTCGGCCCAGCTGACGCGCGGCATGGTGATGGCCGACGAGTCCGTTTGCACGCCGCACGAGGCCATGGCACTGGCGCGCGAGGACGCATGCCATGTGTTTTCGCTCAAGGTGGCCAAGCATGGCGGCCTGCTGCGCACGCGCCAGGTGGCCGCCATTGCCCATGCGGCAGACGTGGGCTGGTATGGCGGCACGATGCTGGAGACATCCATTGGCAGCGCCGCTTCGGCCCATGTGTTCAGCACGCTGGCGGGCGTGCATCACGGCTGCGAGCTGTTTGGCCCGCAACTGCTGGTGGAAGACGTGGTCACGGCGCCCCTGGCGCGTGCCGATGGCCACTTGCTGCTGCCCGATGGCCCTGGCTTTGGCGTGCAGGTGGATACCCGACAGCTCGACCGCCTGGACCGCCGCCGCCGTGCCGTGCAGGTAGGCGTGGGCATGGACATGGACGTGTCGGGCCGCTGATTTTTTCTGGCGTTTTCTGGCCGCCGCTGCGCGGCATTCATTTCACGAACGAGGAGATTTCCCCATGTTGTTTCTGGTGCGCATGGACGTGCATGTTCCCCAGCATCTGAGCGCCGAAGCGTTCGACGAGATCAAGGCGCGCGAGAAGGCGTATGCCCAGCAGTGCCAGCGCGATGGGCGCTGGCGGCACCTGTGGCGCGTGGTGGGCGAGTACGCCAACGTCAGTGTGTTCGACGTGCAGAGCAATGACGAGCTGCACGAGCTGCTGTCGGGCCTGCCGCTGTTTCCGTACATGACGATCCACGTCACGCCGTTGGCGCAGCACCCTTCGGCCATTCGCTGAAGCCGCCGCTTTTCTTTTTCGCTTTCCTGACACGTTGTGCCCTGATATGCCTGCTTTTCATGCTTTTTCCCGCCGCGCAGCCTTGTCCTGTCTGGCTGCGCTTTCGCTGTCTGCCGTGTCCGCGCCCGCGCTGGCCGCGCAGGACTGGCCTGCGCGCCCGGTGCGCTGGGTGGTGCCGTTTCCGCCTGGCGGGGCGATGGATGTGATGGCCCGCACGCTGGCGGATGAGCTGGCGCAGTCGCTGGGCCGCCCCTTCGTGATCGAAAACCGCCCTGGCGCGGGCGGCAACATCGGCGCCGAGCAGGTGGCCAAGTCCAAGCCCGATGGCTACACGATGATGATTACCTCCATCGGCATGGCGACTAACCCCTTTTTGTACCAGCGCCTGGGCTACGACCCGTTGAAGGACTTTGCCCCGGTCAGCTTGCTGGCGGTGGTGCCCAACGTGCTGGTCACCAACCAGACGCAGCCTGCGGTCAGCAGTGTGAAAGACGTGCTGGCCGCCGCGCGTGCGCAGCCGGGCATGCTGACCTATGCCTCTGCGGGCACGGGCACCTCGATCCACCTGGCGGGCGAGCTGTTTGCCCACATGGGCCAGGTGCAGATGCAGCACGTGCCTTACCGCGGCAGCGGCCCGGCGGTCACGGACATGCTTGGCGGGCAGGTCAACTACATGTTCGACAGCATCACCTCGGCCAAGCCACATATCCAGTCGGGCAAGCTGCGCGCGCTGGGCGTGACCACGGCCAAGCGATCGGCCGCGCTGCCCGATGTGCCCACCATTGCCGAGGCCGGGCTGCCCGGCTACGACCTCTCGCCCTGGTTTGCCGTGTTCATGCCCGCGGGCACGCCTGCGCCCATCGTGCAAAAGCTCAACACCGCCTTGCTGGCGGCCATGGCCAAGCCCGGGGTGCGCGAGAAGCTGGCAGGCGTGGGGGCCGAGCCCATTGGCTCATCACCCGCCGAGCTGGCGGCGCACCTGCAAAAAGAAACCGAGCGCTGGAGCCGGGTCATCCGCGAGCGCAAGATATCGGCAGACTGAGTGAGCGGCGCACATGGCCGCGCCGATCTGCCGCCCGTCTTTACCGAAAAACCTGTTCACACCATGCCTTTTGCCGATTTGCCTGATGTCCGCCTGCACTACGACGTGCAAGGCCCGGCGGATGCGCCGCTGCTGATCTGCGCGCACTCGCTGGGCAGCGATCTGTCCATGTGGAACGAGCAGGCCGACGCCCTGGCCAGCCGCTTTCGCGTGCTGCGCTATGACGCGCGCGGCCACGGCCGCTCCAGCGTGCCGCCTGGGCCTTACACCCTGGCGCAGATGGGGCAGGACGTGCTGGGCCTGATGGACCATGTGCAGGCCGCGCGCGCGCACTTTTGCGGCCTGTCCATGGGCGGGCTGACGGGGCTGTGGCTGGCGCTGCACCACCCGCAGCGCCTGCACCGGCTGGCAGCCTGCAACACCGCCGCGCGCGTGGGCTCGGCCCAAGGTTGGGCCGAGCGCGTGGCGCAGGTGCAGCAGGCGGGCATGGCGGCGCTGGCCGCGCACATCGTGCCGCGCTGGTTTTCGCCTGCTTTCGCGCAGGCCGCCCCTGCGCGCCTGGCGCAGTTGCAGGCCGTGTTCGCGGCCACGCCGGCGCAGGGCTACATCGCCACCTGCCAGGCGCTGGCCGAGGCAGACGTGCGCGCCCATCTGCCCCAGATCACCGTGCCCACGCTGGTGGTGGGCGGCTCGGACGATGTGTCCACCCCCATGGCCCAGGCGCAGGCGCTGGCCGGCGCCTTGCCGCACGCGCGGCTGCTGCCGCTGGCGGCGGGGCACCTGTCCAATGTGCAACAGCCCGCAGCCTTCAATGCGGCTATGCTGGAATTCCTGGGCGGGCCATGAACAGCTTTGCACGGTCTGCGAGGCCCGTTTTGCTTTTTGCCGTGCTGATCGATTCCCCATGAACAAGATCGCCTCTTCCATTGCCGAGGCTCTGTCGGGTGTGCCCGACGGGGCCACGGTGCTCATTGGCGGCTTTGGCACCGCTGGCACGCCCGCCGAGCTGATCGACGGGCTGATCGAGCAAGGCGCCAAGGACCTGACCCTGGTGTGCAACAACGCGGGCAATGCCGAAACCGGCGTGGCCGCGCTGCTCAAGGCCGGGCGCGTGCGCAAGATCATTTGCAGCTTTCCGCGCCAGGCCGACAGCTACGTGTTCGACGAGCTGTACCGCAGCGGCAAGCTGGAGCTGGAGCTGGTGCCCCAGGGCAACCTGGCCGAGCGCATGCGCGCCGCTGGCGCAGGCATTGGCGCGTTTTTCTGCCCCACCGGCTTTGGCACCGAGCTGGCCAGAAACGCCGATGGCAGCCCGAAGGAAACGCGCCGCATCAACGGGCGCGACTACGTGCTCGAATACCCCATCTACGGCGATGTGGCGCTGGTCAAGGCCGAGCGCGGCGACCGCTGGGGCAACCTGACGTACCGGCTGGCCGCGCGCAACTTTGGCCCCGTGGTGGCCATGGCCGCCAAGTTCACCGTGGCCAGCGTGCACGAAGTGGTGCCGCTGGGCGGGCTGGACCCGGAGGCCATCGTCACCCCCGGCATTTTTGTCAGCAAAGTGGTGCAGGTGCCGCGCGTGGCCACGCAGGCCGGCGGCATCAAGCGCGGCTGAACACGCGGCCAAGGAGTCAAGCACATGAGCAGCTACGCCAAAAGAAGCAAGGACGAGCTGGCCCGGCGCGTGGCGCAGGACATCCCGGACGGCGCCTATGTCAACCTGGGCATTGGCCAGCCCACCCTGGTGGCCAACCACATCCCCGCCGGGCGCGAGGTGATCCTGCACAGCGAAAACGGCATCCTGGGCATGGGCCCGGCCCCGGCGCCAGGGCAGGAAGACTACGACCTCATCAACGCGGGCAAGCAGCCCGTTACCTTGCTGCCCGGCGGCGCGTACTTTCACCACGCCGACAGCTTTGCCATGATGCGCGGCGGCCATCTGGACGTGTGCGTGCTGGGGGCCTTCCAGGTCTCGGCCACGGGCGATCTGGCCAACTGGAGCACGGGCGAGCCAGGCGCCATACCCGCCGTTGGCGGCGCCATGGACCTGGCCGTGGGCGCGCGCCAGACCTGGGTGATGATGGATTTGCTGGACAAGCAAGGCCGCAGCAAGATCGTGGCGCACTGCACCTACCCGCTCACCGCCATTGGCTGCGTCAAGCGCATCTACACCGACCTGGCCACGCTGGAATGCACCCCCGATGGCCTGGTGCTGCTGGACACCGTGGACGGGCTGGACAAGGCGCAGCTTGAGCGCCTGCTGGGCCTGCCAGTGTGTGAGAAAAATCAAAAACAATAGCAAACATTCCTTGCCAGTCGCGCGCGAATGGCTTTTTTTGATATTGCCCCCTTGAGACGGAGACACCCCATGCCACAGGCTTTCATCGTTGACGCCATCCGCACCCCCTTTGGCCGCTACGGCGGCGCCTTGAGCAGCGTGCGCACCGACGATCTGGGCGCCGTGCCCATCCGCGCGCTGATGGCGCGCAACCCCCAGGTGGACTGGGCCGCCGTGGCCGACGTGCTCTACGGCTGCGCCAACCAGGCGGGCGAAGACAACCGCAACGTCGCGCGCATGAGCGGCCTGCTGGCGGGCCTGCCCATGGACGTGCCCGGCGCCACCATCAACCGCCTGTGCGGCTCGGGCCTGGACGCCGTGGGCAGCGCCGCGCGCGCCATCCGCGCGGGCGAGGCGGGCCTGATGATTGCTGGCGGCGTGGAAAGCATGAGCCGCGCCCCCTTCGTCATGCCCAAGGCCGAAACCGCCTTTGCCCGCGCCAACGCCGTGTACGACACCACCATCGGCTGGCGCTTCATCAACAAGCTGATGAAAGCGCAGTACGGCGTTGACTCCATGCCCGAAACCGCCGAGAACGTGGCCCAGGACTACCAGATCGAGCGCCTGGCGCAAGACCAGATGGCCCTGGCCAGCCAGCGCAAGGCCGTGGCCGCGCAAAAGGCCGGCCACCTGGCGCGCGAGATCACCCCCGTCACCATCCCGCAGAAAAAAGGCGAGCCGCAAGTGGTGGACACCGACGAGCACCCGCGCGAAACCAGCCTGGAAAAACTCAGCCAGCTCAAAGGCGTGGTCAAGCCCGAAGGCACCGTCACCGCCGGCAACGCCAGCGGCGTGAACGACGGCGCCTGCGCCCTGCTGCTGGCCGACGAAGCCACGGCAGGCCGCTACGGCCTGACGCCCAAGGCCCGCGTGGTCGGCATGGCCGTGGCCGGCGTGGCCCCGCGCGTCATGGGCATCGGCCCCGCCCCCGCCACCCAAAAAGTGCTGGCGCTGACGGGCCTGACGCTGGAGCAAATCGACGTGATCGAGCTCAACGAAGCCTTTGCCGCCCAGGGGCTGGCCGTGCTGCGCCTGCTGGGGCTGAAAGACGACGACGCGCGCGTCAACGCCTGGGGCGGCGCCATTGCCCTGGGCCACCCCCTGGGCGCCAGCGGCGCGCGCCTGGCCACCACCGCCGTCAACCGCCTGCACGCCACGGGCGGGCGCTACGCCCTGTGCACCATGTGCATTGGCGTGGGGCAGGGCATTGCCCTCATTCTTGAAAAGGTGTGATGCGCGAGCGCGTGCTCATCACCGGCGGCGCCAGCGGCATCGGCGCGGCCACGGCCCGGCGCTGCCGCGAGCAGGGCTGGGCGCCGGTCATCATCGACCGCGAGGCGGATGAGCGCGCCGGCGGCATCCGCGCCGATCTGGCCAACCCCGAGGACACGGCGCGTGCTCTGCAGGCCGCGCTGGCTGACGGCCCCATCACCCGCCTGGTCAACAACGTGGGCATCGTCGTGCCCGCCGAGGCCGCGCAGCAAAGCCTGGCCGAGCTGGATCTGGCCCTGTCCCTCAACCTGCGCTGCGCCATGCAGTGCATGCAGGCTTTGCTGCCCGGCATGCAGGCAGCGGGCTTTGGGCGCATCGTCAACATCACCTCGCGCGCGGCCCTGGGCAAGCCGCTGCGCAGCGCCTACAGCGCCAGCAAGGCCGGGCTGATCGGCATGACCCGCGTATGGGCGCTGGAGCTGGGCGCGCACGGCATCACGGCCAACGCCATCGGCCCCGGCCCCATCCGCACCGAGCTGTTCGACCGCGCCAACCCGCCCGGCGCCCCGCGCACCCAGGCCATCATCGACGCCGTGCCCGTGCAGCGCATCGGCACGCCCGACGACGTGGCCCAGGCCGTGGCCTTTTTCCTGGACGCACGCAGCGGCTTCATCACCGGGCAGGTGCTGTACGTGTGCGGCGGACTGACCGTGGGCGTGGCCGGCGTATGATGCCGAACCCCACCCGTTTGCTTTGTTTTTGGTAGCTGAAAACCTTTTACCAATGCGCGCAAACGGCCTTTTTTATTTGTGAACAAATGACAAGGAGACAGAGCATGATGACCCCCTCTTCACTTCCTTCTGTGCGCCGCCGCCACGCCCTGGCGGGCGCGGCCCTGCTGGGCCTGGCCTGCACGCTGCCGGGCGCTGCGCTGGCCCAGGCCTGGCCGGCCAAGCCCATCACCATCGTCGTGCCCTTTTCGGCAGGCGGCACCACCGACATCCTGGCGCGCATTCTGGGCAAAGGGCTGGAAGGCGAGCTGGGCCAGCCCGTGGTGATTGACAACAAGGCTGGCGCAGGCGGCAACATCGGCGCGCAGGCGGCGGCGCGCGCCGCACCCGATGGCTACACCCTGCTCATGGGCACCGTGGGCACGCACGCCATCAACCAGGCGCTGTACCGCAGCCTGCCCTACAGCCCGCTGGGCGACTTCGCCCCCATCTCGCGCGTGGCCATGGTGCCCAACCTGCTCGTGGCCCACCCCACGCGGCCGTACAAGACCGTCAAGGAACTGATCGACTACGCCAAGGCCAACCCCGGCAAGGTCAACTTCGCCTCATCGGGCAACGGCACCTCCATCCACCTGTCGGCTGAGCTGTTCAAGACCATGGCCCAGGTGAACATGACCCACGTGCCCTACAAAGGCAGCGCCCCCGCCGTGGCCGACCTGCTGGCCGGGCAGGTGGACATCATGTTCGACAACCTGCCCTCGGTCATGCAGCACGTCAAGGCGGGCAAGCTGCGGCCCATTGCCGTCACCTCCGACAAGCGCCCGGCCGAGCTGCCCGAGGTGCCCACCATTGCCGAGGCGGGCGTGCCCGGCTACAACGCCACCTCCTGGTTTGGCCTGTTTACCCACCGCAAGACACCGCCCGAAGTGGTGCAGCGCCTGAGCGCAGCCGTGACCAAGCTGCTCGCCCAGCCCGACATTGCGCGCCAGATGGCCGAGCAAGGCGCCGCCGCGCACCCGGAGACACCGGCACAGTTTGAAAGCTTCATCCAGGCCGAGGTGCGCAAGTGGGGCGAAGTGGTCAAGGCATCGGGCGCGAAGGTGGACTGACGGCCAGGCCCGTGCCCGGGCCCGCTGTCAGCCGCCAACTCAACCATCCATTAACCCAGCCATCAAGCCAGCCCATGCGGCTGGCTTTTTGCATGTGCCGGCCCGGGTGAAAACGTCTGGCAGGGCACTGGGCGTGTGCTGCGGGTGGCGCGTTGCGCGCCCCCATCCCAGCCTTTCCTCAGAGGGGGAGGGACAGAATGCTTTTAAAACGATAGCTGCTTGCGTGCGTCTGGTGCGCGTAAACGGCCTTTTTGATGCCCGGTGGTCTTGAGGTTTTCTCTCCCTCTCCCTCTGGGAGAGGGCCGGGGTGAGGGCACGCCAGGGCTGGGTGAGGCGATGACTTGTGCCTTGGGGGGCGCGTAGGGGTGCTGGGGTGTGCCCCCATCCCAGCCTTCCCCCAGAGGGGGAAGGAGCTGAGTGCTTTTAAAACGATAGCTACTTGCGCGCGTCTGGTGCGCTCAAACGGCCTTTTTTATGCCCAATGTCTGTGGGTGCCTCATGGCCTTGGGTTTTTCTGCTTCTCCCAAAGGCGATGCGCACCCTGCCTAGCCGGGCGCAAAGCGGTAGGCCACCAGCGATTCGCTGCCGTCGTCGGCCAGCAGTGCCTTGCCGGCGGGCGGAAAGGCGCGCTGCACGCAGTCGGTGCGGGGGCACACGCGGCAGCCGGGGCCGATGGGGGCCACGTCGCGCGGGTGTTCCAGGTCGATCCCGTCGGCATACACCAGCTCGCGCGCGCGGGGCAGCTCGCAGCCTAGGCCAATGGCAAACAGCTTGCGCCGCGAGCGAAAGCCGCCGCCGCCGCGCCCGGTGGTGCGGGCAATGCCGAAAAAGCGCGTGCCGTCGGGCATTTCGGCCACTTGGGTGAGGATGCGCTCGGGCTGGGCAAAGGCTTCGTGCACGTGCCACAGCGGGCAGGCGCCGCCGTGGCGGGCAAAGTGAAAGGCGGTGGCGCTTTGCCGCTTGGAGATGTTGCCCGCCTGGTCCAGCCGCACGAAGTAAAAGGGCACGCCGCGCGCGCCGGGGCGCTGCAAGGTGCTGAGGCGGTGGCACACGGTTTCAAAGCCCACGTGAAAGCGCTGTTGCAACAGCTCAATGTCGTAGCGGCAGGCGCGCGCGGCGGCCAGGAAAGGGGCGTAGGGCAGCAGCACGGCTGCGGCAAAGTAGTGCGCAAAGCCTTGCCGCGCCAGCGCCTGGGCGGCGGGGTCGGAAAAGCCGCCGTCGTGCACGTCGTCGTCAATTTCGGCGCGGTGCACCAGCAGTGCGTATTGCGTGGCCATTTGAAAGGCTTGCTGCGCGTCGCTCAAGGCGGCGGGGATGTGCAGGCGCTGCTGCGCGCGGTCCAGCCGCCGCAGCCAGGCAGCGCCGGGCTCGTGCGCGGCCAGCGTGACCTGCACGCCGCAGCGCTGGTGCAGCAGCGTGCGCAAGGTGCTGGCGCGCTGGCCGGGCTGCAAGTCCAGCTCGCTGGCCAGGGCTTCGCCCAAGCGGTCGAGCACGTCCAGGTAGTTGTTGCGGCGGTTGAAGTGCTCGCGCACGGCTTCGTGCGGCAGGGGCACCAGGGGGCCGCGCTGGGCGGGGCGGTCGGCGCCGCCGCTGTGTTCGCCATAGAAGCGGTCCACCATTTGCGCGTGTTCTTCTTGCAGGCGGGCGTGGCGCTGGTGCAGGGCCAAGAAGGCATCGACCAGCTCGGGGGCTTGTTCCAGCAGGCGCGCCAAGGTGGCGGGGGGCAGGGGCGGGGCGCCGCGCGGGCCGCTGTCGTGCAAGGCGGCGTCCAGCTCGGCCAGCAGGCGGCGGTCGGTGGCTTCGGAAAACTGCGCCGCCTCGCTGCCAAACACGTCGGCCAGTTTCAGCAGCACGGGGGCGGTCACAGGGCGCTGGTTGGTTTCGATTTGGCTGACGTAGCTCAGCGACAGCGACAGCCGCTCGGCCAGCAGCGCCTGGCTCCAGCCCTGCTGCTCGCGCAGGCGCCGCACGCGCGGGCCGACGAAGAGTTTGCGCCCTCGGGTCATTTCACAGGTTTCACAAAACAGGGGAGGGTGTGTAAATCAATTTGCCTTTTTGTTCTCGGAGTTTATTGATGTTTGTGTAGTTTGCGTATAGATTTGCCGGGTTTTCGCCGGGGCGCAAACGGGCTTTCGGCGCTTTTTTGTCACACATCACAACAGGAGACATGGCCATGGCTGACATTCCCCGCATTCCGCTGCTCATCAACGGTGAGTTCGTGCAGTCGCAAACCACCGAGTGGCGCGACGTGGTCAACCCCGCCACGCAAGAGGTGCTGGCGCGCGTGCCTTTTGCCACGCAAAACGAGATTGAAGACGCCGTGGCGGCGGCCAAGGCGGCGTTCAGAACCTGGCGCAAAACCCCCATTGGCACGCGCGCACGCATCTTTCTGAAGTACCAGCAGCTCATTCGCGAGCACATGAAAGAGCTGGCCGCCATGCTCACGGCCGAGCAGGGCAAGACCCTGCCCGACGCCGAGGGCGACGTGTTCCGCGGCCTGGAGGTGGTGGAGCACGCCAGCGCCATTGGCAACCTGCAACTGGGCGAGCTGGCCAACAACGTGGCCAGCGGGGTCGATACCTACACGCTGCTGCAACCGCTGGGCGTGTGCGCGGGCATCACGCCGTTCAACTTTCCGGCCATGATTCCGCTGTGGATGTTCCCCATGGCCATTGCCACGGGCAACACCTTCGTGCTCAAGCCGTCTGAGCAAGACCCCATGGTCACCATGCGCCTGTGCGAGCTGGCCGTGCAAGCGGGCATTCCCCCCGGCGTGCTGAACGTGGTGCACGGCGGCGAGATGGCGGTGAACGCCATTTGCGACCACCCGGACATCAAGGCCATCAGCTTTGTCGGCTCTACCAAAGTGGGCACGCACGTGTACAACCGCGCCAGCCTGGCGGGCAAGCGCGTGCAGTGCATGATGGGCGCGAAAAACCACGCCATCGTGCTGCCCGATGCGAACAAGGAGCAAACGCTCAACGCCATTGCCGGTGCGTCCTTTGGCGCGGCGGGCCAGCGCTGCATGGCGCTGCCAGTGCTGGTGCTGGTGGGCGAGGCGCAAAAGTGGCTGCCCGATCTGGTGGCCAAGGCCCAGTCGCTCAAGGTGAGCGCGGGCACCGAGCCGGGGGCCGACCTGGGGCCGGTGATCTCGTGCGCGGCGCTCTCGCGCATTGAGGGGCTGATCGAGCGCGGCGTGGCCGAAGGCGCCAAGCTGGAGCTGGACGGCCGCAAGCCCAGCGTGCCCGGCTATGAAAAGGGCAACTTCGTCGGCCCCACCATCTTCAGCGGCGTCAAGCCCGGCATGGCCATTTACGAGCAGGAAATCTTTGGCCCCGTGCTGTGCGTGGTGAACGCCGCCACGCTGGACGAGGCCATTGACTTCATCAACGCCAACCCCAACGGCAACGGCACCGCCGTGTTCACCCAGTCGGGTGCGGCCGCGCGCAAGTTCCAGGAAGACATCGACGTGGGCCAGGTCGGCATCAACGTGCCCGTGCCCGTGCCCGTGCCGCTGTTTTCCTTCACCGGCAGCCGCGCGTCCAAGCTGGGCGATCTGGGGCCTTATGGCAAGCAGGTCATCCTGTTTTACACGCAGACCAAGACCGTCACCGCCCGCTGGTTTGACGACAGCACCGCAGGCCAGGGCGTGAACACCACCATCAGCCTGAAGTAAGGGCCTGAGAAGCCATGGCTGCGCGCGTGCATCGTGCGTCTTTCTTGCCCGGCCTGTGCGTCGTCGTCGTCGTTGCCGCCGCTGCCGTGCTGGGCGCGGCGCTGCGGCCTGCGGCGGCCTGGGCGCAGGCACCGGCACCGGCGCAGGTGGGCGGCCCCGCTGGCCCTGCCTGCACGCCGCAGACCTGCACGCTGCAAGACTTCGAGGCCGTGCGCGATGAGACCGAAACGCTGTATGGCGACGTGCTGCTCATCCTCTCGGCCCACGAACGCCCCGACTTGCGCGCAGACCAGGCCCAGTGGCGCCGCAGCGCACGCCAGCACTGCCAGCAGCAAGCCCCGCTGCGCGGCGACGCGGCAGCGCCCGGCAACAGCGCGCACCACGCCTGCATGATCGCCCAGTACCAGGCCCGCCGCCGCGCGCTGCGCCAAGACTGGCTGCACGGCAGCAGGCCTTGATGCAAGGCCCAGGCTTGGCCCAAGTTTTTATAAGCCAAAAAGGGCATTTGCGCTTGACTGGCGCGTGGCAGCAGCTATTGTTAATGTAGCAATCAAACCCCGTTCCAAAGCCGACCCCAGCCAACACCCCAGACCACCGGCGCTGCCCGCCCACTTGGCCCACCCAGGGCAGCGCCCCCATCAGGAGACACGCCCGTCATGGACTTTGAACTCAGCGAAGACCAGCGCGCCTTTGCCGATACGGCGCGCCAGTTTGCCCAAGAGCAATTGGCCCCCCACGCCGCCGAGTGGGACGCGCACAGCACCTTCCCCCGCGAAGCCATCGCCCACGCGGGCGAGCTGGGCTTTTGCGGCCTGTACGCGCCCGAAAGCATTGGCGGCCTGGCCCTGCCCCGGCTGGACGCCACCTTGGTGTTTGAAGAACTCGCCGCCGTTGACCCCAGTACCACCGCCTTCATCACCATTCACAACATGGCCACCTGGATGCTGGGCACCTGGGGCGGCGAGCGCGTGCGCGCCGAATGGGGCGAGCAACTGACCAGCGGCCAGAAACTCGCCAGCTACTGCCTGACCGAGCCCGGCGCCGGCTCAGACGCCGCCTCGCTCAAAACCCGGGCTGACAAGCAGGGCGACGAATACGTCATCAACGGCGGCAAAGCCTTCATCAGCGGCGCGGGCAGCACCGACGTGCTGGTGCTCATGGCCCGCACCGGCGGCGCGGGCGCAGGTGGCATCAGCGCCTTTGCCGTGCCCGCCAACGCCCCCGGCATTCAATACGGCAAGAAAGAAGAAAAAATGGGCTGGAACAGCCAGCCCACGCGCCAGATCAGCTTTGACAACGTGCGCGTGCCCGCCGACCACCTGCTGGGCCAAGAGGGCGAGGGCTTCAAGATCGCCATGAAAGGGCTGGACGGCGGGCGCATCAACATCGCCACCTGCTCCGTGGGCGCGGCCCAGGGCGCCTTGGGGCACGCTCAGCGCTACCTGCACGAGCGCCAGCAGTTCGGCAAAACCCTGGCCAGCTTTCAGGCCCTGCAATTCAAACTGGCCGACATGGCCACCGAACTGGTGGCCGCCCGCCAAATGGTGCGCCTGGCCGCCGCCAAGCTGGACGCGGGCGCAGCCGATGCCAGCACCTACTGCGCCATGGCCAAGCGCTTTGCCACCGACGCGGGCTTTGCCGTGGTCAACGACGCGCTGCAACTGCACGGCGGCTACGGCTACATCCGTGAATACCCGCTGGAGCGCCTGCTGCGCGACGCCCGCGTGCACCAGATACTGGAAGGCACCAACGAAATCATGCGCGTCATCATTGCGCGCCGCCTGCTGCAAGACGATGCTTTGGAGAACATTCGATGACTGAAAAAACCTACACCGGCCTGCGCCTGGAAAAGCGCGGCCACACCGCCTTGGTCACTTTAAGCAACCCGCCCGCCCACACCTGGACGGCCGAGAGCCTGGCCGCGCTGACCGAGCTGGTGGCCGATTTGAACGCCGACCGCAGCGTGTACGCCCTGGTCATCACCGGCGAGGGCGAAAAATTCTTCAGCGCCGGGGCCGATCTGAAACTGTTTGCCAGCGGCGACAAAGCCGTGGCCGCCACCATGGCGCAGCGCTTTGGCGCGGCCTTTGAGGCGCTGGCCGGCTTTGGCGGCGTGAGCATTGCCGCGCTCAACGGCTACGCCATGGGCGGCGGGCTGGAATGCGCGCTGGCCTGCGATTTGCGCGTGGCTGAAGAACACGCCGTCATGGCCCTGCCCGAAGCCAGCGTGGGCCTGCTGCCCTGCGCCGGCGGCACCCAGTGGCTGGCCTGGAACGTGGGCGAAGCCTGGGCCAAGCGCCTGGTGCTGCTGGGCGAGCGGGTAGACGCCGCCACCGCCCTGCGCATTGGTCTGGTGCAAGAAGTGCTGCCGCGCGGCCAGGCGCTTGCGCGCGCCTTGGCCCTGGCCGAGCAAGTGGGCCGCCAAAGCCCCAGCGCCGTGCGCGCCTGCAAGCAGCTCATCCAGGCCGCGCGCCAGGGCGGCCCCGCCACCGCCCTGCCGGCCGAGCGCGAGGCTTTCATCCAGCTGTTTGACACGCAAGACCAGCGCGAAGGCGTGAGCGCCTTTTTGGAAAAACGCGCGCCGCAGTGGAAAAACGCCTGAGCCACTCCCTTTTTTCTGACCTGTTGCACCGCTTATGAACGCACCTGCCACCGCCCCCGTTCTCTTTGAAACCATCACCACCGCCAGCGGCCACACCTGGGGCCGCGCCACCTTGAACAGCCCGGCCAGCCTGAACGCCTTGTCGCTGGAGATGGTGGATGTGCTCGACCCCCAGCTCAAAGCCTGGGCGCAAGACGCGCAAGTGGCCGGCGTGCTGCTGGACGCGGCGGGCGACAAAGCCTTTTGCGCCGGCGGCGACGTGGTGGGCCTGGTGCGCGCCATTCGCGCCCTGCCACCCGGCCAGGTGCCGCCCGAGGCGCCCGCGTTTTTTGAGCGCGAATACCGGCTGGATCATCGCATCCACACCTTCCCCAAGCCCCTGATCTGCTGGGGCCACGGCATCGTCATGGGCGGCGGCATTGGCCTGATGGCCGGGGCCACGCACCGCGTGGTCACCCCCAAGTCACGCCTGGCCATGCCTGAAATCAACATCGGCCTGTACCCCGACGTGGGCGGCAGCTGGCTGCTGCCGCGCCTGCCGGGGCGCACCGGCGCTTTTCTGGCCCTGACCGGCGCGCACCTGAACGCCGCCGACGCCCTGTTTGCCGGGCTGGCCGACGTGGCCGTGCCGCACGAGCAGCACGGCGCGCTGCTGCAAGCCCTGGCCAGCGCCCGCTGGAGCGACAAGCGCATGGACAACAGCGCGCAGGTGGAGCAACTGCTCGCACAACTGGGCGCGGGCGTGCAGCAGGCCGAAGGCTGGCCCGCATCGCCCCTGCAAACGCACTTTGAGCGCATCAACGCCTTGTTTGACCCGGCAGAGCTCACGCAAGAGCTGCCCCAGCGCCTGGCTTACCTTAGTCAAGAGCTGGCCCCGCGCCTGGCCGCGCTGGCGCAAGACGCCGACCCTTGGCTGGCCCATGCGGGTGCGGCC
The DNA here is from genome assembly GCA_030535425.1 of Pseudomonadota bacterium. Classification (GTDB taxonomy): domain Bacteria; phylum Pseudomonadota; class Gammaproteobacteria; order Burkholderiales; family Burkholderiaceae_C; genus Ottowia. The sequence goes on along the minus strand of JAUNHQ010000061.1, from coordinate 2,853 downwards.
TTTGCCAAAGGCTCGCCCACCTCCGCCGCACTGGGGCTGGAGCTGCAACACCGCGCGCGCAGCCTGTCGCTGGCCGACACCTTCCGGCTGGAGCTGCAAGCCTCTGTCGGCTGCTGCGCCCACCCCGACTTTGCCGAAGGCGTGCGCGCCCTGCTGATCGACAAAGACAAAAACCCGCGCTGGCAGCCCGCCACGCTGGCCGAGGTCACCCCGGTGCTGATTGAAGACATCCTGCGCCCGCGCTTTAGCGGCGCGCACCCGCTGGCGGATTTGGCGTGATGTGATTGGGTGTATGGGCCTGGCCTTACCCCAGAGGCACAAAAGGGCACGGTGCCACCCAGAGCTTGTGTGTGGGCGCATACGTTGTGGACGTCCCGTTGCGCTTGGCATGCCCAGCTCCCATCCCAGCCTTCCCCCAGCGGAAGAAGGAGCCAGCCCCGCGCTTGCGTACCCCGGCATTACCCCCTCTCCCTCTGGGAGAGGGCAGGGGTGAGGGCACCCAAGGCCGAGCGCAGCGATGGCCCGAATGGCTGCTTACCCATGCCCAAAAGCTACGCCCAGCCAACTTGGCCATTTCAGGAACGAGGGATGAAAGGAATGCAAAACAAGCCTTGGAACGCAAACATTCACTACGATGCTTTGTTGGCATCGCTTGCATCTCCCGGTGATCGCGTTCTTGACGTGGGCTGCGGCGACGGCTTCCTCAGTGCGAGGCTGGCCGAATTTGGCTGTCAAGTTGTGGCCCTTGATGCAGATGCCGGTGTTCTTGAAAGGGCCAAGCAGCGGTGGCCCCAACATCGGATTGATTGGCTCCATGACGATCTTCTCAAGGTTGATCTCCCGTTGGGTAGCTTTGATGTCGTGCTGTCCAACGCTACGCTCCACCACCTTCCTGACGTTGCGCAGGCATTGACTCGCATGGCCACACTGGCTAGACCGGGTGCCCAGCTCGGCGTCGTCGGCTTCGCTCGCAACGGGTTCTGGGATTGGCCGATGTCAATCATTGGCGCGGTGTTGCTGTTTGTTATCAGCAAAGCGCGTGGCCAGTGGGAGCACACTGCACCGATTGCATGGCCGCCGGCGCTCACTTATGGAGGGGTCAAACGCGTCGCGAAAGCTGTTTGGCCTGGATGCACGTTTCAACGTTTGTGGCTTGGCCGGTTTTTTCTTAAGTGGACGAAGGCTGGTGCAGGCCCGTTGACGACGGCAAAAATCCTAGTCTGACCCCAATTTTTCCCAATTTTCAGCAAACCTTCAAAGGAGACACACCATGACCATCCCCACCCGCATCGCCTTCATCGGCCTGGGCAACATGGGCGGCCCCATGGCCATCAACCTGCAAAAAGCCGGCTACGCCGTCAGCGCCTTTGACCTGAGCGCCGACGCCCTGGCCAAAGTGCAGGCCGCGGGCGTCACCCCCGCCGCCAGCGCCAGCGCCGCCGCCCAGGGCGCGCAAGTGGTCATCTCCATGCTGCCGGCCAGCCGCCACGTGGAAGGGCTGTACCTGGGCGATGGCAGCAGCCCCGGCCTGCTGGCCGAGCTGGCCGAAGGCGCGCTGGTGATGGATTGCAGCACCATCGCCCCCGCTTCAGCCAAGAAGGTGGCCGCCGCCGCCGCCGCGCGCGGCCTGGCCATGATTGACGCGCCCGTCTCCGGCGGCGTGGCCGGGGCCACGGCGGGCACGCTCACCTTCATCGTCGGTGGTGAGGCCGCCGCGCTGGAGCGCGCCCGCCCCGTGCTGCAAGCCATGGGCAAAAACATCTTTCACATGGGTGATGCGGGCGCGGGCCAGGTGGCCAAGCTGTGCAACAACATGGCGCTGGGTGTCATCATGGCCGTCACCGGCGAAGCCCTGGCCCTGGGCGTGGCCCACGGGCTGGACGCCAAAACCCTCTCGCAAATGATGGCCGTGAGCACCGGCCGCAGCTGGGCCACCGAGGTGTGCAACCCCTGGCCCGGTGTGCTGGAAGGCGCGCCTGCCTCGCGCGGCTACAGCGGCGGCTTTGGCAACGACCTCATGCTCAAAGACCTGGGCCTGGCCGCCGAAGCGGCCATGGGCGTGGGCAGCCCCATCCCCCTGGGTGAGCTGGCGCGCAACCTCTACGCCCTCAACCGCCAGGCCGGCCGCGGCGGGCTGGACTTTTCCAGCGTGGTGCAGCTGTTGCAAAAGACCTGAAGAGGCACAGCCCTTTGCTGGCTTGAAGAAGGCGGCGTGGGCCGGGCAGGGCGCAGAGGCCTTTTCAAAGCAAAAGCACCTGGCACTGTCGAAAGGATTTATTGCTACACAATTAGTGGCAATAAATCCTTTTGTATCAAGCGCAAATGCTGTTTTTCTATAGGGTCTTGGGTGGCGTCAGGCCCGCCATGTGGGCATGCGGTAATCCAGCCGCAGCGCCAGCAGGCGCAGCCCGGTAGTGATCGCCGTGCTGGCGGCCAGTGCAGTCCATGCGGGGGCATTGAGCCATTGGCTTGCCACGTACACCCAGCCGCCGATAAAGGCGCATACGGCATAGGGCCGGTGATCGGCAAAAGCCGTGGGCATCTCGTTGCAGGCGATGTCGCGCATCACGCCGCCAAACACGCCTGTGACCACACCCATCATCACCGCCACGACCACCGGCATCTGAGCCACCAGTGCGTACTGCACCCCAGTGGCGGCAAACAGCCCCAGCCCCAGCGCATCGGCCCATTGGATGGCCTTGTCACTCACGCGCGGCATGCGGCCAGAGCGCAGCACCAGCAGCGACAGCACACACAGCCCCAACACAGCCCACAGCATGCCCACTTGGGCCACCCAGAAAAAAGGTTCTTCACGGATTACCGGGGAACACCGCCTTGATCTTGAGGAAGAAG
>JAUNHQ010000060.1 GCA_030535425.1 Pseudomonadota bacterium | reverse complement strand
GGCCAGCAGCACGGTGCTGTAGTCCAGCGCAGGCAGGCGGTAGTCGGCATGCAGCGCGGCGGCCAGGCTGAGCATGGGCACGCGCACTTCAGCGTCGCTGCCGCTGCCGCTGTCACCGCCCGGTAGGCGAACGCGGTCAAAACGCCGCACGCCAAAAGCCGCATGGCCACCAGACAGGGCAAAGTGGCGCGGCTCGGGCATGTCCATGTCGCCGGCGCGGGCCAGGCGGGCGTACAGGGTTTCCATGGCGCAGACTTCTCGGTGCTCGCCCTGGGCGGGAAATTTGACCAGCCAAGCTTCGCCTTCAGGCGCTGCGGCCTGCGCCGATGAAGGCACATCGGCAGTAAAGCGCCCGCCATGCCAGCGCAGCAAGGCCTTGGGCCGTGCGCCCTGGGGCGAGCCGCCCACCAGCAACAGGCGTTGCAACTGCGCCTCGGGCGTTGTGTCTTCGCCCTGCAGCACGGCTTGCACATCACGCGCCAGCGCGGCCAAGCTGATGCCTGCGGGCATGGGCTCTGCCAAAGGCTCAGCCGGCTCAAAAGCCCAGGCCCCCATGGCCGATTCACCCACCATGGCCAGGCGCTCCAGCATGGAGATGCTGCGCGGCTCTCGCCCCTGGCGGCGCAAGGCGCGGTCCATCAGCAGCATGCCCCAGCCGTCGGGCAAGGCATCAGCCAAAAAGCCCGGCAAACCGTGAAAGTGCGCTGGCCCCGCAAAGGCCGCCGGTGCCGCGCCCGCACGCGGCAGCGGCACTTGCAAGGGCGAAAACTCCAAGCCGCGCTCCACGGCCTCGCGCGAGTATTCAAACAACAGGCGGCCGCCCACCTGCGCCAACTGCCCGGCCAGCCAGCGCTGTCCCCAGTCGCAATAAAACACGTGCAGGCGGGTGATGGGCGGCGTCAGGCTCATGTGCGCACCCCGGGCTTGCGTTGCTTGCGCGCACGCTGGCGCAAGGTCGTGGCCGCCTGCGCCTGGGCAATGCTTTGCATGGGCGGCAAAAACAATCCGTCCAAGTCCTGCCCCACCTGCAAGGCTTGCGCCACGCGCACCAGCAAATCCAGCGACACCTGGCCCGATGCCTCCAGCCGCCGGATGGACGACAGCGATGCACCCGCCCTGCCCGCCAGCTCTTGCTGCGAGAGGTTGCCGAGCAGCCGCAGCGCGCGCAAGCGGCTGCCCAGCGTTTGGCAAACGGCATCGGGAGGACTAAGGGACAACATGGGCAAAAGTCAATGAATCAAATATAGGCGTTTAAGTGCGTTTTCAATGGTTTTTCGCTCAAATATGAGCACTTGAGAAATGCAGCCGCATCACACGCTGCCTTCCTTTTCCACCACCAGAATGCGCGCCTGGCCCTGCGGATGCGCCACGTGCTCGGTGCCTGCGTCGGCATAAAAAATGTCGCCGGCCTGCAGGCGCACCACGTGTTCCTGCCCGTTCTGGCGGTAGTGCATGTCCACCTCGCCGTCCATGACGGCGAAGACTTCTTCGCCGTCGTTGACGTGCCAGATGTAGGGCTGATCCGTCCAGTGCAGCTTGACGCTGACGCCCTGCATGCTGGCAATGGGCAGGCTGCCCCAGGCGCGGTCTGCGGTGAAGTGGCGGCTTTGAATGGTTTTCATGGTTTATCGACGTACATCACGCCACCGGCCTTCATGAAGGTGACGTGCTCATTGCTGGCCGCTGCGCGCTCGAAGCCGAGCTGCGTGTAGAACGCCGTGGCGTGCGCCACGTCGGCCACGCCGAGCGTCACGAGTGAAAGACGGGCTTCCATGGTCTGGGCCTGCCTGCCTTCTTCAGAGCGGGATGTTCCCGTGCTTGCGCCACGGGTTTTCCAGCTTCTTGTCTTTGAGCATGGCCAGGCTGCGGCAGATGCGCTTGCGCGTTTCGTGGGGCTGGATCACGTCGTCAATAAAGCCGCGGCTGCCGGCCACGAAGGGGTTGGCAAAGCGGGCCTTGTATTCGGCCTCGCGGGCGGCGAGTTTTTCGGGGTCTTTCTTTTCTTCGCGGAAGATGATTTCCACCGCGCCCTTGGCGCCCATGACGGCGATTTCGGCGTTGGGCCAGGCCAGGTTGACGTCGCCGCGCAGGTGTTTGGAGGCCATCACGTCATACGCGCCGCCGTAGGCCTTGCGGGTGATGACGGTGATTTTGGGCACGGTGCATTCGGCGTAGGCGTACAGCAGCTTGGCGCCGTGTTTGATGATGCCGCCGTACTCTTGCGCGGTGCCGGGCATGAAGCCGGGCACGTCCACAAAGGTGATGACGGGGATGTTGAAGGCGTCGCAAAAGCGCACGAAGCGCGCGGCCTTGATGCTGCTCTTGATGTCCAGGCAGCCGGCCAGCACCAGGGGCTGGTTAGCCACGATACCAACGACGTTGCCGTCCATGCGCGCCATGCCGATGACGATGTTGGCGGCGTAGTCGGGTTGCAGTTCAAAGAACTCGCCGTCGTCCACGGTTTTGAGGATGGCCTCTTTGATGTCGTAGGGCAGGTTGGGGTTGTCGGGCACCAGGGTGTTGAGGCTTTCGTCGGCACGGTCGGCCGGGTCTTGCGTGGGGCGGTAGGGGGCTTTTTCGCGGTTGCTGGCGGGGATGTAGTTGAAAAAGCGCCGCAGCATGAGCAGGGCTTCCACGTCGTTTTCAAAGGCCAGGTCGGCCACGCCGCTTTTGCCGGTGTGGGTGAGCGCGCCGCCCAGCTCTTCGGCGGTGACGGTTTCGTGGGTGACGGTTTTGACGACTTCAGGCCCGGTGACGAACATGTAGCTGGTGTCTTTGACCATGAAGATGAAGTCGGTCATGGCGGGCGAATACACCGCGCCGCCCGCGCACGGCCCCATGATCATGCTGATTTGCGGGATGACGCCGCTGGCCATGACGTTGCGCTGGAACACCTCGGCATAGCCGCCCAGCGAGGCCACGCCTTCTTGAATGCGCGCGCCGCCCGAGTCGTTCAGGCCGATGACGGGGGCGCCCACTTTCATGGCCTGGTCCATGAGCTTGCAGATTTTTTCGGCGTGCGCTTCGCTCAATGCGCCGCCAAAGACGGTGAAGTCCTGGCTGAAAACAAAGACCAGCCGCCCGTTGATGGTGCCGTAGCCGATGACCACGCCGTCGCCGGGGATGTGGGTTTGGTCCATGCCAAAGTCGGCGCAGCGGTGCTCGACGAACATGTCCCATTCCTCAAAGCTGCCCGCGTCCAGCAGCACCTCGATGCGCTCGCGCGCGGTGAGCTTGCCTTTGGCGTGCTGCGCGTCAATGCGCTTTTGGCCACCGCCCAGGCGGGCGGCGGCGCGCTTTTGTTCCAGTTGTTCCAGGATTTGCTTCATGGCTAAAAGGCCCTTTCGTTTCAAGTCGGTTCAGCAGGAATGCCAAACGCGGCAGAGCTATTAAAAAATGAGCTGCTTGCGCGCGTTACATGCGGTTTTCAGGTGGTTTTCATTTAAATCTGGTATGTGGCGCGTGGCAGCAGCTATGGTTTTTGATGGCTGGCCGCCCTGCCCTGCGGCGCGGGCGGCATGGGGGTTGCGGGCTGCTGCGCGGCATCGGGCGCACGGGCATCGGGCACGGGGGTGGCAGATGCACGTGCAGCGGATGCACGGGCGGCGCGCTGGGCGTAGCGGTGCGCGCACGCGGCGGTGACTTGCAGCGCCAGCGTGTCGCGCCCCAGGCGGCGGCTGGCGGGCAGGTGGCGCAGCCAGCCCAGGCGCTGGCAGGCGCGGGCAAACAGGGCGCGCACGGCAGGGCTTTCGCTGGCCAGCCAGGTGTCCAGGCAAGCATCCACCTCAGCGGTGGACAGGGGCAGCATCCACAAGCTGCTGTGCAAAAAGGCCAGCCAGTCGCGCAGCTGCGCTTCGGGCAGGGGCATGACTTCCAGCGGGTCGTCCTCAAAGTCGATCATGCCGCCCAGGCGCGGCGGCTGCGCGCGGGTGTTGACGATGATGTTGCGCGCAAAGCCCTGGCTCAAATACTGGCCCGCCGCGTGCAGGCGCACCAGGGCCTGGCCCGCCTCTTGCCACAGCGCGGCGGCCTGCGGGTGGCGCGCGTGCAGCAAGGTGGCCAGGTGGTCGCGCCCCAGCCACTGCATGACGAAGTGGCTGGGCGCCACGTGCAGCACGGCGGGCACGGGCGCGCCGGGGGCGCGCAGGGCGCGCAGGCGGGCCACTTCCACGGCCTGCCCGCGCTCGCCACCGTGCGCGGGCGCGGCTTTCAAAAACGGCAGGCCCAGCACGCGCGCCAGGGTGTTCAGCGCCTGGTAGCGCAGGCGGTAGCTGCCCACGCTGCGCGCGGGGCGGCAGCCTTTGACAACGACTGGGCCTGCGGCCAGATCCACCACCGCCACGTGCCCGCCCTGCCAGCCCGGCGCCTGCACAATACGCGCCAGGTCATCGGGGGTCAGGGCATCGGGCGCCAATGCTTCAGGCATCAAATCATCCAGCGCCTGCCCATCCGGCCCCGTGGCAGCAGACGGGCCGCGCGGTGGCGCAGCCAGTGTGGCGGGCTGGCCCGCTGGCGTGTGCGTCATGCGCGCGGCTCCACGGCAGCGGGGGCGGTGATGTCAGCAACGGCAGCACCCGCTGCTGCCGCATCGGCCCCCACACCGGCCAGCGCCAGCAAGCGGCGCGCCGCCGTGGACGCGGGCAGTTGCCCCTGGGCCACGGCCTGCACGGTGGCGGGCAAAGCGCCCTGCACCCCCGCGTGCTGGCGAAAAGCGGTTTTCAGCCCCGCGTCGATGCGGTCCCACATCCACGCCAGGGCCTGCTGCTGGCGGCGCTTGGCCAGCCCGCCATTGGCCGATTGCAGGGTTTGGTATTGCGTCACGGCGTTCCAAAACGCCTCCAGCCCCTCGCCCTTGAGGCCGCTGATCTGAATCACCTGCGGCTGCCAGCGGGCCAGGGCATGCGCCGGGTTGGCCGCATCCGCCGGCCCGTGCGCCAGGCGCTCGGGGTTGCCGTGCAGGCCCAGCAGGCGCAGGGCCGACTGGATTTGCGCGCGGGCGCGCGTGGCGGCGGCGGGGTCGATGTCGGCCTTGTTGATGACCACCAGGTCGGCCAGCTCCATCACGCCTTTTTTGATGGCCTGCAAATCGTCGCCCGCGTTGGGCAGTTGCAGCAGCACGAACATGTCGGTCATGCCGCTCACAGCCGTTTCAGACTGGCCCACGCCCACGGTTTCCACCAGCACCACGTCGTAGCCGGCGGCCTCGCACACCAACATGGCTTCGCGCGTTTTCTCGGCCACGCCGCCCAGCGTGCCGCCGCTGGGGCTGGGGCGGATGTAGGCCGCTTCCAGCGTGGACAGGCGCTCCATGCGCGTTTTGTCGCCCAGGATGGAGCCGCCCGACACGCTGGACGACGGGTCCACCGCCAGCACGGCCACGCGGTGGCCCTTTTCAATCAGGTACACGCCCAGCGATTCAATGAAGGTGCTTTTGCCCACCCCCGGCACGCCGCTGATGCCCAGCCGCAGCGAACGGCCCGTGTGCGGCAGCAGGGCCGTGAGCAGCTCATCGCCCTGCGCGCGGTGGTCGGCGCGGGTGGATTCCAGCAGCGTGATGGCCTTGGCCATGGCGCGGCGCCGGGCAGGCGCGGGGCCGTGCAGCAGGTGTTGGCAGATGTGTTCAGGCGTCATTTTTTCCTCGTTCGCGGCCTTCACACCATCTCAAACGCCCGCCCATCGGGCAGGCGGTAGCGATAAAAGTCGCGCCAAGGTTTTGACGTTTTGCGAGCGATCCGTTAAAGGCACGGATTCGTCGCTGGCATCGGGCAAGCCATATTGCGCGCGCACGGCGTGCAGCAAGGCCACCGGATCGCGCGGCGCCAAGGCCTCGCGCAGCAGCTGTTGCACAAACTGCGCTTTGGTGGTCTTGCGGCGCGCCACTTCCTGCGCCAGGCGCATGTCCAGTTCTTCATCCAGGCGGAGTGACAAGGCGGGCATGGTGCAGTCCTTTTGCGGTGCCGAAGGCATCGGTGCCTCAAAGAATTTCAAACGCCTGCCCATCGGGCAGGCGGTAGCGCGAGAACGGTATCACCCGGGTTTTATCGCGCTGGGCCAACGTCAGGCCACGGCTTTTTTGATCTGCTCCAGCACATCCTTGGCGCTGGCCGGAATGGGGGTGCCGGGGCCGTAGATGCCTTTGACGCCGGCGTCGTACAAGAAGTCGTAGTCCTGCCGGGGGATGACGCCGCCCACAAACACCACGATGTCGTCCGCCCCCTGATCTTTCAGGGCCTGGATGATGGCGGGCACCAGGGTTTTGTGGCCGGCGGCCAGGGTGCTGACACCGACGGCGTGCACGTCGTTTTCAATGGCCTGGCGGGCGCATTCCTCTGGGGTTTGGAAGAGGCTACCAATGTCCACGTCAAAGCCCAGATCGGCAAAGGCGGTGGCCACCACCTTGGCGCCGCGGTCGTGCCCGTCCTGGCCCAGCTTGGCGATCATCACGCGCGGGCGGCGGCCTTCTTCTTCGGCAAACTGGCTGATTTCGGCCTTGAGCTTGTCCCAGCCTTCGGCTGAGTCGTAGGCGGCGGCGTACACGCCGGTGACTTTTTGCGTGTCGGCGCGGTGGCGGCCGAAGACTTTTTCCATGGCGTCACTCACTTCGCCCACGGTGGCGCGGGCGCGTATGGCTTCAATGGCGGCGGCCAGCAGGTTGCCCTGGCCGGTTTCTGCTATTTTTGTGATAGCTTCCAGCGCTTGCTGCACGCGCGCGCCATCCCTTTTTTGCTTGATATCTTTCAGGCGGGCAATCTGCGCCTCGCGCACTTTGAGGTTGTCCACCTCCAGAATGTCCACCGGGTCTTCCTTGGCCAGCTTGTATTTGTTGACGCCGACGATCACGTCTTTGCCGCTGTCGATGCGCGCTTGCTTTTCAGCGGCAGCGGCTTCAATCTTGAGCTTGGCCCAGCCCGAGTCCACCGCCTTGGTCATGCCGCCCATGGCATCGACTTCTTCAATGATCTTCCAGGCCGCGTCGGCCATTTGCTGGGTCAGGCTTTCCATCATGTAGCTGCCGGCCCAGGGATCGACCACGTTGGTGATGTGCGTTTCTTCCTGAATGATGAGCTGCGTGTTGCGCGCGATGCGGGCCGAGAACTCGGTGGGCAGGGCAATGGCCTCGTCCAGCGCGTTGGTGTGCAGGCTTTGGGTGCCGCCAAACACGGCGGCCATGGCCTCGATGGTGGTGCGCACCACGTTGTTGTAGGGGTCTTGCTCGGTCAGGCTCCAGCCGCTGGTCTGGCAGTGGGTGCGCAGCATCAGGCTCTTGGGGTTCTGCGGGTTGAATTCCTTCATGATGCGGCACCACAGCAGGCGGGCGGCGCGCATCTTGGCAATTTCCAGATAGAAGTTCATGCCAATGGCCCAGAAGAAGGACAGGCGGCCCGCAAAGGCGTCCACGTCCATGCCCTTGGCCAGGGCGGTTTTCACATACTCCTTGCCGTCGGCCAGGGTAAAGGCCAGCTCCAGCGCCTGGTTGGCCCCGGCCTCTTGCATGTGGTAGCCCGAGATGCTGATGGAGTTGAACTTGGGCATGTGCTCGGCCGTGTAGGCAATGATGTCGCCAATGATGCGCATCGACGGCTCGGGCGGGTAGATGTAGGTGTTGCGGACCATGAACTCCTTGAGGATGTCGTTCTGGATGGTGCCGCTGAGCTGGTCTTGCCGCACGCCCTGCTCTTCCGCTGCCACCACGTAGCCCGCCAGAATGGGCAGCACCGCGCCATTCATGGTCATGCTGACGCTCACCTTGTCCAGCGGAATGCCGTCGAACAGGATCTTCATGTCCTCCACGCTGTCGATGGCCACGCCGGCCTTGCCCACGTCGCCCGTCACGCGTGGGTGGTCAGAGTCGTAGCCGCGGTGCGTGGCCAGATCAAAGGCCACGGAAACGCCCTGCCCGCCAGCGGCCAGCGCCTTGCGGTAAAAGGCGTTGGACTCTTCCGCCGTGGAAAAACCGGCGTATTGGCGAATCGTCCAGGGCCGCACGGCGTACATGGTGGCCTGCGGGCCGCGCAAAAACGGCTCAAAGCCCGGCAGCGTGTTGGCGTAGGGCAGGCCCTGGGTGTCCTCGGCCGTGTACAGCGGCTTGACCGTGATGCCATCGGGCGTCAGCCAGTTCAGCGCCGCCACGTCACCGCCGGGGGCGGACTTTTGCGCGGCTTTGTGCCAATCGGCCAGGGTGGATTGCTTGAAGGTGGGCTGCTTGTCAGAGCTCATGGCAAAACGCTTTTTTGCGCGGCGGCTTGAGAAAAAGAAGACCAAGACGCCCGTGGCTTGTAAAAAAACCGCCAAGACAGCGCGCCGCCCCACAGCAGACGGCACGGCCCAGCGGTCACCGGAAATTGCAGCCGTAATTATTAATTCAAAATCAAGCCAACGGCTACAATCGCCCCAGCTTTTTTGTGCCCCACCGCATGACCCGCCTAGCCCCCCGCGCCCTTTACGAAGAAGTGGCCGAGCGCCTGCGCCAGCGCATTTACGCGCGCGAGCTGCAACCGGGCGACTGGGTGGACGAGCTGAAGATTGCGCAAGAGCTGGGCATCAGCCGCACCCCGCTGCGCGAGGCGCTGAAAGTGCTGGCCGCCGAAGGGCTGGTCACCATGAAGGTGCGGCGCGGCGCCTACGTGACCGAAAGCACACCCAAGGACCTGGCCGACGTGTACCACCTGCTGGCTTTGCTGGAAACCGACGCCGCCCAGGCCGTGGCCCGCCACGCCAGCGACGCGCAGCTGCGCGAGCTGCAAGCCCTGCACGGCGAGCTGGCCGCCGCCGTGGACGATGCCACGCGCTTTTTCACCCTCAACGAAGCCTTTCACCTGCGCCTGCTGGAGCTGGCCGACAACAAATGGCGCCTGCAAATGGTGCAAGACCTGCGCAAGGTCATGAAGCTGCACCGCCAGCATTCGCTGCTGAAAGCAGGCCGCCTGCAAGCCTCGCTGCAAGAGCATGCCGCCCTCATGGCTGCCCTGGCCGCACACGACAGCGCCAGTGCCGCCCAAGCCATGCTGCAGCACTTTCACAGCGGACTGGAAGCGGCTGGCCAAGGCGCTGCCAACCCTCCCGCCGAACCTGCGCATCCCCTTGATATTGCAGGGAATTTTTCTACGTAAAATGAGACAGACTGTGGTTGCCGCACCATACATACGGCAGCAGCGCCCTTCTTCCCCACCCTTTGATTGCAGGAGAGACCACCGCATGAACAACCCCACCCCCACCTTGGCCTACGGCACGCAAAGCGCCGTGCTGGCGCAGCGCAACAAGGTGCTGCGCAACACCTACTGGTTGCTGGCACTCAGCCTGATCCCCACCGTGCTGGGCGCCTGGCTGGGCGTGGCCACGGGCATCACCCGCAGCCTTTCGGGTGGCCTGGGCCTGATCGTGTTCCTGGCTGGTGCCTTTGGCTTCATGTTCGCGATCGAAAAAACCAAAAACTCCGCCGCTGGCGTGCCTGTGCTGCTGGCCTTCACGTTCTTCATGGGGTTGATGCTCTCGCGCCTGATCGGTGCCGTGCTGGGCCTGTCCAACGGCGCTAACCTGGTGATGACCGCCATGGGCGGCACCGCTGGCGTGTTCTTCGTCATGGCCACGCTGGCCAGCGTCATCAAGCGCGATTTGTCCGGCATGGGCAAATGGCTGTTCGTGGGTGCGCTGGTCGTGTTCGTGGGCGCCATCGTCAACGTGTTCGTCGGCTCCAGTGTGGGCATGATGGTCATCAGCACGCTGGTGATCGGCGTGTTCAGCCTGTACATGCTGTATGACCTCAAGCAGATCATTGACGGCGGCGAAACCAACTACATCAGCGCCACCTTGGCGCTGTACCTGGACATCTTCAACGTGTTCCAGGGACTGCTGGCTCTGCTGGGCCTGACCAGCGGCAACGACTGAAGCACACACTGCTGCCATCACACTGCACCAGCCTTGCGCCTGCGATCAGGCTGGCCTTTGTGACTCCTTCTGGCGCATCGACAAAAGCCTCTTCGGAGGCTTTTGTTTTGACCTGTGCATATCGGCAAGCCCCATGACCCAAGTGTCCCAACTGACATGAATGAAAAAAGCCCGCCATCCACGAAGGATGGCGGGCTTTGGCATGTACTGGGGTGGCTGATGGGACTCGAACCCACGACGACCAGAATCACAATCTGGGACTCTACCAACTGAGCTACAGCCACCGTCAAGAGCCAGCGATTATAACCAATCTTTTCTGACCTGCCCCTTGTCTCCGTCAGCCGCCATACGTGGCGGCTTTGGCTTTTCTCTTAAACCTGTCTTGCGGGCGCTGCCAGACAGGCCTGGAAAGCCTGGGCAAGCCCAGTGCGCGTGAAACAGGCAGCTCTGCCAGAACATCCGCGCCACAGGCACAGCGTGCACTCCCTGCCCAGCACCTGCGCACTCACACCTGCCGAATACTCTTTTAGCTATATTTTATATAGCTAAAATCCTTTGCCAGATGCGCGCAAATGGTATTTTTAACCCAGCACCACTGAGCCCTTCAGCAATGAAGCAGCACATGTTGGTGCCACTGGCCTCAGCTCCATGCTCTCACTGCGCCGCCGCCAGGCCGGCAGGCTCTGGCACCAGGATCTGGGCCTTGTAGCGGGTACGCAGCATGTCGTAGTAGCTTCGGCCCTCGGCCATGGCCCACACTTGGTCATAGCGCTGCAAATCTCCTGCAGCCTGCTCACTGCTCGGCTCTGCACGCGGCACCACTTTCTCAATCTGCGCCACGGCGTAGCCGTCTGCGCCCAAATCGACACCGATGAAAGAAGGCAGCTTGGCAGGATCTGCCCGCAGCACGGCTTCGACCAGCTGAGGGGGTTGCCCCTGCGGGTTTTCACGCGAAAGGGTGATGGCCGCCGGCAAACCAGTGGCGCTGGCGGGTTGCTCTGTCCATGCTTTCAGACGCGCCTGGCCTTCTGTACGAGCCATTTCGGCACCACGCTGGGCCACGAATGCCTTGCGCACGTCATCCTTGACTTCCTCGAATGCGCGAGCATGGGCCGGGCTGTGCGCCGTCACGCGGGCGGAGGCCAGCTGGTTGGCACCGGTTTCCGTGGCTTCGGTGTTGCGCTTGCGCTCAATGGCGTCGGCGCTGAACACGGCCGCCAGCAGCTTGTCACTGGCCAGCGGGCCCGTCGCGCCAGGCGCCGGGTTGCGGGTGATGTTGTCAACCTTGTGCACGGTGAGCTTGAGCTTGTCAGCCACAGGCTGGAGGCTGTCAGACTGCTCATAGACACCATTGCGGAATTCATCGGCCAACTCGGAAAACCGGCTTTGCGCCTCGCGGGTGCGCAACTGCTCTTCAAGCTGGGGGCGAAGTTTGTCGAACGGCGGCACATTCGCAGGCTTGATCTCGGTCAGACGAACGATGTGGTAGCCAAAGTCGCTTTCCACCAGGTCGCTGATGTCGCCCACTTTGGCCAGGGCATAAGTCGCTTCGGTGATGGCGGGGTGAATGCCACGGTCACGGCGGAAAGTGCCCAGGTCACCGCCACTGGCTGCGCTGACTTCGTCTTGAGAAGACTGCCGCGCCATGTCGCCAAAACTGTCAGGTGACTGGCGCAGTTGTTCCAGCAGCTTGGTGGCCGTAGCGCGCGCCTGCTCGCGTTCGGTGGCAGGGGCATCTTTAGGTGCAGCGATGAGGATGTGCGCTGCACGGCGCTCTTCCGGCTCGCCCAGCGAGGCCGCGTTGCTGTCGTAGTAAGTGCGCAAATCCTGCTCGCTGACCTGGATACCCTTCTTGACGGTGTCCAGATCCAGCACGATGTATTCGATGCTGGCGGTTTCCGGCGCTTGGTACTGGGCAATGTGCTGCTGGTAATAGGCTTGCAGGTCAGCATCGGCAGGCGTGATCTTGCTGACGAAATCGGCAGGCTTGAATGTCTGTACGCGCACTTCGCGCTGCTCCAGGAAAGCGTTCATGGCCACATTGGCCTGCGCCTGGCTGGCAAAACTGCTTTGCATCACACCGGCCAGCACCTGCTGGCTGGCCATGTCGGCGCGCACGCGGGCCTCAAAGCCTTCAGGGGTCAACCCCTGCGCGGCAAGCAGGCGGGTATAGGCCTCCATGTCCATACTGCCATCAGCCCGGCGGAAAGCGGCAATGGTGGGGTCGCTTTGCAGCGCAGCCGACAGGCGCGCATCGCTGATGCCCAGGTGCTCATCAGCAGCCGCCACCGCCAGCACGCGCTCACGCACCAGTCGCTCAAGCGTGGCATAGCGCATGGCAGGGGTGTCCAGCAGCGCCAGCTCCAGGCCAGGGTTGGCCGTGCGAAGCCGATCAACCTCCAGCTGGTGGGCTCTGTCCCACTCCATCTGCGTGATGGCTTGACCATCCACAGTAGCCACCTTGGTGGCTGCATCATTGAAGCGCGTATAGCCCTCTATGCCAAAGAGCACGAACGATGGAATGATCAGCACGAACAACACCCCCATCATGAGCTTGGTGTGTTTGCGGACGATGTCGAACATGCGCGAGACTTTCTCGAAGAAGCAAAAAGCTGGGGAAGTGTCAGTCAGACAGAAAATGAAAAAGGCGAACCTGGGTTCGCCTTTGCTGCAAGTGGTGGGTGCTGACGGGGTCGAACCGCCGACCTACGCCTTGTAAGGGCGCCGCTCTACCAACTGAGCTAAGCACCCCACCTGAACTGCGCGAAAAACTCAGTTCAGAGCATCTTTCAGCGCCTTGCCAGGACGGAATTTGGGCACCTTGGCAGCCTTGATTTTAATCGTGGCGCCCGTGCGGGGATTGCGGCCGGTGCGGGCAGCACGCTTGCCCACGGTGAAGGTGCCAAAACCTACCAGGGACACGGCACCACCTTTGCGCAATGTGGTTTTGACGGCACCGATGGCTGCCTCCAGCGCGCGCGTGGCGGCAGCTTTGGAGATATCGGCGTTATTGGCAATGTGTTCGATCAGCTCGGTCTTGTTCACGAAGGTGCCCCTCTAATCAGAAAGAAGAATTTGCACAAAAAGAGATGCGGTCTTTGGTGTTGGCGCTGCCAGCTTCTGGCCGCTTTGATGTATCCGCCAGGTAGAAACCCCTGGAATGCTTGACAGGCTGCGGCAGCGCCTTTGGCCTGCCGCTGTGAGGGTCGCATTCTAGACCCAATTGCCTTGCTTGCTGGAACCAAAAACAGCCAGGGCGCGCGTGCCGCAACAAGAATTCACAAACTTGACCTTGGCTGTATGCCAAAGGCGACGACGCAGGGATTACCCCCGTTGCCAGGGTCGCAGAAACAACCCGTCAAACCCGCTCTATCCACGCACACGTGCCCGGATTTCAGGTAGCGCCTTTTGCAAGTAATACACCATGGACCAGACGGTGAGCACGGCGGCCAGCCAGATCAGCACCTGGCCCCAGGCTCTGGTGTGGATGACACCCAGCAGCCAGCCGTCGTACAGCAGGAAAGGAATAGCCACCATTTGCACGGTGGTCTTGAGCTTGCCCACCATATGCACGGCCACGCTCTTGCTGGCGCCGATCTGCGCCATCCACTCACGCAAAGCGGAAATGGCGATCTCGCGCCCGATGATGATGAGGGCCACAAACACGTCGGTGCGCTGCAAATGCACGAGCACAAGCACAGAGGCGCAAACGAGAAATTTGTCCGCCACGGGGTCCAGAAAGGCGCCGAAGGACGACGTCTGGTTGAGCCGCCGTGCCAGGTAGCCGTCCAGCCAATCCGTCCATGCGAAGACGATGAACATGATGGTGGCAATCAGGTTGCAAGTAGCCGGATCCAGAGGCAAATAGAACACGCCTACGATGAGTGGTATCGCGACAATGCGCGTCCAGGTCATGATCGTAGGCAGTGTGAAAAACATGGGAAGCAATTGTGTCACGACCCCAATGCAGGCCGGGATGAAAAAGCGCCTCTCGAGAGAGGCGCCTGGGCTGCCTGGCGGCGAAGGCAGGCTTCAGCTCAGCAGCGGCACGCCGGTTTTGCTCTGCGCCTCTTCCAGCGTCACGCCTTCGGCCAGCTCAATCACTTTCAGGCCCTCGGGGGTCACGTCAAACACGCCCAGGTCGGTGATGATGCGGTCCACCACGCCCACACCGGTCAGCGGCAGGGTGCATTCGGGCAGGATCTTCAGATCGGTGGTGCCGTCTTTCTTGCGCGCCACGTGTTCCATGAGCACGATCACGCGCTCCACCCCGGCCACCAGGTCCATGGC
Source organism: Pseudomonadota bacterium (assembly GCA_030535425.1). Lineage (GTDB taxonomy): Bacteria > Pseudomonadota > Gammaproteobacteria > Burkholderiales > Burkholderiaceae_C > Ottowia. Next base: position 6,126 of record JAUNHQ010000060.1, on the reverse strand, counting down.
GCCGCCCATGCCCTTGACCATCTTGCCCGGAATCATCCAGTTGGCCAGATCGCCCTTGTCGGTCACCTGCATGGCGCCCAGGATGGACAGGTTGATCTTGCCGCCGCGGATCATGGCAAAGGATTCGTGGCTGCCAAAAATGCTGCTGCCCTTGATGGTGGTGACGGTCTGCTTGCCCGCGTTGATGAGGTCGGCGTCCACCTCGTCCTCGTACGGAAAGGGGCCGATGCCCAGCATGCCGTTTTCCGATTGCAGCCACACCTCCACGTGGTCGGGCACGTGGTTGGCCACCAGCGTGGGAATGCCGATGCCTAGGTTGACGTAAAAGCCGTCTTGCAGCTCCTTGGCCGCGCGCGCGGCCATCTGGTCTTGGGTCCAAGCCATTTGCGGTATCTCCTTATGCGGGTGCGGTCAAACCTTGCGGTCGCGGGTGGTGCGCTTTTCAATGCGCTTTTCAGGCGTGGGGTTGTGCACGATGCGGTGCACGTAAATGCCGGGCAGGTGCACGTCATCGGGCGCAATCTCGCCCGTGGCCACCACGCGCTCGACCTCCACGATGCACACCTTGCCCGCCATGGCGGCGGCGGGGTTGAAGTTGCGCGCCGTCAGGTTAAAGCGCAGGTTGCCGCTGCGGTCGGCAATGTCGGCCTTGACCAGCGCCACCTCGGGAAACAGCGCGTGCTCCATCACATAGGTCTTGCCGCCAAACTCGCGCAGCTCCTTGCCCTCGGCCACCAGCGTGCCCACGCCGGTGCGGGTGAAAAAGGCGGGAATGCCCGCGCCGCCGGCGCGCAGCTTTTCGGCCAGCGTACCCTGGGGGGTGAACTCCAGCTCAAGCTCGCCAGCCAGGTACTGGCGCTCGAACTCCTTGTTCTCGCCCACGTAGCTGCTGATCATCTTCTTGATCTGGCGCGTCTCCAGCAGCTTGCCCAAGCCAAAGCCGTCCACGCCGGCGTTGTTGCTGATGACGGTGAGGTCTTTCACGCCGCTGGCTTGCAGCGCGTCAATCAGGGCTTCGGGAATGCCGCACAGGCCAAAGCCGCCCACGGCAATCAACTGGCCGTCGCGCACGACGCCCTTGAGCGCCTCGGCGGCCGAGGGGTAGATCTTGTTCACTTGAATGTCTCTCCTGGCAGGTGGATCGCAGATGAAAAAAGCGCGCGGCTCGCGCGCCGCAGCCCGCACGATACTACGTAGCCACATACGTAGTATTTCGTAATGGCTAACCCCGCCTCCCCTGCTGCCCAGCCCGATTACCAGCTTGTCTTTCAGCGCGCGCCCGTGGGGCTGATTCTTTCGCGCCAGCGCCACATCGTGGACTGCAACGAGCGCGTGTGCGAGATTTTTGGCGCCACGCCCGAGCAGCTGATTGGCCAGAGCTTTCGCATCCTCTACCCCAGCGCCGACGAGTACGAGCGCACCGGCGCGCGCATTGCACCCATCATGAACCGCGACGGCCTGTACGCCGACAACCGCGTGATGCGCCGCGTGGGCGGGCGGCTGGCGGGGCAGCTGTTCTGGTGCCATGTGACGGGCCGGGCCATTCACCGCCAGGCGCCGCACGACGCAGGCATCTGGACGTTCGAGGACCTGAGCGCCCAGCGCCCCGTGACCGCCCCGCTCACCCCGCGCGAGCGCGAAGTGGCCGCGCACCTCATGCAAGGGCTGACGGCCAAGGAAACCGGCCGCGCGCTGGGCATCAGCCACCGCACGGTGGAAATCTACCGCGCGCGCCTGATGCGCAAATACCAGGCCGGCACCGCCGCCGAACTGGTGCAAAAGCTCATGGATGGCCGCTGAAACGCGCGTGGCCGGGCCTGGCCGCGGCCATAAAATTCAGCCTTTCGTCCTTTTTCTTTCACTTTTTGCCAAATCATGGACCCGCTCGTCTGTAGCGATTGGCCGTGCTCTGATGAAAAGGAAATACCACGCGAAACCGATAGAACAATCACTCAGCAAAAAGGAGCCGTATGACAAGCGAACCTATATCGAAAAATCTCTTTTCGCTCATCGCAACAGGAAAGCTCTCAATGCCACCTTCGGCGGCCCTGCTTGGTTTGAAGGTTGACCATGCTGCATCGGGGAAAGTTAGTCTTTCCATGCGTGCAGCAGCCTCATTCCTCAATCCTGCTGGGCACGTTCAAGGCGGCATGCTTGCAGCGATGCTTGACGAGGCGATGGGAATCGCAACGCTTACGACCCTCGACCAAGGCGAATACGCTGTCACCTTGGAAATGAATGTCCAGTTCATTGGGGCCGCGACTGAAGGAGAACTTCAGGCACAAGGCCGATTGATTCACCGAACTGGAAAGATTGTGTTCGTGGATGCCGATCTGTTTCAGAATGAGAAGTTAATAGCCCGTGCCACATCTACCTCTGTGATAAAAGGCGCCCATAAATAGAAACCACCTCGCAGACTTTCCCGTACCTTCGACGGACATGTCAGGCCCAGCCACCAGCTATGTCGTGGCCACTGGGAATGCCCGCTACCCTACGTCTGTGAGGCCATCTCAAGTCGCCGCATCGCCGACATGTCGGCCACCGGCGGGCTGTTCACCGAAGGTCTGGTCGGGGCCCTGATCCAGCAGGGGCACGACGTGCAGGAGCGGCTGGCCGCGTTCGTCAACAAGACGGCGATCCGGGTCAGGCCGGCCTGAACGGGCGCGGCGCTAGAATCCGAAGCTTCGCTTCTTCCACCGACCGCACACCCATCATGTCCCTCTTTTCCGCCGTCGAAATGGCCCCGCGCGACCCCATCCTGGGCCTGAACGAGCAATTTGCCGCCGACACCAACCCCCGCAAGGTCAACCTGGGCGTGGGCGTGTATTTCGACGACAACGGCAAGCTGCCGCTGCTGCAATGCGTGCAAGCCGCTGAAAAAGCACTGATGGCCAGCCCCAAGCCGCGTGGCTATCTGCCCATCGACGGCGTGGCCGCGTACGACGCCGCCGTCAAGCGCCTGGTCTTCGGCGCCGATGCCGAAGTGCTCAAGGCCGGCCGCGTGGCCACGGTGCAGGGCCTGGGCGGCACGGGCGCGCTGAAGATCGGCGCAGACTTTCTCAGGCGCCTGAACCCCGGCGCCAAGGTGCTGATTTCCGACCCCAGCTGGGAAAACCACCGCGCCCTGTTCACCCAGGCCGGTTTTGAAGTGGGCAGCTACCGCTATTACGACGCCGCCAGCCGCCGCGTGGACTTCGACGGCATGCTGGCCGATCTGCAAGCCGCCGCGCCCGGCACCATCGTGGTGCTGCACGCCTGCTGCCACAACCCCACGGGCTATGACCTCAGCGCCGCGCAGTGGGATCAGGTGATTGCCGCCGTCAAAGCGCGCCAGCTCACCGCCTTTCTGGACATGGCCTACCAGGGCTTTGGCGCGGGCCTGGCCGAAGACGGCGCCGTGGTGGGCAAGTTCGTGGCGGCGGGCCTGAGCTTTTTCGTCGCCACCTCCTTCAGCAAAAGCTTCAGCCTGTACGGCGAGCGCGTGGGTGCGCTGTCGGTGGTGTGCGCCAGCAAGGAAGAAGCGGACAAGGTGCTCAGCCAGCTGAAGATCATGATCCGCACCAACTACAGCAACCCGCCCATTCACGGCGCCACCGTGGTGGCCATGGTGCTGGACAGCCCCGAGCTGCGCGCGCAGTGGGAGCAGGAGCTGGCCGGCATGCGCACGCGCATCAAGGCCATGCGCCAGCAGCTGGTCGATGGCCTGAAGGCCGCCGGTGTGCAGCAGGACATGGGCTTCATCACCACGCAGGTGGGCATGTTCAGCTACTCGGGCCTTTCCAAAGAGCAGATGCAGCGCCTGCGCAGCGAGTTCGGCGTGTACGGCACCGACACCGGCCGCATGTGCGTGGCCGCGCTCAACAGCAAGAACATCGCGCACGTGTGCCAAGCCATTGCCCAGGTGATCAAGGCGGCCTGACAAAGCCATGCGGCTGCCCTTGTCTGCCTGGCTGGCCCCTTGTGGCTGCCATTGGAGTGGCCCCCCAGCAGACCTCGCCCGTGGTGGCCAGCCGCACCCGCATGCGTGGCCTGAGTGCCACAAAAACCACTTGCAAAAAAGGCCATTTGCGCGCGAATGACAAGGGTTTTCAGCTATTTTATTCATAGCAAACCCTTGCGACTGCCATTTGCCTTGTTGACCTGACCGGCAGATGCCAGCCCCGGCCGTGCGGCAGGGGTCGCGCGAATGCGCCCTCTTCTTTTCCGCCTTCTTCCGCCGCGCTGCTACCCCAGCACGCTGTCGCTGCCCGGCGCGCCCAGGGTGCGCTGTTTGAGCAGGTGCAGCTGGTCGCGCACGCGCGCGGCCTGCTCGAACTCCAGGTTGCGTGCGTGTTCCAGCATCTGCTTTTCCAGGCGCTTGAGTTCTTTGGCCAGCTCCTTTTCAGACAGCGCGGCCTCTTCCACCGCAGCGCCTGACAACGTGCGTGCCGCCGCCGCCGGCGCGGCGGCGCTGGCCTTGTCGCTGTACACGCCGTCGATCAAATCGCGCACCTGCTTGACGATGCCGCGCGGGGTGATGCCGTGCGCCGCGTTGTAGGCCATTTGCTTGGCGCGGCGACGCTCGGTTTCATCCATGGCTTTTTTCATGGAGTCGGTCACGCGGTCGGCGTACAGAATGGCCTTGCCGTGCACGTTGCGCGCGGCGCGGCCAATGGTCTGGATCAGGCTGCGCTCGGCGCGCAGAAAGCCTTCCTTGTCCGCGTCCAGAATGGCCACGAGCGACACCTCGGGAATGTCCAGCCCCTCGCGCAGCAGGTTGATGCCCACCAGCACGTCAAAGCTGCCCAGACGCAGGTCGCGGATGATTTCCACGCGCTCGACGGTGTCCACGTCTGAGTGCAGGTAGCGCACTTTCACGCCGTTGTCGCTCAGGTATTCGGTCAGCTGCTCGGCCATGCGCTTGGTCAGGGTGGTGATGAGCACGCGCTCGCCCTTGTCCACGCGCAGGCGGATTTCTTGCAGCACGTCGTCCACCTGGTGGGTGGCGGGGCGCACCTGCACTTCGGGGTCTACCAGGCCGGTGGGGCGCACCACCTGTTCCACCACTTTGCTGGCGTGCTGTTTTTCGTAGTCGGCCGGGGTAGCGCTGACGAAGATGACCTGGCGCATGCGCTGCTCGAACTCGGCAAATTTCAAAGGCCGGTTGTCCAGCGCGCTGGGCAGGCGAAAGCCGTATTCCACCAGCGTGGTCTTGCGGGCGCGGTCGCCGTTGTACATGGCGTTGAGCTGGCCGATCATCTGGTGGCTTTCGTCCAGAAACATGATGGCGTCGCGCGGCAGGTAGTCGGTGAGCGTGGGGGGCGGATCGCCCGGCTGCGCGCCCGAGAGGTGCCGGGTGTAGTTTTCAATGCCCTTGCAGTGGCCCACTTCGGCCAGCATTTCCAGGTCAAACCGGGTGCGCTGCTCCAGCCGCTGCGCCTCGACCAGCTTGCCATCGGCCACCAGCACTTTCAGGCGTTCGGCCAGCTCCAGCTTGATGCTTTCAACCGCAGCCAGGGTTTTTTCGCGCGGGGTGACGTAGTGGCTGCTGGGGTAGACCACAAAGCGCGGCACTTTTTGCTGCACGCGGCCGGTGAGGGGGTCAAACAGGCTGATGGCCTCGATCTCGTCGTCAAACAGCTCGATGCGCACGGCCAGCTCGGAGTGTTCAGACGGAAACACGTCGATCGTGTCGCCCCGCACGCGAAAGCTGCCGCGCGCAAAGTCCATGTCGTTGCGCTGGTACTGCATGGCCACCAGCTGCGCAATGGCGTCGCGCTGGCCCAGCTTGCCGCCCACTTTCAGGATCAGGCGCATTTGCAAGTAGTCGTCGGGCGCGCCAATGCCGTAGATGGCCGACACCGTGGCCACGATGACCACGTCGCGCCGCTCCAGCACGCTTTTGGTGGCCGAAAGGCGCATTTGCTCGATGTGCTCGTTGATGGCGCTGTCTTTTTCAATGAACAGATCGCGCTGCGGCACATAGGCCTCGGGCTGGTAGTAGTCGTAGTAGCTGACGAAATACTCCACCGCGTTCTTGGGAAAGAACTCGCGGAATTCGCTGTACAGCTGCGCGGCCAGCGTCTTGTTGGGCGCAAACACAATGGCCGGGCGGCCCAGGCGGGCAATCACGTTGGCCATGGTGAA
>JAUNHQ010000059.1 GCA_030535425.1 Pseudomonadota bacterium | reverse complement strand
CGCCCGATGCGCCCGATGCGCCGCCTGACGGGATGTGCCATGCGCAATGCACGTACACCAGCTGTTTGCTATGCTTAATGTAGCTGTTTGCGCTTGTCAGTCAAGCGCAAATGCCGTTTTTCGCTTTTATTTCTTGGCCGGGGGCAGCGCATGAATGCGCCCGCCACCCAGCGCCACTACCGCGCGCCCTGCCCGTCCTGCGGCGCGCCGGTGGCGTTTGAAAGCGCGCAGTCCACCCACGCCATCTGCGCCTATTGCCGCAGCACCGTGGTGCGCGAAGGTGACGCGCTCAAGCGCATCGGCCAGATGGCCGAGCTGTTTGACGACCACAGCCCCTTGCAGCTGGGCACCACGGGCCACATCGGCGGGCAAGACTTTCACCTGGTCGGGCGCCTGCAATACCAGTACGCCGAAGGCGTGTGGACCGAATGGCACGCGCTGCTGGCCGACGGCAGCAGCGCCTGGCTGAGCGAAGACAACGGCGCCTACGTCTTCAGCCGCCCCTTCGCCCTGCCGCCCGGCACGGCACTGCCCGCCGCGGCCCAGCTGCAAGTGGGCCAGAGCCTGCGCCTGGGCGGGCGCGACTGGGCCGTGTCCTCCCACGTGGCGGCCACGTTGCACTCGGCCCAGGGCGAGCTGCCCCGCCTGCCGCCGCCTGGCCAGGTGTTTACCGTGGTGGAGCTGCGCTCGCAAGACAGCGGCGGGCATGGCGAAGGTGCCGCCACGCCGCGCGTGCTGTCCATCGACTATGGCGATACCCCGCCCGCGCTGTTTGAAGGCCAGCCAGTGGATCTGGCCGCACTGGCCCTGCGCGGGCTGAAGGACGAATCCGCCGCGCCCCAGGCCCAGGGCCGCGCCTTCAGCTGCCCCCATTGCGGCAGCCCCGTGGCGCCCAAGCTGGCGCAAAGCCAGAGCATCACCTGCCCGCAGTGCGCCAGCGTGATCGACCTGAGCCAGGGCGTAGGCGGCGAGCTGGCCCATGCCGAGCAGAACCACAAGCGCCTGCGCCCCCTGATTGCCCTGGGCACGACAGGGCAGCTCAAGGGACAGCCCTGGCAAGTGGTGGGCTACCAGGCGCGCACCGGCCGCGCTCCCGGCGACGACGAAAGCTTCAACTGGACGGAATACCTGCTCTACAACGCCCAGCAAGGCTTTTGCTTTCTGGTCAGCAGCGACGAGGGCTGGAGCCTGGTACGCCCCCTCACCGACGCGCCCACGGTGGAGAAAAAACGCCGCAGCGCTGTCTACCAGGGCATCCGCTACGCACTGCAATGGGCCTACACCGCCCACACCACCGCCGTGCTGGGCGAGTTCTACTGGCAAGTGCAGCTGGGCCAGACTACGCAAAACCGCGACTACGCCAACGGCCACAAACTGCTGTCGTCCGAGCAAAGCGCGCATGAAATCACCTGGTCGGCGGGCGAGAAGATCGACGCCAGCCAGGTGGCCCAAGCCTTTGGCCTGCCCGCCAGCCGGCTGGAAGCGACTGACGCCAGCCCCTTTACCCCCGCGCGCAGCATCAGCGTGGTCACGCTCATCATCGTGGTGTTTATCGCCATGATGCTGCTGGCCATGTGCAGCAGCGACGACTGCCCGCCCGATCAGCCCAACTGCCAAAACAGCAGCTACAGCCGCACCACCGGCGGCTCATGGGGCGGCTACAGCTCAGGCGGCGGGCACAAATAAGGTATTTGCCAACACGGAGGTTTTCGACATGGACATCGAATGGTTTCGCCCCGCCGTCTTTTTCGGCTCCATCCTGTTCGCCCTGGTGGGCGTGGCGGTGTTCTGGCTGTGCTTTGTGCTCATCGACAAGATCACGCCCGTGAACCTGTGGCGGGAAATCGTCGAAAAGCAAAACCGCGCCCTGGCCCTGGTGGTTGCCGCCATGTGCTTGGGCATCAGCATCATCGTGGCCGCAGCCATTCATGGCGGCTGAAAACCCGGGGCGCGTGTAGCATCAATGCCCATGCTGCTGGATGATTTGCTCAATCAGCGTGAAGTCATTCGCTGCTTGGCGCGCCAACATGGCGCTGGGCGTTTGCGCGTGTTCGGCTCCGCCGTCAGACGAGAAGAAACGCTGGGCAGCGATGTGGATTTTCTGGTCGAGCTGCCACGCGGCTACGACCTGTTTTCCCAGCGGCTGTCGCTGGCCGAGCAGCTCTCGCGCCTGTTGTCCCGCCCGGTGGATCTGGTGCCCGAACACGAACTCAGTCCCCACATCCAGGCCCGTGTGCTGCAAGAGGCGGTGGATTTGTGAGCGCTAAAGACCGGCAGGCCCATGCGCGGCACGTGCTCGATGCCATGGACCGCCTGCGCCAGATACAGGCGCGCGGCGACATGACGCAAGACCTCATCCTGTACGACGCCGCCCTGCGCAACCTGCAAACCCTTTCCGAAGCCACGCAGCATCTGCCAGAAGTGCAAAAACAGGTGCATGCGCACATTCCATGGCGGCAGATCACGGCGTTTCGCAACATACGGGTGCACAACTACCTGGGCCATATCGATCCGCTGACGGTGCGTGCCGTCATTGACGGACATTTGCCTGCGCTGGAAGCCGCCGTGCCCGCCATGCTGCAAGACGGTGCTGCGCTGTGACATCTGCTGTCGAGCGGCGCCTGCCCCAGCCCATCGAAATCGCCCTGCTGGCCAGCGTGTTCGTGGTGGCGGCCTGCGGGCTGCTGTACGAGCTGGCGGCGGGCGCCATCGCCAGCTATGTGCTGGGCGACTCGGTGCTGCAGTTTTCCACCATCATCGGCAGCTACCTGTTTGCCATGGGCATCGGCTCGTACCTGTCGCGCTTTTTCGAGCGGCAGCTGCCCGCGCACTTTTTGCGCATCGAGCTGCTGGTGGCACTGGCTGGCGGGCTGCTGCCTGCGCTGCTCTTTCTGGCCAATGCCTGGGCGCCTGGAGCCTTTCGCTGGCTGCTGTATGGCCTGGTGCTGCTGGTGGGCATGCTGGTGGGGCTGGAAATTCCGCTGGTCATGCGCATCCTGCGGCGCAACGTGCAGCTGAAAGAGCTGGTGTCGCAGGTGCTCACCTTCGACTACCTGGGCGCGCTGGCCGTGTCGCTGGCCTTTCCGCTGCTGCTGGTGCCGCAGCTGGGGCTGGTGCGCACCGGGCTGGTGTTTGGCCTGCTCAACGCCCTGGTGGCCGTGTGGGCGCTGTGGCTGTTCCGGCATGAGCTGCGCCACCTGGGCGCGCACGCGCTGGCCTGCGTTGTCACGCTGGGCGTGCTGGCTGCCGCGCTGGCGGGGGCTGACCACATCACCACCCTGGCCGAAGACCGGCTGTATGAAGACCGCGTGGTCTTTGCCCAGACCACGCCCTACCAGCGCATCATCGTCACCCACAGCCCCGGCGACGGCCACTCTGGCCACCGCCTGTTTCTCAACGGCAACCTGCAATTTGCCGAGCGCGACGAATACCGCTACCACGAAGCCCTGGTGCACCCCGCCATGGCCGCGCACGGCAACCCGCGCCGCGTGGCCGTGCTGGGCGGCGGCGATGGCATGGCCGTGCGCGAAATCCTCAAATACCCCAGCGTGCAAAGCATCACCCTGGTGGAGCTGGACCCGGCCATGACCCGCCTGTTTGCCCAGCAGCCCGAGCTGGCGCGCCTGAACGGCGGCGCGCTGGCCTCGCCCAAGCTGCGCGTGGTCAACACCGACGCCTTCAAGTGGCTGGAAGACACCACCGACACGTTCGACGTGATCGTGGTGGACTTTCCCGACCCCACCAACTTTCACCTGGGCAAGCTCTACACCCTGAGCTTTTACGCCCTGCTGGAGCAACGCCTGTCGGCCAGCGGCTACGCCGTGGTGCAAACCACTTCGCCCCTGGTGGCGCGCCAGAGCTTCTGGACCGTGGTGCAAACCATCGAGGCAGCGGGTCTGACGGCCACGCCCTACCACGCCCACGTGCCCAGCTTTGGCGAGTGGGGCTTTGTCATCGCCAGCCGTCGCCCCTGGCGCCTGCCCGCCGATCTGCCCGGCGGCTTGCGCTTTCTGACCACCGCCACTTTGCCCTTGCTGTTTGACTTTCCCGCCGACATGGCCCGCGTGCCCGCACAGGTCAACCGCCTGTCCAACCAGGTGCTGGTACACACCTACGAGGCGGAATGGGGACGGGTGGCGCCGTGAAGCCCGTTGCGGCACCTACGCCCCATCGGGGCAGCTTCGCGGCATGAGTGGCACATGGCGCCGCCGCACCCTGCTGGGCCTGCCCGCCGCCTGGCTGGCAGCGGGCTGCGCGCCCGATGCGGCAGAGCGCATGGCAGGCGGCTTTACCGGCACCTCACCCGAGCGTGGCCATGCCTTGCGCCAGCCCTGGCCTGCGCGCGCGCCCGATGTCACGCGCCATGTCCACACCGTCATCGCCGGCGGCGGCGTGGCCGGGCTGGCGGCAGCACGTGCGTTGCGCTTGGCCGGACATGAAGACTTTGCCCTGCTGGAGCTGGAAGACACCCCCGGCGGCAACAGCCGTGGCACACAGGTGATGGACATTGCCTGTCCGCTGGGCGCGCACTACCTGCCGCTGCCCGGCGATGCGGCGCGCCACGTGCAGGACTGGCTCGAAGAGCTGGGCCTGCGCCAGCGCGTGGCCGGGCGCTGGGTGTATGACGAGCGCCACCTGTGCCACAGCCCGCAAGAGCGCCTGTTCTTTGGCGGCCATTGGCAAGAAGGACTGCTGCCCACCGAAGGCGTGGGTACGGCCACGCTGGCGCAGTACCGGCGCTTTGCCGCTGCCGTGGCCCAGGCGCAGCGGCAGGCCCGCTACACCATTCCAACCTTTCATCAGCCGCCAGCGCCTGACCAGCTTGCGCAGGACGCTATCACTTTTGAGGCGTGGCTGAACCAGCAACAACTGGACGATGCGCACCTGCGCTGGTATCTGGACTACTGCTGCCGCGACGACTATGGCGCGGGCGTTGCCACCGTGTCGGCCTGGGCCGGGCTGCACTACTTTTCCAGCCGTCACGGCTTTCACGCGCCGGGCGACGGGCCAGAGGGCGGCGAAGACGCTGACGACAGCGGCCTGCTCACCTGGCCCGAGGGCAATGGCTGGCTCAGCGCACGCCTGGCCGCACCGCTGGGCGATCGCCTGCACACCGCCCGCGTGATCGGGCGCATAGCCCCTGGCCGTCACGGTGTGGAAGTGGACGCGCTGACCGCCGATGGGCGGCTGGAACGCTGGCAGGCCAGACAGGCCATCGTGGCCTTGCCCGTGCACGTGGCCGCGCGCGTGCTGCAACCCGTGCCCGCTGCGGTGCGGGCACGTGCCAGCGCCCTGGTCCATGCCCCCTGGCTGGTGGCCAATCTGCGCCTGCGCGCCCCGTTGGATGACCGCCCAGGCGCCGCACCCGCGTGGGACAACGTGCTCTACGGAGCCGCCGGGCTGGGCTACGTGGACGCCATGCACCAAAGCCTGCTGCCCGTGCCCGGTCCCACGGTGCTGACCTACTACCGGGCGCTTGGCGATGTGCCCCAGGGCCGCGCGCAACTGCTCCATACCCCCTGGGCCGCCTGGCGCGAGGCCGTGCTGGCCGATCTGCGCCCAGCCCACCCTGACCTGCCCGCCAAGCTGCTGCGGCTGGACATCACCCGCCACGGCCACGCCATGGCCGTGCCGGTGCCCGGCACGCTCGGGCAGATGCGTGCCTGGCGTGCGCCTGAAGCTGCCGTGCGCTTTGCAGATGCACCGGGCCTGGCATTTGCCCATGCCGACTGGGCGGGCTATTCGGTGTTTGAGGAGGCGTTTACCCTGGGCCATTTGGCGGGCACGGCACTGGCCTGAGTTGTTACGCACGGCACACGATTCTTTACGCAAAACCGCCGCCAATCCCGGAACTTGGGCTTCCCGCAGCGGCTCAGATGGTGCATGATGAAAAACCTCTCATCCCCATGAATTGATGCTGCCGAGCCCAGGGCTTTGATAGCCTGTTTGAAAACCTGAAACGCACTTCCTCCTCCCTCCCTCCTCCTCCTTTGTTTCAGGCCGCTTCGGCAGCTTTTTTATTCCACAGCGCCGCCACACCCGATGGGTCTGGCGGCGTTTTCTTTGGGAAAATCTGTGTTGATTGCTGCTTTTTATATAGCAATCTTTGCCCGTCAATCAAGCGCAAACAGGGGTTTTTTTAATTGGTCTTGTGGGGTCGTCTGCATGGGGATGCGCATGAACACTCAGACCCATGCTTTCATGGTGCAAACAATCGCGTAGCACATGAAAAAGCCGCACACGCATGGCCAGCGTGTGCGGCGGCAGGAAAAAAGAGACGCGGCGGGTGTGCCGCAGAGCCGGTGGTCAGCGCCCGCGCAACACGCCCTGGTCGTCGGCGATGATGACTTCCACCCGGCGGTTGAGTGCGCGGCCTTCGGCCGTGGCGTTGCTGGCCACGGGATGGGCCTTGCCATAGCCGGCGGTGGTGATGCGCTGTGCGGCCACGCCGCGCTGCACCAGCGCCTGTTGCACGGCGGCGGCACGGCGCTGCGACAGGTTGAGGTTGTAGGCATCGCTGCCCACGCCGTCGGTGTAGCCCTCTACGCGCAGCAGGCGGTCGGGGTGGTCGGCCAGAAAGCGTGCGAGCTTGTCCAGGCGCGGGCCAGCGGTGGGCAGCAGGCGGTCGCTGTTGAAGGCAAAGAGCACGTCGCCCAGGGTGACGAGCAAGCCGCGTTCGGTTTGCTGTGCTTCCAGTTCCTTGAGCTTGGCTTGCAGCGCGTCGGCTTGGGCACGGGCGCTGGCGGCGTCGGCACGGGCGGCTTCGGCTTGCTGACGGGCGGCATCGGCTTCGCGGGTGCGCGCTTGCAGGCGCAGCTGGTCGGCTTGGCCACGGGTGTCGTTGAGTTTGGCCTCGTTGGCGCGTGCTTGGCCCAAGGCTTCGGCTGTGCGTGCCTGCTGGGTAGCCAGGTAGGCCAGGTGCTCGGTTTCGGCACGGTCGCCGTCGCTGCGCCACACATGGTCGGCGCGGGCCAGGGTGTCGTTGGCGGTCTTCAGCTCCAGCGCGGCGCGCTGCACGACGTCGGGCTGGGCGGCGACCTGGTTGACTTGTGCGCGAGCTTGTTCAAGGGTTTCGTTGTGTCCGCCGCCAGAGGCGCAGGCGGCCAGCAGCAAGGCGGCGGCCACGGTAGTGGCGGTGGCGCTGGCACGGCGGACGGGGGTGAACGGGGGGCGGGTGGGTGCGGTCATGAAAGGCAGTCCTTTCCTTGCTTGTTGCTTAGCTTGTGTGGGAGGCGCTCAGCGGATGGCCTGGGGCGGCCACCGGCTGACCGGGATGTTTCAGTTGGCGGGGCGGCGGTTGAGCTCGCTTTGCAGGGCGTTGAGGCTGTCTTGCACTTCTTTCAGTGCCTGGCTGCTGCGTGCGGCGGCGCTACGGGCTTCGGCCAGGCGGGCGTCGGCCTGGGCTTGTTCGGCCAGGCGGCGGGCTTCGGTGTAGTCCTTGTCGTCCATGGCGCGCTGGGCGCGGGTCAGCTTGTCGCGGGCAGCTTGCAGCTCGACTGGCGCGGCGGCCACGGCGCCGGGGGAGCCAGAGGCGCGTTCGACGGTGGTTTTGGCCACGGCCATTTGCTCACGCGGGGCGGGGGGCTTGCTGGAGCAGGCGGCCAGCAGCATGGCGGCGCCAAGCGCGGTCAAGGCGAGCAGGGGGCGCCGGGGGGCAAAGGGCTGTTGGGACATGAGGACACTCCTTTTGTTGTGGGTAGGGCCTGCCAGGGCAGAAAAGGGCCAGCAGGCACGTGCGTCAATGAATGCGTCATTATGTATGCGTCGGTATGGCGTGTCTGTCGGCGCGGCAGGGCCATGTCTGTCGGCCTGCGCTGACAGCGTGCAGGGTGCCTGGTGGCGCCCATGCGAGGGCGGACTGAGAAGAAAAATGGGGGTTTGCGCACGCTGGTAGCGCGCGAAGCGCTATAAATTTTAATTGTTTGTTCCAGGCCGGGCAGGGTGCGGACAGGGCGCTTTACTTGGTGCCAAAGATGCGGTCGCCCGCATCGCCCAGGCCGGGCAGGATGTAGCCGTGTTCGTTGAGGCCGCGGTCGATGGCGGCGGTGTAGATGGGCACGTCGGGGTGGGCCGCGTGCAGGGTGTCGATGCCCTGGGGGGCAGCCAGCAGGCACAAGAACTTGATGGAGCGCGGCTGTAGCGACTTGAGCTTGTCGATGGCGGCCACGGCGCTGTGGCCGGTGGCGAGCATGGGGTCAACGGCGATGACGTCGCGCTCGGCCATGTCGGTGGGCATTTTGAAGTAGTACTCCACGGCTTCGAGCGTTTGCGGGTCGCGGTACAGGCCGACGTGGCCCACGCGGGCGTTGGGCACCACGCGCAGCAGGCCGTCGAGCATGCCGTTGCCCGCGCGCAGGATGCTGGCAAAGACCAGTTTCTTGCCGTCGATGATGGGGCTTTGCATGCGCTCCAGCGGGGTGTCGATGTCGATCAGCTGCGTGGGGGTGTCGCGCGTGACTTCATAGGCCATGAGCATGGCCAGCTCGCCCAGCAGGGTGCGGAAGGTGGTGCTGCTGGCGTCTTTGTTGCGCATGAGGGTGAGCTTGTGCTGCACCAGGGGGTGGGTGATGTGGTGGACTTGTGGCATGGGCTGGCTGCAGGGCGGGTCAGATGGAAAAGCCTGGATGGCCAGGGGCGGAGAAAAGCCGCTGGCGGGTGTCTGATTGTCACAGCAGGCTGCAGGCGCGCAAAGACTTGTGGTCAAAAAGGCTGTTTGCGCGCTATTGACAAGGATTTTAAGCTATATAAATAGTAGCTTTTGGTGGTGTGGCGGCTATGCCAGTACCCGGTGCTGCAACGCGGGCAACTGGGCGCGCCGTGCGGCCAGTGTGTCTGGGGGCAGATCGGCCATGACCACGCCGGCGTCTTGCGCGCGCTCGGCCAGCACCTGGCCCCAGGGGTCGATGAGCATGCTGTGACCCCAGGTGCGGCGGCCGTTGTCGTGCAGGCCGCCCTGGGCGGCGGCAATGACGCACGAGAGGTTTTCGATGGCGCGGGCGCGCAGCAGCACTTCCCAGTGGGCCTGGCCGGTCACGTGGGTGAAGGCGCTGGGCACCAGCAGCAGGTCAGCGCCCTGGGCGGCGTAGGTGCGGTACAGCTCGGCAAAGCGCAGGTCGTAGCACACGCTCAGGCCCACGCGCCAGGTGTGGCCGTCGCGCGAGGGCAGCTCAAACAGCACGGGCTGCTGGCCGGGCGCCAGCACGGCGGCTTCGTCGTACGTGCGGGTGCCGTCGTCAAAGCGAAAGAGATGGATCTTGTCGTACACGGCCACGCGCTCGCCAGCGGGGTTGAACACCAGCGTGGCGTTGCGGCAGCGAGCCGGGTCTGGCGTGGGCAGGCTCAGCGGCAGGGTGCCGCCTGCAATCCACAGGCCCAGCTCGCGGGCGGTTTGCGCCAGCCAGTGCTGGATGGGGCCGCTGCCCAGCGGTTCTTGCAGGGCGAGCTTGTCGGTATCGCGCTGGCCCATGACGCAAAAGTATTCGGGCAGCACGGCCAGCTCGGCACCGGCCTGGGCCGCTTCGGCCAGCAGGGCGTGGGCAGCGCGCAGGTTGTGCTGCACGCAGGTGCTGGAAACCATTTGGATGGCGGCGGCTTTCATGGCGGGTTTTCCGTGGCGGTGTCAGGCGGAACGGGCGGTGCGGCGGCAGGGGGCGATGATGCGGCGGCATCGGCCGGTGCCGAAGCCGATGGCGCCGGCGCAGCTGATGCCGCGGGCGAGGCGCCGGTGGCAGCGGCGCGCGCGTTGACGGGTGTGACCTGCGGGTCGTCCCAGGTGCCGGTGATGTGGAATTCGCGCGTGGCGGCCTTGGCCAGGGGTTTTTGCAGCACCCACTGGGTGAGGAAGGCGCCGATGCCGATGGCGGGGTTGATGGCCGTCGCCACCAGGGCGGCGGTGCCCGCGTCGATTTCGGGCACGACCAGCACGCGCAGGTTTTGCGTTTCACGCACCAGGTTGGCGCTGCCTTCCATCAGCACGGCGGCGCTGGCGCCCTTCATTTGCAGGTTGTTGGTATGGGCCTGGCCGCGCGTCAGGCGCACGTCGCCGCGGATGGAGTCAAACGCGAAGCCGGCGGAAAACAGGTCGCGAAAGTCCAGCGTCAGCCGCCGGGGCAAGGCTTGCAGGCTGAGCACGCCCAGCAGCTTGGCCATGCCGGGATCGGCCTTGAGGAACTGGCCGGCGCCCACGTCCAGGTGCAATTGCCCGTCCATGCTGGGGTAGTGGGGCGACAGGGGCGCACCTGCCCAGGCCAGGCTGCCGTGCAGCTGGCCCCGGCCGCGCGCAAGCACGCCAGGCATGTCAAAGCGCGCCAGCAGGGCGCCTGCGTCGTGGATGTCGAGCGTGAGGTCCAGCTCGGTGCGGCGCGGCTCGTCGGCTGGCAGGGGCGCGCGTGCGTCCACGGGCAGTGCGGGGGCACCAGCGCGTGTGGCCCAGCGGCCCTGGGCGTTCAGCGTGGCTTCGGGCGTGTGCAGCGACAGGTGGGTGAGCAGCCATTCCTGGGTGTCTGGGCCACTGTGGCGGCCGGGGGCGGCGTCGCGGTTGATGGCCTGCATCTGCAGCTGGCCCAGGGGTATGCCGCGCAGCTCGAAGTCTTGCACGACCACGTCCAGCGCGGGCAGATGCCGGGGCGGCTCGGCCTGGGTGGCGGGGGCGCCGCCTTCGCGGCGGGCAGGGATGGACAAGCGCGACAGCCGCGCGCGCAACTGGCCTGCGCGGCCTGCGCTGCCCTGGCCGTATTCGATGCGGCCAGCCAGCTCGCGCGCCTGCACGTCGGCCTGCCAGGTGCGGCCCTGGCGCGTGCCGCGGCCCTGCAGGGCGTGCAGGGTGTGTTCACCCCACTGCACTTCATCGGCCTGCACGGCCCAGGCGGTGGGGATGTAGCCGTCGGTGTCGCCAGTGCTGGCGGTGCGAGCGGCGGCGCTGCTGGGTGTGCCAGCGGGGCTGTCCTGGGCGGCGGCATTTGCATCTGCCTGTCCCATGGGGGGGCTTTCGGACGCGCTTGCTTCGGCGGTGTCGCTGGCGGCGCCGAAGACGCGGGTCAGGGCATCTTCCCAGGCATCGACGGACACGCGCGGCAGGCGCAGGTGTGCGGCCACGCCGCTGTCTGGCAGACGCAGGTCTTGCGTGGCCTGCGGGCCGATGCCCACGGCACCGCGCTGCACGCGCGCGGGGCTGGCCAGGGTGTCGCGCTCATAAACCAGTGCCAGCCGGTCGGCCACTTGCACGCGGAAATGGTCGCGCCCGGCCGGTGCCTGCGGCTGTGACCCTGGTGCGCCGGGGGCGCTGGAGGGGCTGGCGGTGGCTTGCTGACGGCTTTCGTACAGCAGGGGCCAGGCGGCGTCGGCGGGTTTGTTCAGCGGCTCGGGCAAGTCAAAGGCCATGCCGCGCAGGTCGCTGCGCACGCGCACATCGGGCGCGTCGCTGGCAAAGCGCAACTCGGCTTCGTAGGCGGCACTGCCGCTGGCCTGGCGCGCAATGGCGGGCAGCGGCGCCCACTGCGTCATGGCGCGCAGGGCTTCGGCGGTGGCGGTGCCGCTGGCGCGCACGACCACGGCCGCGCCGGGGTCTTCGCCCTGGCGGGCGTGCTCGCCGCCCATGCCGCCCTGTATGTGCGCCAGTCCGCCCAGCAGGTGGGCGCGCACGTCGCGTAGTGCAAAGCCGGTTTCGGAAAACGGCACGCTGCCATGCACCTGCGCCAGCAGGGGGGCATCGGGGGTCACGCGCAGGTCGTTGCCGGCAAAGCTGAGCTGTCCGCTGGCCTTGGCTTGGTTGATTTGGTCGATGGGCAAGTTCAGCTTCAGTTGCAGGTGCGCATCGCCCGTGGCGTGGGCCTTGTCCAGTGCGTGCCGGGTCAGGCCGGCCACGGGCGATGCGCGCACGATGCCCAGGGCCGCATCCAGCGCGCCGCTGCCTTCGGCATCGACCAGCACGCGGGTGTGGGCCAAGTCGTCAATGCGGGCCTGCACGCGGCCAAAGCGCCAGCCGGGGTGGCCTTGCACGCGCGCGCTGGCGTTGTTGACCTGCATGCTGGCGTGCTCGAAAACCAGCTCGCCCGACACGTCTTCCAGCGCGGGCCAGGGCGCTTGTTCCTGCGGCTGCAGCGAGCGCGGCACGTAGGCCATGGTGACGCCGCTGACCTGCCCGGCAAAGCGGAACTCGGTGCCCGCAGGCGGGTTGGGGCGGGCGACCTGGCGCAGATCACCCTTGACACGCACGGCCACGTTGCGCGCCTGGCCCTTGAGGATGGCCGCGCGCACGTAGCGCCGCGCCTCGGGGCCCACGCCCAGGGGCAGGTAGCGGTGAATGCGCGTGCCGTCGGCATGGCTGAAGGTGCCCTGCAAATCCAGCACGCCCGGAAAGCGCCTGCCTTCGGCGGCAGCGGTTTTCGCGTCGAAGGTGCGCCAGTGGGCCTGGAAGCGGCCTGCCGTGTCGGCGTTGGCCAGTTTCAGCTCGGGCACGTGCAGGGTGATGTGCCCGTCCTTGACCTGCCAGTTGGCCTGGGTGTCCAGCTGGGTGAGGGCGATGCGCGGCTCTTCAAACACACCGGGGAAGGTGAGCGCGCCGTTGCGGATGGAAAGCGTGGCCTGCCCGCCGCCGGGCGTGGCCGAGAGGGTGAGCGCCGCGCCTTCGATGCCGGGAATGCCTTCTACCGGCTTGCCGTCAGGGCCCGGCGGGGCGGGGCGCGCGCCCACGGACAGGCCCGACAGCCGCGCATACACGCGCCAATCGGCAGGTGCATCCAGCGCACCGTCCCAGCGGGCGCTGAGCGTGTCCACCAGCCCTTGCACGGGGTGGTCTTTCAAGTGCTGGTGCACGGCGGGCGGCAGCGGCAGGCGGCTGGCGATCTTGGCCAGCGCGGCCAGATCGAGCTTGTCGCCGCTGATCTCGCCGCCGCCTGCCTGGGCCGTGGGGGCGGCTTGCGGCTCGCGCAGGCTCAGGCGGAAGTTGCCGCCCGGCCAGGCCAGTCCGTCGGCGTCTACGAATTGCAGGCCTTCGGTGCTGACCGACAGCGCCCCGTCGCCGCCGCGCCAGCCCAGGCGCCCGGTCAGCGAGGCAAAGGCCAGCGGCGCCAGCTTCGGGCCCAGGGTCACCTCGACCGCGCCCAGCGCCACGTCTGCCGTGGCGCTGGTGGGCCTACCCTGGTGGACGTCGGCCCACAGGCGCAGCGCGCCGCTGCCGCGCCGCACGTCCACGCCCCACTCGGTTTTCAGATCAGCGTATTGCCGCAGGCGCGACACGTCCACGCGGGAAAAATCGGCAAACACTTGGCCGTCCCATTCCTGCCAGTAGCCGGGGTGGCGCGAAAACAGGGGCTGGCGGAAACGCCCGACCACGCTGAAGCGCTGGCCCCAGGCCGCGTCGGGCGTGGCGTCCAGCCGCATCTGGTGGCGCCGTCGGCCGTTGCGCATGACGATCTGCACGTCATGAAGCGTCACGGGCTCGACGGCGCGGCGCTCGTCCACCCAGCGCACGCGCCCGCCCAGCACCAGAAATTCTTCCTGCGAGAAAAACCAGTCGGCCACGCCCGTGTCGCCCGAGGCGTCGCCCGACAGGTCAATGCCGCCGACCAGCAGCCGCCCTTCGGCCGTGCGGCGCACGTCCAGCTCGGGCTGCTCGATCACCAGCTGCTCCAGCCCGCCGCTGGCCAGCGACAGCACCGAAAACGCCGCCAGCACGCGCGGCACGCGCAGGCCCACGCGGCCATCCGCGTCATGCACCTGCACGTCGTGCAGCGACACGGCAGGCACCAAGCCGTTGGACTCGGCCCGCAGCGCGCCAATGTGCACCGGCGTGCCAATGGCCTGCGTGGCCAGCTGCTCCAGCCGGGGGCGAAAGCCGTCGATTCGCGGCACAATGACCCAGTGGAGGACGAGCGCTGCCAGCGCCAGCACCACAAGCAGCGCCGCAACGATGCGTGTGAGCCAGCGCATGATGGCGGCGGCGGCTTTGATGGATGGCTGAAGCAACGGCGTTGGGCGAATGAGAACCGGGCCCCGTCCCCGCCAGGCACGCATAGCCTGGCCAAGAAAAAGGCCCCTGAAGGGGCATTGAAGGAAATTATGACCCGCGCCCATGCCGGTGGTTCTGTCCCCGACCGTGAATCTTTGTTAACCGCACCTGGGCCTGCCGCCGCCTTGCCGCCCCTGCCGGGCGCTGCCAGCCATTCGCGCCTGGTGCAGCGGCTGCGCCGCCGCTATGAAGACGAGCTGCCCCTGCTGCCGCCGGGCGCGCCCGTGCGCCAGAGCATGCAGGCCTGCCTGGCGGCGCTGCGCGCGCGCGGGCACGACACGGGCGCGGCCCTGCGCATCCTGCGCCAGCTGGTGATGGAGCGCCTGGTGGTGCTGGACTGCGAGCAGGGCGCGCCGCTGCAAGACATCACCCGCGCCGTGACCGAGCTGGCCGGGCTGGCGCTGGATGAAGCCTGCCAGGCCGTTTGGGCCGAGCTGGACGAGCGCCACGGCCCGCCCCTGACCGACAGCGGCGAGCGCGCGCAGCTGTGGGTGATCGGCATGGGCAAGCTGGGCGCACGCGAGCTGAACGTGTCCAGCGACATCGACCTCATCTACGTCTATGACGAAGACGGCGAAACCGCCGGCCGCGAAGTCGGGCGCGGGCAGATCACGGTGCAGGAATACTTCACCCGCGCCGTCAAGCGCTTGTACGCGCTGATTGGCGAAACCACCGAGCACGGCTTTGTCTTTCGTGTCGATCTGGCCCTGCGGCCCAACGGCAACTCCGGCCCCACCGTGTGCTCGCTGGAGGCGCTGGAGGAATACATGCTGGTGCAAGGCCGCGAATGGGAACGCTTTGCCTGGATGAAAAGCCGCGTCATCGCCCCGCGCGCGGCCATCGAAAGCGGCTCCGCCCAGGCCCTGCGCGGTGTGGTGCTGCCCTTCGTGTTCCGCAAATACCTGGACTACAACGTCTTCGAATCCCTGCGCACCCTGCACCAGCAGATTCGCCAGCACACCGCCCAGCGCGCCGCCGGGCGGCCCGAGCGCACGGGCGACGTCAAGCTCTCGCGCGGCGGCATCCGCGAAATCGAATTCACCGTGCAGCTGCTGCAAGTGGTGCGTGGCGGCCAGTTCCCCGAGCTGCGCACCCGCCCTACCCTGCAGGCGCTGCAACGCATTGCCCGCGCCGGCCTGATGCCGCAAGACACCGCCGACGCCCTGGCGCACGCCTACGTCTTCTTGCGCCGGGTCGAGCACCGCATCCAGTACCTGGATGACCAGCAAACCCACCTGCTGCCCACGCAAGACGCCGACTTGCAATGGCTGGCCCAAACCATGGGCTTTGACAGCGTCAGCGTCTTTCTGGACACCCTCAACACCCACCGCGAGCGCGTGGCGCACGAATTCGATCGCCTGCTGGGCGGCGACACCGCCTGCCAGGGCTGCCCCAGCGGCAGCGCCGCCGCCCCCGGCACGTCCACGGCGCCGGATCTGGACGAGCTGATCGCCCAGCTACCCCCGCGTGTGGCCGAACGCCTGGCCGACTGGCGCGAACACCCCCGCGTGCTGGCCCTGCGCGACGAAGCCCGCGCGCGCCTGCTGCGCCTGATGCAGCGCACCGCCCAGTGGTTGGCCGAAGGCCGCGTCAGCGAAGACGGCGTGCTGCGCCTGACCGACTGGGTCGAGCCCCTGCTGCGCCGCGAAAGCTACATCGCCCTGCTGCTGGAGCGCCCCGCCGTGCACGAACGCCTGCTGCGCGTGCTGGGCGCGGCCCGCTGGCCCGCGCGCTACCTGATGCAGCACCCCGGCGTCATCGACGAGCTGGCCAGCCCCAGCCTGCTGAGCGACCGCTTCGACGCCGCCACCTTCGAGCGCGAGCTGGCCGAGCGCCGCGCCGCCTTGCAGCGCACCGGCGAAGACGACGAGGAAAACCTGCTCAACCTGCTGCGCCGCGCCCACCATGCCGAAGTCTTCCGCACCCTGGTGCGCGACGTGGAGGGCCGCATCACCGTCGAGCAGGTGGCTGACGACCTGTCTGCCCTGGCCGACGCCGTGCTGCGCGTCACCGCCCGCTGGTGCTGGCCCCTGCTGCGCCGCCGCCACCGCGACGAGCCCAGCTTCGGCATCATTGCCTACGGCAAGCTCGGCGGCAAAGAACTGGGCTACGGCAGCGACCTGGACATCGTCTTCGTCTTTGACGACACGCACGAAGACGCGCAGGAAATCTACGCCGCCTACGTGCGCAAGCTCATCAACTGGCTCACCATCAAGACCGGCGAAGGCGACCTGTTCGAAATCGACACCGCCTTGCGCCCCAACGGCGGCAGCGGCCTGCTGGTCACCAGCTTTGAAGCCTATGCCGACTACCAGGAAAACCGTGGCAGCAACACGGCCTGGACGTGGGAGCACCAGGCCATGACGCGAGCCAGAATGGTGCCCCCACGCTCCCCGGCTTCGCCTGGTGCGCTGCCCCCCGAGGGGGCTCTGCCCGCCTTGGGACGGCCCGGCGGCGGGCAGGTGGTGCCCCCACGCTCGCCCGGTGCATCTGCGCTGGAATCCGCCCCGCCGCCTGCCGAAGCCGGGCCTGAATCCCTGGTCGCCCGCTTTGACGCCGTGCGCCACGCCGTCATCACCGCCGTGCGCGATGCCGCCGCGCTGCGCGAGGAAATCATGACCATGCGCGAGCGCATGCGCGCGGCCCACCCGCCCAAGGGCGATCTGTTCGACATCAAACACAGCCCCGGCGGCATGGTGGATGCCGAATTCGCCACCCAGTACCTCGTGCTCGCCCACGCCGCCCGGCACCCCGAGCTGGAGCCGAACCTGGGCAACATCGCCCTGCTGGGCCGCGCCGACGACGCGGGCCTGCTGCCCGCCGGCGTGGGCCATGCCGCCGCCAACGCCTACCGCGCGCTGCGCCGCGTGCAGCACCAGGCCCGCCTGGACGAGCAGCCCACCCAGGTGCCCGCCGGGCAATGGTCCGCCGAGCGCGCCGCCATTCAGGCGCTGTGGCAGGTCGTGTTCGGTCACGGCCTGGCGACACACTGAGCTTTGCCGCCGCGACCTGCGCGCTGCCCATGACCGCCTCTGCCTTGCCGCCGCCAGTGCCCGCTGACCGCTGCCCGGGTGCCTGGCCCCTGACCTGCCTGTGGATCGCCGCCGCCAGCGGCGTCCTGGGCCTGGCTGCCACGCTGGGCGGGTGGCTGCCGCAGTCGCTCATCTGGCATGTCGGGCACTGGCCGCAGGCGCCGTGGACGCTGTGGACCGCCGCCCTGGTGCACTTTCTGCCCGCGCATGGCTTGGCCAATGCGCTGGCGCTGGCGGCCCTGGCGGCGTTGGGCGCGGCGCTGGGCGCCTCGCGCCGGGATGCGCTGGCACTGCTGCTGGCCTGGCCGCTGGGCACGCTGGCCTTGCTGCGCTGGCCCCAGGTAGGGGGCTACTACGGCCTGTCGCTGCTCATCCACGCCGCCAGCGCCGTGCTGGCCGTGCGCGCCCTGGCCAGTGCCCGCACGCGCTGGCTGGGGCTGCTGCTGGCAGGCGGGCTGTGCATCAAGCTTGCACTGGAACGCGGCTGGCGCGTGCCCGTGGGGTTTGACAGCGGCTGGGGGTTCAACGTGGTGTTTGCCGCGCACCTGAGCGGCGCGGTGGCAGGCGCGGCGCTGGCACTGACGCTGGCGCTTGTGGGCCTATGCCTGCCTGTCCGGCGCTGAAACCGGCGGGCGCACTTGTGGGCTGCTTGATAAAAAAGGCCATTTGCGCGCTTTTGACGCGGGTTTATAGCTATTTTATTAATAGCAATTGATGCGTCTATCCCTCTGCCGCATGGGGGTGGCCGTCTGGCGGCGGCGCATGGCTGTCATCGGCTGCCGGGCCGGGTGTGCGGCGGCGGAACATGCGCCAGCCGTTTATCAGCAGCGCTTGCTGGCCGTGCTGGTTGAACATTTCCCACAGCGTGCGCGTCAGCCCCACGTCGGGGCGGGACTTCATGGGCCGGGTTTCGGCAATGGTTTGCCGCAGCGTCAGCGTGTCGCCGGGGTACACGGGCCTGAGCCATTGCAGCTTGTCCAGCCCGGGCGCGCCCAGGCTGGATGCGTGCTGCAAAAAGTGGCGCACCATCAGCCCCATGGCCATGGCGCAGGTGTGCCAGCCGCTGGCGGCCAGCTGGCCAAAAAGGGTGTGGGCCGCCGCCTCGTCGCTCAAGTGAAAAGGCTGCGGGGGTCGTAGCGGCTGGCAAAGGCAATCACTTCGTCGCGGTCTGCCGTTACGTGCCGATGTCCAGGGCGCGGCCCACGGTCAGGTCTTCCCAGTGAGATGGGATTGGCGGGGTGTGCGGTGAGGGCAGGGGGTTTTTTGCCGGGTTGGCAAAAGGGGCTGTCCGTGGCCAGGCTATCCGTGGCGGTGCTTGGCCCACTGGGCGGCGATGGCCTCGGCCATGCCCAGGCGGCGCGGGCCGGGCCGCAGGTGCAGCGTTTGCCCAGCGCACAGCGGGCCGGGCACGTCCACCGCCAGGTAAAAGCCGCAAATGGCCTGGCGCACCATGCGCTGGGCGGCATCGCGCAGGCCCATGACGGCGGTGAGCTTGTAGCAGGGCTGGCGCGGCGCGGTCACGCGCAGCACGCAGGTCGAATCCTGGGCATGCAACTCATCGCCCACCCACACCTGGCTTTCCAGCAGGCCGGCCAGGGTCAGGTTTTCGCCCATGAAGCCCGGCGGCAGCGGCGCGCCGTCCAGCCCGGCGGCCGCGCGCGCCTGCCGCCAGTAGGGCAGGTGTTCGCTGGGATAGGCATACACGGCCTTGTGCAGCCCGCCGTGCACGCTCAAGTCGGCCTGCTCGTCACCGGCCAGGCCCAGCGGCGCGGCGGCCACGGGGCCGGGCACGGGGTGTTTGCGTATGCCGCTGAGCACGCGGCGCCCGCCCGGCACGTGCAGCGGCGCGGCAGCGCCCACGTTGACGGAGAGCACGCGCACGGCGGTTGGGAGCATGGGGCCATGCCCGCCGGTCACGCGCGCATCAGCGCCTCGATGGCGCTGGCCTCTACCGGCACGTCGCGGGTGATGAGCTCGCAGCCCTCGGGGGTGACGATGGCGTCGTCTTCGATGCGGATGCCGATGTTCCAGAACGCTTGGGGCGTGTGCTCGCCAGGGCGCACGTACAGGCCCGGCTCAATGGTTAGCACCATGCCGGGGTGCAGGATGCGCGCCGGGCGGTCTTGGATGAGCTCGCCCGAGAGCGCGTCGCGCCGCTGGCTCACCTGGCCCACTTCGCCCGGCTCCACGTAGCTGCCGCAGTCGTGCACGTCCATGCCCAGCCAGTGGCCGGTGCGGTGCATGTAGTGGGCAAAGTAGGCGCGCTTTTCAATGGCGTCGTCCAGCGTGGGGTGGCGCTGCTTGTCAATCAGGCCCAGATCCAGCATGCCCTGGGTGAGCACGCGCACGGTGGCCTCGTGCGGGTCGGTAAAGCGCGCACCGGGCCGGGTGGCGGCAATGGCCGCTTGCTGGCTGGCCAGCACCAGTTCATACAAGTCGCGCTGCGGGCCGGTAAAGCGGCCGTTGGCGGGAAAGGTGCGGGTGATGTCGGCGGCGTAGCCGTCCAGCTCGCAGCCGGCGTCGATCAGCACCAGCTCGCCGTCGCGGATGGGCGCGTCGCTGGCGCGGTAGTGCAGCACGCAGGCGTTGGCCCCGGCGGCGACGATGCTGCCGTAGGCGGGAAATTGTGCGCCGTGCTGGCGGAATTCGTGCAGCAGCTCGGCTTCAAGGTGGTATTCGCGCACGTCCTGCCCGGCGCGCAGCATGGCGGCGCTGCGCTGCATGGCGCGCACGTGGGCGCGGGCGCTGATGCGCGCGGCGCGGCGCATGATGTCCAGCTCGTGCGCGTCTTTGACCAGGCGCATTTCGTCCAGGATGGCGCAGGCATCGCGCTGGCCATCGGGCGCCAGCGCGCCGTAGCGCACGCGGGCGCGCACTTTTTGCAGCCAGCCGTCGATGCGCGCGGGCAGCCCGGCGTGGGTGGCAAAGGGGTACCAGACGGTGCGGGTGTTTTCCAGCAGGGCAGGCAGGCGCGTGTCCAGCTCGTCCACGGTATAGGCTTCGTCCACCCCCAGCGCGGCCGGCGCGGCCTGCGGCCCCAGGCGGATGCCGTCCCAGATTTCGCGCTCCGGGTCCTTGGGCTGGCAAAACAGGATGCTGCGGCCCGTGCCCAGCAGCACCAGCCAGGCGTTGGGCTCGGTAAAGCCGGTCAGGTAATAAAAGTAGCTGTCGTGGCGGTAGGGAAAGTCGCTGTCGCGGTTGCGGTTGCGCTCAGGCGCGGTGGGCACGATGGCGATGCCGCCATCGCCCGCCAGTTGCTGCATGGCCGCGGCCACGCGGGCGCGGCGGGCGGCGTAAAGGGGCGTAGAAGGTGCGGGGGAATCGGTCATGGCCGCAGATGGTAGCGGCGGGCATGGGGCGGGTGCTACGCCTGGGGATGGAGATTGAGCGCGGCCAGCCGCTCAGGCGTGCCCACGTCCGTCCATGCGCCGGTGTACAGCTCGGCGCTGACCTGGCCTGCCGCGATGGCGCGGCGCAGCAGCGGCGCCAGCGGGGCGGCCACGCCTTGCGGGTTGCCGGGCGCAATGTCGCACCACGGCGGCGCAAACAGCGCGCGGCGGTACAGGCCCACGGTGCTGAAGGTGTGGCGCACGCCGCCGGGGGGCGCATCGTTCAGCGCCAGGCCATCGGCGCCCAGGCCAAAGTCGCCCTGCGGGTGGTGCGCCGGGTTGGGCACCAGCCACAAGTGGGCCAGCTTGCCGCTGGCGGCAAAGCGCTGCGCCGCTTCGGCGGTGAACACAAAGCCCGGCGCAAAAATGTCGCCAGCCACCACCCAGAACACGTCTTGCGCCTGCGGCGCTAGCCAGGGCAGCGCGCGGGCTATGCCGCCGGCTGTTTCCAGTGCGTGGCCAAAGTCGCGCCCCTCGCTGGAAAAGCACAAGGCAGGCGTTGCTTTTTGCTCTTGAATTGATAGCTGTTTGCGCGCGTCCAGTGCGCGCAAATGGCCTTTTTGGCTCTTGAAATAGTCTTCAATCTGTCCGCCCAGCCAGGCCGTGTTGATGACGATGCGCGGCACGCCGCCGGCTTGCAGCGCATCGACCCACCATTGCAGCAGCGGCCGCCCTTGCACGGGCAGCAGGGGCTTGGGCGTGTGGTCGGTCAGCGGGCGCATGCGCTCGCCCCGGCCAGCGGCCAGGATCAGGGCGGCATGGGCATGGGGCGCGGCAAAGGCAGGTGAAGCAGGCATCGGCAAAACAGGTATAACGCGCCCGACGTGTCCACTTCCAGAAGAGAAGAGCACCCGCCGGACGACCAAGCGCGCCATTGTGCAGTGCCGCCTGCACGGCACGGCCGCCGGGCGCACACCAGCTTGTTGTACGGCGGGGGCGGGGCACGTTTTTCATCCATTCCATTCTTTTGAAGAGGGAGAGAGAGACCATGCAGACATTCACTGCCCGCGCGCGTCTGCGCCGCTTGAACCACCTGTGCCTGGCCGTAGCCACCACCGTGGCCCTGGCCGCCTGCGGCGGCAGCG
>JAUNHQ010000058.1 GCA_030535425.1 Pseudomonadota bacterium | reverse complement strand
GCAATCAATGCCTGCTCGCACTGTTGCTCACTGCCATAGCGCTGCATGAACTCTGGCAAGGACAGGCCGGCTTGAAATTGGATGGGATTGATGGGCATGACAGCCTCCAAGACTGGATGAAATGCCAGTTGGAGGCGCTTGCGGGGCTGTTCAAGGGGTGTGCCTGTGATAGAGGGCTAATCAAGTAAAAAAGGTCATTTGCGCTTTTCTGTAAAGGATTTTTAGCTATTTAAACAATAGCAATCGAATCATTGCACGCCTGAGGGTGCCAACGGCACAGACGGCTCCAACAGCCATTCGCCATCGGCCTCATGGCCCGGCGCGGGGGTGAGGTGGGGAGTGCCTGCGCTCAGCGCCTGGCCGGTGAGTGACCAGCGGTGGCGCTGGGCAAATTCAAAGCCGGGGGCCGGCTGGCGGCAGGCAATGTCCAGGGTGTCAAATTGCGGCGCCAGGTCAAGGCATGGCAGGCCGGGCGTGGTCAATGTGCCGCCCACGGGCAAGCTGGCGCGGCCTGCATGCCAGGGCATGAAAAAAGCGTGGATCTGCCCCTCAAGCGTGCGCAGCACCAGCAGTTTGATGTGCGCCGCCTGATCGGCCGGCACGCCGGGCGGCAGGTAGCGCGTGTCGCCGGGCGCGCTGGCCCACACAAAGCCGCCGGGCGGCAGCATGGCCACGCGCACGCTGGGTGTGTCCACAGGGCGGGCGGGGCCGCTGGCATAGCGCCATGCCAGCACCAGTGCGGCCAAGGCAGCGGCCAGCAACATGGCGCGCATCAGCGCCGCGATCAGGCGCGGCTCGCTCCATCGGCTCGCAGCCCTGCCCTCAGTTGGCATGTGGCGGCGCCCTGCCCCGCGCTCAGCGGTCAAAGCGCAGGGTTTGCACACCTTCGGGCGTGCCCAGCAGGCAGATGTGCGCCCGCTGGTGCGCAAACACGCCCACCGTCACCACGCCAGGCCATTGGTTGACCTCGCTTTCAAAAGCCAGCGGATCAGGGATCATCAAGCCCCGCACATCCAGAATGTGCTGACCGTTGTCGGTCACCAGGGGCTGCCCGTCTTTCAGCCGCAGCGTGGCCTGGCCCTGCATGGCGGCAAACTGCCGGGCAATGCGCTGCGCGGCCATGGGAATGACTTCCACCGGCACCGGAAAAGTCCCCAGCACGTCCACGCGCTTGGAGGCATCGGCAATGCACACGAACTGCCGGGCCTGGGCAGCGACGATTTTTTCGCGCGTGAGCGCCGCGCCCCCGCCCTTGACCATGTGGCCGCGCGCGTCGATCTCGTCCGCGCCGTCGATGTACACGGCGATCTCGCCCACGTCATTGCAGTCGAACACGGGTATGCCCAGCGCCCGCAGGCGTTCGGTGGATGCGACAGAGGACGACACGGCCCCGGCGATGCGGTCTTTCATCAGCGCCAGCTCTTCAATGAACTTGTTGACCGTGGAGCCGGTGCCAACGCCGACCACCTCGCCCGGCACTACGTAATCCAGCGCGGCCTGGCCTACCATGGCCTTCAGTTCGTCTTGGGTCATTTGCGAAAATCCCCGGTTGCTGCACAAAAACGGTGGATTATCCAATGGCCCTGCTGCCCTATTCCCTGGCGCGCGCTGCGCTGTTCACGCTGGATGCCGAGGCCGCGCACGAGCACATGCTGGCCCTGCTGGCGCGCGGCGCCGGCACCCCGCTGGCAATGGCCTGGCGCCAGGGGCGCGTGCAGGACCCCGTGGTCTTGGCCGGCCTGCACTTTCCCAACCGCGTGGGCCTGGCTGCGGGGCTGGACAAGAACGCCCGCGCCATCGACGCTTTTGCCGAAATGGGCTTTGGTTTTGTGGAGGTAGGTACCGTCACCCCGCTGGCGCAGCCGGGCAACCCCAAGCCGCGCATCTTCCGCCTGCCGCAGAAAAACGCGCTCATCAACCGCCTGGGTTTTAACAACGATGGGCTGCAAGCCTTCATTCACAACGTCAAAAGCTCTCGTTTTCATAGCTGCTCGCGCTTGCCAGACAAGCGCGAAAGCATGATTTTGGGCCTAAACATTGGCAAGAACGCCGCCACGCCTATCGAGCGCGCCACCGATGACTACCTCACCTGCCTGGCCGGGGTGTACCCCTATGCCGACTACGTGACGGTGAACATCAGCAGCCCCAACACCAAGAACCTGCGTGACTTGCAAAGCGACGCGGCGCTCGATGCCCTGCTGTCGGCCCTCAAATCCCGCCAGGGCGAGCTGGCTGCCGAGCATGGCCGCCATGTGCCGCTGTTTCTGAAGATTGCGCCCGATCTGGACGAAAGCCAGGTGCACGCCATTGCCGATGCGCTGCGCCGGCACGGCATGGATGGCGTGATTGCCACCAACACCACCTTGTCGCGCGAGGCGGTGGCTGGCCTGCCTCATGCGGATGAGGCTGGCGGGCTGTCCGGCGCGCCTGTGCTGACGGCCAGCAACCGCGTGATTGCCCAGTTGCGCGCGGCCCTGGGGCCGGGCTTTCCCATCATTGGCGTGGGCGGCATCCTGAGCGCAGCCGACGCCGTGGCCAAGATCAAAGCCGGCGCCGACGTGGTGCAGCTGTACACCGGCCTGGTCTACCAAGGCCCGCCGCTGGTGCGCCAAGTGGCGCAGGCGCTGCGCGGGATGCGCTGAAGAGGCCAACAGGCTCAACCCGCGTGGGCCAGGTGCCGCACCACCGCTTGGCCAATGGCCAGGCAGCTGGTCAGCCCCGGGGACTCAATGCCCAGCAGGTTCACCAGGCCAGGCACGCCGTGCTCGCGCGGGCCTTGGATGAGAAAGTCCGCCGCCGTCTCGCCCGGCCCGGTGATCTTGGGGCGTATGCCGGCATAGCCCGGTTGCAGTGCGCCATCGGGCAGGCTGGGCCAGTAGCGGCGCACTTCTTCGTAAAAGCTGTCGCCACGCGCGGGGTTGACGCGGTAGTCATCGGGCGCGTCCACCCATTGCACGTCGGGGCCGAACTTGGCCTGCCCGCCCATGTCCAGCGTCAGGTGCACGCCCAGGCTGGGCGAGTCGCGCTCGACCACGGGGTAGATCAGGTGCGAAAACGGCGCGCGGCCCGTGAGGGTGAAGTAGTTGCCCTTGGCCCAGCGTGTGGGCAGTGGCGGGCAGCTCGCGGGTGGCAAGCCCTGCGTGCGGTGCGCCAGCGCCACAGCGCCCAGGCCCGCGGCGTTGACGACCTGGCGCGCATGCAGCACCAGCTCTTCGCTGCCGCCATGGGCGTCTGAAACTATTACTTTAATAGCTGCTTGCGCTTTCCCATCAAGCGCAAACAGGCTATTTACTTTGGAATTGACGGCCAGCACGCCACCGGCGTTTTCCACATCGCCCAGCAGCGACAGCATCAGCGCATGGCTGTCCACGATGCCGGTGGAAGGCGACAGCAGCGCGGCCTGGCAGTGCAGTTGCGGCTCCAGCGCCTGGGCCTGCTCGCGGGTGAGCCAGCGCAGGTCATCCACGCCGTTGGCCTGGGCGCGGGCCTGGATGGCGCGCAGCTCTTGCGCCTGCGCGTCGTTGGCCGCCACGATGAGCTTGCCGCAGCGGCGGTGGGCAATGCCACGCTCGGCACAGTAGGCGTACAGCAGTTGCTTGCCCTGCACGCACAGGCGTGCTTTCAAAGACCCGGCGGGGTAGTAAATGCCGGCGTGAATGACTTCGCTGTTGCGGGCGCTGGTCTGGGTGCCAAAGCTGTTTTCGGCTTCCAGCACCAGCACTTCGCGCCCGCTCAAGGCCAGCGCCCGGGCCACGGCCAGGCCCACGACGCCAGCGCCGATGATGACGGTATCGACTTGTTCCATAGGGCCGCCACTGTAGCGGCCCTGGGATTTGGCTCAGGGCTTTTGGGCACCGTTCTGGGGCAAGGCCTGGGCGCCCATGCCGCCGTACAGCACAAAGGGCGCCCAGTACACGGGCTGGCGCAGTTTGTCGCCGTGCAGGCCGCGGGCAAAGTCGCGCTTGGTGTCGGCCAGGGCCGTGTCGGCGCTCGCGCCTTCGTTCAGGCGCTGGAAAAAGGCTTGCATGAAGCGGGCGGTGCTGTCGTCGGCCACTTGCCACAGGGTCATGACGGTGTGGGTGTTGCCGGCCACGTACAGGGCGTAGGGCAGGCCCAGCACGCCTTCGCCCTGCACCACGCGGCCCAAGCCGGTGTCGCAGGCGGACATGACGACCAGGTCGCTGCGCAGTTCGTAGCCGGGCCATTCAGCGGCGGTGATGTAGCCATCAACCCGCGGCGGGTTGCCCACCTGGCTGAGCACCAGGGCGTTGAGGGCGGGCACGCCGGGGCTGAGAAAGCCGTGCACGGAAAAAAGCAGGCGCTTGTAGCGGGCCAGCTCGCCGCTTTGGTTGAGAGCTTGCAGGCGCGGCTCAGATGCCTGGGGGCCGGTGAGCACGTCCACGCGCTGGCGCGCCAGCACTTGCTGCACGGCGGCCACTTCGCGCGCGGTGCCGGGCAAATCGTCCCAGCTGGCTTCGCGCAGCAGGCTGACGGCTTCACTCACGCTCTCGTCCGATTCGGCCAGCGCGCCGGCGGCGGCCAGGCGCTCGGCCTCGGGGCTGGCGCGGGTGGGGGCGGCGCTGGCGGCAGGTGCGGGGGCGGAGGCGCTGCTGGGGGGCTGGTCTTTGGCCCCGCTGTCGGTGTCATCGGCGCTGTAAACCGGGTTGCCCACGGCCAGCAAATCGCGCCGCTCGGGCAGGCGCTGGTATTGGGCGCTGCGCGTGTGCAGCAGCCCAAGCATGGAGAGGGACTGCACGTAGGCCACGCCGTGCGTTTCGGCCAGCCAGCGGCCTTCGGGCATGGGCAGGGCCTCAAACGGCAGGGTGGCCAGCGCGCCGTCGGGCGAGATGAGCAGGCGCGGGTGGCGGGCCAGTTCATCGGCCAGGGGGGCCAGCAGGTGGCGGGCCAGCACGCGGCCGATGACGGCGGCATCGGTCACGCGCTGGGCGCCGGGCACGGGGGGGTTGGGGTCGGGGGCGATTTGAAAGCGCTCAGGGCCGTTTTCTTGCCGGATTTGCCAGACGGCTTGGCCAGGCTCCAGCGCGTCGCCGGTCAGGCGGCGAAAGGCATCGACCGCATCGGCCAGGCCGGGCAGCGCAGGCAGCTCCACCGCGCGGCGCAGGCCGCTGGCGTCCACGGCCAAGGCCATGACGCGGTCTTGCGTGAGCAGGTAGCTGATGAACAAGGTGTCGGCCGGCAGCCAGCGCGCGGCGTCTGACAGGCGGGCCTGGGGCGGCTCGGCCAGGCGGGCGTAGCGCGGGTAGCGCGCGCGCAGCTCGGCCACGGTGTCGGCATGGGCGCGCACGGCGCGGTTGCGCTCGGCCTCCAGCGCCTGGCGGCGGTCGGGCTGGGTGAGGCCATCGAGCTCGCGGTCGATCTGCGCCAGGCGGGCGTCGCGCTCGTCGATCTGGCGCTGGGCCTCGGGCGGCAGCACGCCGGAGCGGTTGGCGTATTGCAAGGCAGTGCCTTCCAGCAGGGTGCGGGCCTTGGACAGCTCGGCCAGGGCAAAGGCGTCTTGCGCCTGCCCGGCGCGCAGGGCGGCCAGGGCTTGCAGGCGGTAGCCGTCCACGTAGCGCTCAAACAGGCTGCGGCGGCTTTTCACGCTCAGGCCGTGCTGGGCGCGCAGGGCTTCCACACCGGTTTGAAAGTCTTTCAGCCAGGGCTGCACGCTGCTGAGCTGATCTGCCGCCAGCGCGGCCTGCATACGGTCGAGCAGCGTCAGCAGTGTGTCGGGGTGGTGCGCGCCCAGCACCTGGCGCATGCCTTCGTGCGTTTGCGTGAAGGTGGCCAAGGCTTTGTCGGGCTGGCCGGCCAGCAGCTGGGCGCGGCCCAGGCTTTGGCGTGCGCGCAGGGTGAGGGGGTGCTGCGCGCCCATCAGCGCCAGGCGCGCATCCAGCGCCTGCTGGGTGGCGGGCAGGGCCGCCTCGGCATCTTGGGCGGCCAGCAGCACGCTGGCGTAGATGTTGAGCGCGGTCAGCGTTTGCGGGTGCTGCGCGCCGCGCAAGGTGTTCAGGCTTTGCCAGGCGGCGTGCGCTTGCTCGCGCGCCTGGCCCAGGCGTCCGGCGCGGCGCAGGGCCAGGGCCACTTCTATCTGGGCCTGGGCGGTGTCGGGGTGCTGATCGCCGCGCTGCTGGCGCGTGAGGGCCAGCAGCTGCTGCGTGCTGGCCAGGGCCTCGCGGTGGCGGTGCAGCAGGCCGTAGGTCACGCCAATGCTGCGCAAGGAGCTGAGGGTGTCGGGCGCGGCAGGGCCCAGGGCTTGCTGGCGCAGGGCGTAGAGCTGCTCGTGCGCGGCCAGGGCGTCGGCGTAGCGGCCCAGATCGCTCAAGGCCACGGCCACGCCGTTGCGAAAGCGCAGAGTGAGCGCATCCGTGGGGCCCCAGAGCTTTTCGGCCCGCGCGGCCAACTCTTGCGAAATGGCCAGGGCCTGCTCGTGCCGCCCCAGATCGGACAGCGTGGCGGTGAGGTTGTGGCGGGCCACGAGGGTGTTGCGCGCGTCGGGGCCTTGGCGGGCTTCGGTGTCGCGGGCAATGGCTTCTTGCTCGGCCAGGGCGTCGGCGCAGCGGCCCATCTGGCACCACTGCAAGGCGCGGGCGTTGCGCACGGCCAGGGTGGCGTTTTCATGCGGGCCCCAAAAGCGCTGGCGCAGCGCCAGCCGCTCATCAAGCCAGCGCAGCTGGGCCGCATCGTCAAACCGGGCGGCGCTGTGGCGAATCAGCAGCATCAGCAGGTGGTCGCGCGCCAGATAGGCGTCCATGGGGTCCACGCCGTCGGTGGGCACGGCTTGCAGCGCGGCGGCCAGGGTGTCGGCGGCGGCGCTGGCCTGGCCCTGGCGCTGCTGTTCCTGGGCCTTTTCCACGGCGCTGACCACCGGCGCAAAGGCCGGGCCCAGCTTGGGCAAGGGCTGGGCCTGAGCCACGCCCGTGCCCCCCGCCACGGCCAGCCAGGCGACGCACGCCAGCGCGTGCCGGATGCTTTTGAACACCATTTCCATCTTTGCGAATGCCTACAATTTGTCCCGGTTGGGAGCGTGGTTAAAGCCAGCCCGTATTGGATGTGAATTTGCCCCTGAAGGGAGGATTTCTGTATGAAACTGTTTGCTTCTGTCGCGGCCTGCTGCGCCGCCTTGGCCGCTGGCAACGCGCTGGCATTGGAGCTGATTACCGAGGCCGAGGCCAAGCTGCCTTCGGCCTATCAGGAAACCAAGCGCGCCGGTGTGACGCGCGGCCCCGGCATTGACGTGGCCAGCCCCAGCGGCACGGTGCCCAAGGACGCGCTGGCGCTGAAGGTGGACTTCAAGCCCCGGGGCGGCGCCACCATCGACCCCAAGGCCGTGCGCGTGACCTACCTGAAAAACCCGGCGGTGGATTTGACCGCCCGCGTGCAAAGCGCCATCACGGCCAGCGGCATTGCGCTGGAAGGCGCGCAGGTGCCCGCTGGCGAGCACCAGCTGCGCGTGGACGTGACCGATTCCGAAGGCCGCGCCAGCAGCAAGCTGGTGAACTTCGTGGCGCAATGAAGCTGCGGCCTTGAAGCCCGCCGCGCCCCCGCCGGCCGCTCCGCCGCCGGCCGAAACCCTGCCCTGCCCGTACTGCACCGAGCGCATCTCGGCGCAGGCCGTGGTGTGCCGCCACTGCCACCGCGACTTGCAGTTTTTTGCCCCGCTGCACCGCGAGCTGCGCGCGCAGGCCAAGCGCATCGAGGCACTGGAAGCGCAGAACGCACGGCTGCTGGGCCTGCTGACGCGGCACTGGCCTGGGCTGCAAGCGGGCCTGCCGCCTGGCGGCACGGGCGCAGCGGGCCTGCCCCTGGCGGTTGGGCACGCACCGGGCGATGCGCCGCCGGGTGCTGATGCTGCCGATGCCGCTGGTGCCACCGCTGCCGACCACCCTGCCCCCGCCCCTGCGCGCGCCCTGCCCCGGCTGCGCGGCCTGCGGCTGCTGGCGCGCGTGGCACTGCCCGTGCTGGCGCTGCTGCTGGCGCACGCGCTGATCGTGCTGGCGCTGGATGCCAACGTGCTGTGGCTGCGGGCCGTGTCCATCGTGCTGCCACTGGCGCTGGGCCTGGGCTTTGCGCTGCGCTGGCGCGCCCCGCTGGCCACCCACGCGGCCTGCGCGCTGGCCGTGGCCGTGCTGGCCGTGGCGGGCATGACGGCGGTGATCGCCCATGTGGACGAGCTGCCCTTTTGGCCGCAAGACCCCCGCGAATGGCAAGAGGCGCTGTACTACATGGCCAGCATTGCCTTTGGCGATTTGACCGGCGTGCTGCTGGCCCGGCTGGCGCAGCACCGGCGGCAGCGCAGCCAGGACCAGCTGACGCAGCAGCTGGCCGAGCTGATGCTGGCCGGCCAGCCCGCCACACCGGGGCGCTTGCAGCAAGTGCGCAAGCAGGCCGAGGCGGTGCGCGATCTGATGGCGCTCATCACCCCCATCGTCACCGCCGTGGTGTCCATTGCCACGGGCATCGGGGCGCTGCTGAAATAGGCTCTGGCCGCCCTCGCGCGGCCAGGGGTTCGGGCTTGGTGCGCGCGGCCTGCATGGCCTGAAAAACCCCGTGCGCGGCTGCGCCACAATCGGTGCCGTTGCTCACCCACCGCCTCCAAGCCTGCCTCATGTCCTCTTCCCCCATCCTCGGCATTGACCTGGGCACCACCCACAGCCTGGCAGCCGTGTTTCAAGACGGCCACCCCACCCTCATCCCCAACGCCCTGGGCGACGTGATGACCCCTTCGGCCATCGCCCTGGCCGACGACGGCAGCTTGCTGGTGGGCCTGGCCGCGCGCGAGCGCCTGGGCCAGCCGCACACCGTCACCGCCTTCAAGCGCTGGATGGGCAGCCAGCACCGCGTGCAGCTGGGCCGCCACAGCCTGCAGCCCGAAGAGCTGAGCGCGCTGGTGCTCAAGTCGCTCAAGGCCGACGCCGAAGCCTGGCTGGGCCAGCCGGTGCAGCGCGCGGTCATCACCGTGCCCGCCTACTTCAACGACCGCCAGCGCCAGGCCACCAAAACCGCGGGCGAGCTGGCGGGGCTGAAAGTCGAGCGCCTGCTCAACGAACCCACCGCAGCCGGCCTGGCCCACGGCCTGCAAGAGCGCGCCGAGCTCAGCACCTTCTTGGTGTTCGATCTGGGCGGAGGCACGTTCGATGTGTCCGTGCTCGAATACTTTGAAGGCGTGGTGGAAGTGCGCGCCAGCGCGGGCGACACCCAGCTGGGCGGCGAGGACTTCACCCGCTTGCTGGTAGACGCCTTTTTGCAAGGTTGCCCCACGCTGGCCGCCCTGCCCGCCAGCCAGCAGGCGGCCATCGTGCAAGACCAGCGACTGTGGCACGCGGCCGAGCAGGCCAAGCGCGCCTTGAGCGATATCCAGCAAAAGCCCCCGCACACGCAGATGCACTGGCACTGGCGCGATCAGCCCCTGTCGCTCACCATCACCCAGGCGCAGTGGCAGGCGCTGTGCCAGCCCCTGCTGGCGCGCCTGCGCCAACCGCTGGAGCGCGCCTTGCGCGATGCCCGCATCGAACCCGACGAGCTACACAGCATCGTGCTGGTGGGCGGCGCCAGCCGCATGCCTGTGGTGCACGATCTGGTGCGCCAGCTGTTTGGGCGCGAGCCGCTGCTGCACCCCAACCCCGACGAAACCGTGGCCCTGGGCGCGGCCCTGCAGGCCGCACTGGTCGAGCGCGACGCGGCGCTGAGCGAAGTGGTGCTGACCGACGTGATGCCCTACACCCTGGGCGTGATCGCCGCCGACATGGTGGACGGGAACATGCTGGACGACCGCTTCTCGCCCATCATCGAGCGCAACACCCCCGTGCCCGTCTCGCGCATGAACAGCTACACCACCTTACAAGACGGCCAGACCGAAGTGCTGCTGCGCGTGTGTCAGGGCGAATCGCCCCGGGGCAGCGACAACCTGCCGCTGGGCCAGCTGCGGGTGTCCGTGCCCGCCCGGCCGGCGGGCCAGGTCAGCATTGACGTGCGCTTTACCTACGACGCCAGCGGCCTGCTGGAAGTGCAGGCCCACGTGCCCGCCACCGGCCACACCGTCAGCGAGCTGATTCTGCGCGACGCCCAAACCCTGACCGACGCGCAAATCAAAGCCACCTTGCACAAGCTGCAAGGGCTGAAAGTGCACCCGCGCGACCAGCAAGAAAACGCCTGGCTGCTGGCGCGCGCGCAACGCCTGTACGCCGACTTTCTGGGCGAGCAGCGCCAGCGCATCGGCCAGGCGCTGATGCAGTTCGAGGCCCTGTTGCAACGCCAGGATGAGCACGAAATCCGCCGGCACCGCCCGGCCTTCCGCGCGTTTTTGGACGACATGGAAAACCGCGGGTGGCGCCTGTGAGCCCCCCCCGCCACCCCAATGCGCTCAACTGCTGGCAGGTGCTGGGTCTGCCCCCGGACAGCGACCGCACCGCCATCAAAAAAGCCTACGCCGCCCGGCTCAAGCACACCCGCCCCGACGACGACGCCCAGGCCTACCAGGCGTTGCGCCAGGCTTACGAAGCCGCCTTGCAGTGGGCAAATACCCCTGCCGCGCCCCCCATCACCGGCATGGCTGAGGACACGGCTGACACGGCCCGCCCCGCCGCCTCTGCTGCTGAGCAGGCGTCCGAAGCGTCTGGCACGCCGCCGCTGCCCACCCCCCATCAGCTGGCGCAGCAGCTGTACGCAGCCCTGCATAGCACCTATGACAATGTCGATCCGCGCGCTGTCTGGCAACACACCGCCCAGGCGCTGGATGCCCTGCCGCTGCACTGGCAGCACTGGGCCAGCCATGAATTTGCGCAACTGCTGCTGCACTCCCACGCGCGCATGCCCGACTGGCTGCAATTGGCATTGCTGCAGCGCTTTGACTGGCTCAACGACTTTCGCACCCTGCAAGGGCTGCCCTTGCGGCAGCAGCAAGCCCTGCATGATCTGCTGCTTCCGCTGCAACAGCAGACCCAGCGTGAAGCCCTGGTGCGCAGCCCCGCATTTCAGCAGGCCAATCCCGAACTCATCGACTACGTCCAGCTCATGCACCACGCCAGCCGCTGGCGCCAATGGCTGTATGCCCTGCTGGCGGGCAGCGCCCTGCACAGCCAGTGGCAGCGCGCCTTGCAAGAACCCGACATCCCTGTACTGGGCTTGCTGCACCAGCGCCCGCTCGCCTTGGCCGCCGAAAAGACGCTCAAGCACACGTTCATGCTGCGCAGCGCATTGGTGCTGGCGCTGTGGTATTTGCTGCTGGCGGTCAGCAAGAGCGAGTCCAACGACTTCATCCAGTGGGTTCTGATGCTGCCTGCCTGGCTGCTAGGCTGGATGATGCTGGGGGGCACATCCTCTTACTACGCCCAGCGCTTTACCCAGTGGCTGCATCGCCTGCGCGCGGGCCTGGGGGCTTGGCTGCAAGCCCGTTTCAAACCCCTGCGGCGCTTTCCCGCCAGACCTCTTGCCCTGGCGTGCCTGTGGACGGCAGCAGCGCTGGCCGTGCTGACGCAGGCTTGGCAGGAAGGCTTTTGGCCCGCGCCCCCTATCCCCGCCGACATGCGTGTGCAGCTGCTGCTCACCTCCTTCGCCCTAACCCTGCTGGGCATGGTCTTGCTGCCTCCGGTGACCACCCCGGCGGGACACAGGCCTGTTTTATTCATATTGATGCTGGCGCTGTGGTTGCTGTGCTTTGCCACCGTGGCGCCGTGGATCAGCGACTGGCTGCCCAGCACCATACTGTCCAGCCTGCTGACCGCCACCGCCTGGTGGTTAAGCTGCGCCAGCCTGAGCGCCACCGCCGCCCACACTTGGCTGCAAACGCGCCAGCCGCGCTTTTGGCAAGAGGCTTTGCGCTGGGCGCTGCGCCTGGGTCCTGCCTGGCCCTGGACGCTGTTGCAACTGGGCTGGCGCCGCACAACTTGGCCACCCCTGCTGATCATCGGCACTACCTTGGCGGTGGCCTTGTACAGCGGACTTTTTCACGCCCTGCTGCCTTTGTGCTGGCTGATGGCCACCTTGTGGCTGGCTGTCCAGTATGCGGGCAGGCACTTGGCGCACAAGCTGCTGGCCAGGCGCACATCCACAGCGCAGGAATGAGGCAGGTGCCATGCTTTGCCGCACCTGGGCAGCAAGGCGGCAAGCACCTCTGGCACCCTCAGCCTCAACCCGCTTGGTGCTAAGGCAGCGGACGCCGCTGCATGGGCAGTGGTGCAAAGCCGTGGTTCAGCGGCCCCACGCCCTCACCCGTGCGCACGGTGGCGCCAGCCAGCAGTGCGTCGCGCACATAGTGGCGGGCCTGATCCACCGCTTCAGCCAGCGGCAGCCCGCATGCCAGATGTGCCTCGATGGCAGATGACAGCGTGCAGCCTGCACCGTGCAGGTTGCGCGTGGTCATGCGCGGCGTGCGCATGGTTTGCGGCGGCTGGTCTGCCTGCCACAGCACGTCGTGCACTTCATCGCCCGGCAAGTGTCCGCCCTTGAGGAGCACGGCGCGCGCGCCCATGTCCAGCAACGCCTGGGTAGCAGCAGGCATGTGCAGCGCATCGGTAATGGGCTGGCCCAGCAGCAAGGCGGCCTCATCCAGGTTGGGCGTGATGATGGCCGCGCGCGGAAACAGCGCCTGCAGCACCACATTGGCAAGCTGATAGCGGTCAAGCGCAGCAGCCACGGTGTGCACGATGTCAGGCGAGTGCAGCATGCCCACCTTGACCGCATATGCGCATGCGCAGTTACACGGTGCACACGCCAGCGCTGACCACCTGCCGTACGCGGGCAGCGCTGTCCACGATGGCGTACAGGTCCAAGTCTTGTATTTGGCATAAAAAGCTCTTCGCGCTTATCCATCAAGCACAGGAAGCTATCAAAAGATGAGTTTTCATCCCACGACATCCAAGGCAGAAGCCCAGACTGCGTGGCAAAGCCTTCACGCGCGCCCACGGGTCCGGTACCCTGCCCTGCGACCCAGCCATGGGCCAGCACCAACGCATCAGCGGCCACAAAGCCGCGCGCCAAGGCGGCGACGGTGGCAAAGGTGCAGCCGGTGCCGTGGGTGTGTCGTGCGGCCAGGCGCGGCAGGACCAGCCAGCCGCTGGCGTGCGGGGTGTTCGCCCAGTCCAGCGACCAGCCGTCTGCCCAAGCATTGTCACCGCCGGCAACGCAGCCAGGACCAGCTGACGCAGCAGTTGGCCGAGCTGATGCTGGCCGGCCAGCCCGCCACACCCGGGCGCTTGCAGCAAGTGCGCAAGCAGGCCGAGGCGGTGCGCGATCTGATGGCGCTCATCACCCCTCATCGTCACCGCCGTGGTGTCCATTGCCACGGGCATTGGGGCGCTGCTCAAATAAGGGCCCGCGGCTTTTTCCCCCTTTTGTCTTTTTTGTCCTTTTTTGAACCTGGGTGTGTGCCTTGGCTGGTTTCCTCTGATGCGGGCGATGAACAGGCACCAACCTATTCACTATAAAATTATAGCTTAAAACCCTTATAAAACGCGCGCTATTGGCTTTTTTTAAAGGTTCTTAAGCATCCACAAGGTGAGTCTTGTGGCCCTTGGTTCAAAGGGTGTCATCCAGCCACACGCAGGCAGCCATGCGGCCTGTAGCGCCCTGGCGAAGCTGGTCGCGACGGTAGGAGAAAAAGCGTTCAGGCTGCACTACGGTGCACCACGCGGGCGTGCCGTCATTCCCATGCACGCTGCACACACCCAGTGCGGCCAGCCGGCGGCGAGCCAGGGCAGGCAGGTTGGCCAGGTATTTGCCTTGGCTTTGGGGCGTGAAGCAGCCTGCTGCCCCCGCATCGCTGGCCACGAAGGCTTCACGCACTTCGCCCCCCACTTCAAACGCCTCGGGGCCGATGCACGGGCCCAGCCAAGCCACGATGCCAGGCGGCGGGTGGCTGCTGTCAAGCGATTGCAGCGCCTGGACAGTGCGCTCCAGCACGCCAGCTGCCAGCCCACGCCAGCCCGCATGGGCGGCAGCCACGGCGGTGCCTGCGGTGTTGGCCAGCAGCACGGGCAGGCAGTCGGCCACCATGACGGTGCAGGCCAGGTGCGGCAAGGCAGTGGCTGCGGCATCGGCGGTGGCGCCATCGGGGGTGTGGGTTTGCAGCGTCAGCACACCAGTGCCATGCACCTGGTTCATGAACACGGGCCGGGCACCTGCCATGCCCTGCAAATGCAGGCGCTGGCGGTTGGCTGCCACGGCGGCGGCATCGTCACCCACATGGTCGCCCAGGTTGAAATATTGGCGCGGCGGCGCCGATGCGCCATGGGCGGGCAAGCTGCCGCGCGTGGTGAGCAGCGCGCGCACGCGGGCAGGCACGGGCCAGCAAGGCTGGCACCAAGGCGCATCCGTGGCGTGCATCGGTATCAAGGCTCGAAATCGGGGCAGTTGGCAGGCTGGGCCTGCGCAAAGGCGGGCAGCGCCATGCAAGCGTCAAACACGGCCAGGGTGCGCGGCAGACCAGACAGGTCACAGTCAAACCGCCGGGCATTGAATATCTGGGGCACCAGCAGGCAGTCGGCCAGCGTGGGGGTGTCGCCGTGGCTGTAGGTGCCGGGCTGCTCGGCCAAGCGCGCTTCATACGATTGCAGGCCCGCGCGCACCCAGTGCTGATACCAGGTGTTCTTGGCCTCCTGGCTGGCTTGCAGTGGGCCGACGAGGTACTTGAGCACGCGCAGGTTGTTCAACGGATGCGTGTCGCAGGCAATGATTTGCGAAAGCGCGCGCACGCGTGCCCTGCCTGCGGCGTCGGCCGGCAGCAGCGGGGGCTGCGGGTGGGTTTCGTCCAGGTATTCGATGATGGCCATGGACTGCGTCAGGCGCTGGCCATCGGGCAGTTCCAGCAAGGGCACCAGCCCTTCGGGATTACGGGCAGTGAAAGAGGGCTGGCGCTGTTCACCCTTGACCAGATGCACAGGCACGTAGTCATAGGCCAGTGCCTTGAGGGCCAGGGCGATGCGCACGCGAAAAGAGGCTGAGGAGCGGGCGGAGTTGTAGAGTTTCATGCCCGAAGACTATATCCATGTACAGGCGTGAAAAAAGCGCAGCGCCCCATGTGCTGAAGCCACATGGGGCGCTGCGCCTGGCAGGACAAGGGCACTTGCGCCCTGTGCCTGTGCCCGGTCTTTCAAGCTCTCTCAGCGCATGGGCTGGCTGCCCACTGGGGTGCTGTATGCAGGCGGGGCGGCCTGAACCGGCGGTGCAGCCACGGGCGCTGGTGTCTGCGCGGCAGCAGGAGCTGCTGCAGCGCGCTCAGCCAGGAAGATTTCAACCCGGCGGTTTTGTGCCCGGCCTGCCTCAGTGGCGTTGCTGGCCACAGGCTCACGCGAGCCGCGGCCTTCTGTGCGGATGATGCGCGAGTCAGCGCCGCGGGTGACCAGGTAGTCGCGCACACTGTTGGCACGCGCGACCGACAGAGGGTTGTTGATGGCATCGTTGCCGGTGGAGTCCGCATGGCCGACGATGAATACCTCTGTGCCCGGCTGCTGGCCCAGCCCCTGCGCAAACTGATCCAGAATAGGACGCAGGCGCGGCTGAATGTCGGCGCGGCCGGTTTCAAACGAGATGTCGGTAGGTATTTCCAGCTTCAACTGGTTGTCAAGCGTTTGCGAAACCTGCACGCCCGTTCCGGCGGTCACGGCCTGCATCTGCCGATGCTTGTTTTCCATGTACTTGGACCATGCATAACCGCCGAGCGCCCCCACACCTGCGCCAATGGCAGCGCCCCGGCCATCGCCAATGAGGCCGCCTGCGGCGGCGCCTACACCTGCGCCAATGGCGGTGTTGCGCTGGGTTTCGGTCATGTTGGCGCAGCCTGCCAGGGTAACGGCGGCAGCGGTGAGCAGCGCAACGCCGCTGCGGCTGAATAGATGAGCTTTCATATTTGTTTTCCTTTGGTAGCGCATGGCGCGATGGGAAGATGCGCCAGACTTGATGAATCTAACGATTGCGCTCTTGACTGCTGCGTAGGACGGAGGCGCTTCATGGCGAAAAGACGCAACATTCGTTGCCTTTGGTGAATATGTCTTGCCACTATTTGGTGAATATGTCTTGCCACTAAACTGCCACGCCTTATGCACCGTCAACCCATCCAACACTGCCGCACTTGCGGCGCTGCCGTGGTTTACCGCGTGCCGGACGACGGCGACACGCGCGAGCGTGCCGTGTGCCCGGCCTGCGGCACCATTCATTACGTGAACCCGCTGCTGGTGGTGGGCACCGTGCCTTACATGGATGGCAGGGTGCTGCTGTGCCAGCGCGGCATTGAACCGCGCCACGGCAAGTGGACCTTGCCCGCAGGCTTCATGGAGATGGGCGAAACCATGGCCGAAGGCGCTGTGCGTGAAACTGCCGAAGAGGCCGGGGCACGCATTGCACTGGGCCCCTTGTTCAGTACCCTGAGCGTGCCGCGCGTGGGGCAAGTGCATGTGTTCTATCTGGCGCGCATGTTGGATGAGACCTGTGAAGGTTTTGGCCACGAAACCCTGCAAGTGCGCCTGTTCAGCGAGGCTGAAGTGCCCTGGCAGGACATTGCCTTTACCACCGTGCGTGAAACGCTCAAGCACTTCTTTGATGACCAGCGCCAGGGACAGTTTGGCTTTCATGATGGCGACATCGCCTGATCGCGCGCTGGCGCTGCTGGCACCGGGCGATCCTTTTCCGCCCTTGGAGTCGGCCTGGCCCGTGCATTCGGGCGCACCGGGTCTGCTAGCCGCTGGTGGCGCGCTGGATGTCCCCACGCTGCGTGCAGCCTATGCCCGCACCATTTTTCCCTGGTTCAGCCCGGGCGAGCCGGTGCTGTGGTGGAGCCCCGACCCGCGCATGGTGCTGCACGTAGCGCATTTCCGGCTGCACCGCTCCCTGCGCCGCACGCTGGCACGCTTTTGCGACCAGC
Organism: Pseudomonadota bacterium; assembly: GCA_030535425.1. GTDB lineage: Bacteria > Pseudomonadota > Gammaproteobacteria > Burkholderiales > Burkholderiaceae_C > Ottowia. The sequence goes on along the minus strand of JAUNHQ010000058.1, from coordinate 5,138 downwards.
CCCATTGCGAAGTCCGGATCGACACCGCCTTTGACGAAGTGATCGCCGCCTGCGCCCATGCCAGGCGCGCGGGCCAGCATGGCACCTGGATCGGCCCTGCCATGCGCCACGCCTACGGCCAGCTGCACCGCGCAGGACACGCGCACAGCGTGGAAACCTGGGTCAATGGTGAGCTGGTCGCTGGCCTGTATTGCGTGGCACTGGGACGTGCGGTGTTTGGCGAATCCATGTTCACCCGTGTGAGCGATGGCTCCAAGATTGCCCTGGCCGCACTGGTGGCGCTGTGCCGCGCCCAAGGCATGCCCCTGATCGACTGCCAGCAAAACACCGCGCACCTGGCCTTCATGGGCGCACGCGAAATGCCCCGCGCCGAATTCGCCCGCCAGGTGGCTCACCTGGCGGCTCAACCCAGCGTCAACTGGCAGTTCAAAACCGTATACTGGGACACGTTTTTGTCTCATCAGAAAAGCCCGGTTGCCCTTTGACGCACCTGAAGGATCTTCCACCCCAGGCGCTACAGTTTTACGCCACGGCGCCCTACCCTTGCAGCTACCTGCCCGAGCGGCAGGCACGCTCGCAAGTGGCCACACCCAGCCACCTGATCGACGGCAGCACCTATTCCCAACTGGTGCGAAACGGCTTTCGCCGCAGCGGGCTGTTTACATACCGGCCATACTGCGACGGCTGCCAGGCCTGCGTGCCCGTGCGTGTGGACGTGGCCCGCTTTCAGCCCAACCGCAGCCAGCGCCGTGCCCAGGCCCGCCACGGGCACCTTCAAGCGCGCGTGCAACGGCTGAGCTACCAGCCAGAGCATTACCAGCTTTACCTGCGTTACCAAAGCGGCCGCCACACCGGCGGCGGCATGGACCAAGACAGCGTGGAGCAATACACCCAGTTTTTGCTGCAAAGCCATGTCCATTCGCGCCTGGTTGAGTTTCGCGAACCTGACAGCGGCGATGGCACCCCAGGCATGTTGCGCATGGTTTCCATCGTGGATGTGCTGAGCGATGGGCTGTCTGCCGTCTACACCTTCTACGAGCCTGACGCCCGCGCCAGCTATGGCACCTACGGCATCCTGTGGCAAATCCAGCAGGCCAGCGATCTGGGCTTGCCCTACCTGTACCTGGGCTATTGGATACAGGGCAGCGCCAAGATGGCCTACAAGGCGCGCTTTCACCCCCTTGAGCACTGGATGCAAGGCCAGTGGCAACCAGCTTGAACGCCGCGCTGCGCCTGTCATGAAGCGCCTTGAGAGAATGTGCCACCATCGCCCTGTCTGACTCTCGACTGACGCATCAAGCGCCGCTTGAACTGACGCGAAGTCTCCGCTTTTTTTGCCAACCTTCATGCGCCGCCCCCGAACCAATACCCACACCACGCCCACTATTCAAGTCATTGAGCGCATGTTTTCGCTCATCGACGCTCTGGCCGAGCGCACCGAGCCCATGACGCTCAAGGACATCAGCGAGCGCACCGGCCTGCACCCGTCCACCACGCACCGCATCCTCAACGACCTGACCGTGGGCCGTTTCGTCGATCGTCCCGAGCCAGGCAGCTACCGCCTTGGTCTGCGCCTGCTGGAGCTGGGCAACATCGTCAAAAGCCGCCTGAATGTGCGCGATGCCGCGCTGGCCCCCATGCGTGAGCTGCACCACCTGATCCAGCAGCCCGTGAACCTGAGCGTGCGCCAGGGCGACGAGATCGTCTACATCGAGCGCGCCTTCAGCGAACGCTCAGGCATGCAAGTGGTGCGCGCCATTGGCGGGCATGCACCGCTGCACCTCACGTCCACCGGCAAGCTTTTTCTGGCCTTCGACGATGCACCACGCGTGCGTGCCTACGCCACGCGCACAGGCCTGGCTGGCCACACACGCAACAGCATCACCCAATTGCCACTGCTTGAGCGCGAGCTGGCGCGCGCACGCCAAAGCGGCGTGGCACACGACAACGAGGAGCTGGAAACCGGCGTGCGCTGCATGGCCGCTGGCATCTACGACGATCAAGGCAAACTGGTCGCTGGCCTGTCCATTTCCGCCCCTGCGGACCGGCTGGACGATGGCTGGCTGCCCAAGCTCAAGCAAACGGCGCAGCAAATTTCCATCGCGCTGGGCTACCCCGCAGACAAGCGGCCCGCTGCCTGACAGCCCCTGGCGACCGGGCCTGGGCTGGCGACCGGGCTTGCCGTGGTGAATGATGAAGGCCCTTGCGCACCCCCCAGCGCCCAGCAGCCAGCGGCGCGGCCGCCAGGCGTCTGGCCTTATGCGCGCAGCGCCTCGCGCACCCAGTCCAGCCGGTCTTGCCCCCAGAACATCTGCTCGCCCACGAACAGGGTGGGCGCGCCAAACACGCCGCGCGCCACGGCTTCGTCGGTGGTGGCTTTGAGTTGCGCTTTCACTTCGGGGTCGTTCATCAGGGGCAGCACCCATTCGGGCGCGTAGCCGGCTGCCGACAAGGCGCTGGCCACCACCTGCGCATCGTTGAAGTTCAGCGACTGCACCCAGATCGCCTCAAACACCGCGCGGGTAAACGGCTCAAAGTGCTCGGGGTGGCGCATCTGCATGCCGGTGACCGCACGCATCAGGCCCAGCGTGTGAATGGGGAAATGCGGATTGCGGTGCAGCGGCACGCCATAGCGCTTGGCAAAGCGGTCAAAGTCGATAAAGGTGTACGCCCCCTTGGCCGGCACGCTGGCGGGCGAGGCGTTGCCCGTGGCCTGAAACACGCCGCCCAGCAGCATGGGTCGGTAGCGCAGCGCCGCCCCCGCTTCGCGCGCCATGGCGCCCACCTGGGTAAACGCCAGCCACGACGCGGGGCTGCCGACGTCAAAGAAAAAATCCAGCGTCTTGCGCATGGGTGCCTCCGAGAAGTTATGAATAAAAAAAGCCAATAGCGCTTGACTGGAGCGTGCGAGCAGCTATTAAAAATGAAGCAAAGCAGCACTCACCACTTTTCCATGTAAGGCCGCAGATCCAGCTCAAACGTCCAGGCATCGCGCGGCTGCTGGTGCAGCTGCCAGTAGCTTTCGGCAATGTGCGCCGGGTTCAGAATGCCGTCTTGCGCCTTAAGCGCATAGCGCTCTGGGAACTGCGTGCGGATGAACTCGGTGTCGATGGCGCCGTCCACAATGACGTGCGCCACATGAATGCCGCGCGGCCCCAGCTCTCGCGCCATGCTCTGCGCCAATGCCCGCAGCGCGTGCTTGGCGCCCGCAAAGGCGGCAAAACCTGCGGCGCCACGCGTGCTGGCCGTGGCGCCGGTGAACAAAATCGTGCCGCGTCCGCGCGCCACCTGGCGCTTGGCCACTTCGCGCGCGTTCAAAAAACCGCTGAAGCAGGCCATCTCCCAGATCTTGAAATACTTGCGCGCGGTTTCTTCCAAAATGCCGCACGGCACGTTGGCGCCAATGTTGAACACCAGCACTTCGATCGGGCCAATGTCGCGCTCGATCTGCTCGATCAGCGCCACCACCTCTTCTTCCTTGCGCGCATCGCTGGCAAAGCCGCGCGCCTGGCCGCCAGCGGCTTCGATCTCTTTGAGCAGCGGCGCCAGCTTGTCGGCCGAGCGGCGCGTGACACAGGCAATGTAGCCCTCTTGGGCAAAGCGCTTGGCGATGGCACCGCCGGTTGAATCGCCAGCCCCAATGACCAGGGCAACGCGGGTGGAGGAGGAATCGGTCATGGCCGTTTTTTGCAGTGAAGTCAGCGCCCCATTGTGGCGCAGCCGTGGCATGGCGAAAGCCCCGAAAGCGAAGAAAGCGGTTTTACCCCGCCGCTTGGGTGAACACAGCCACCTTCAGCCCCCTGCCCTCATCCACGTCGGCAAACGCAGGCGGATTGGGCACGCGCGCCACCCAGGCCAGGCCGGGGGCTTGGGCGCGCACCTGATCGTGCAGCCACGCCAGCGGCAGCTCTGGCGCGTTCAGGCACAGCAGCGCGTGGCCGCCTGGGGCCAGCAGCGCGGGCAGGCGGCGCAGCAGGCGGGCGTAGTCCTTGCTGGCCACGAAGCTGCCTTTTTGGTAGCTGGGCGGGTCGATGATGACAAGGTCAAAAGGGCCGCTGCGGGTGATCTTGCCCCATGAGTGAAAGATGTCGTGCGGCAAAAAGCTGGCCCCTGCCGCCAGGCCGTTGAGGCGGTGGTTTTGCTGGCCAATGGCCAGCGCACCGCGCGCCATGTCCACGTTGACGACCTGCGCCGCGCCGCCCTGCAAGGCCGCAACGGAAAACGCGCAGGTATAGGCAAACAGGTTGAGCACGCGCGCGCCGCGCCCTTCGCGCGCCTTGAAGTCAGCGGCCCAGCCGCGCACCCAGCGCCGGCCCTCGGCCATGTCCAGAAACAGGCCGTGGTTTTGCCCGCGCAGCACGTGCACCTGGTAGCGCGCCGGCCCTTCGGTGACGGTGTGCGGATCGGGCACGCCGCCGGCCATCAGGCGCGTGGGGCTGCGCGCTGGCCCGCCCGCATCGGCCCCCCGCTGCTGAAACACCCAGTTCAGCGGCGCACCCGCCGTGGGCGCGATCTGCGCCCAGCGTCCTTGCAGCGCCGCGCCAATGGCCCCCAGTTGCTCATCCGTGACCGGGGCAAAACTGGTCAGCACAAAAACGGGCGGGTAGGCATCCAGCGTCCATGCCTCGCAACCCGGATAACGCCCGCCGCGCCCGTGGAAGATGCGGCAGGCATCCACAGGCAGCAGCATGGCGGCAATGGTGTCGAGCAGGGCTTGCATGAAAAAAAGCGTTTTGAGGCCAAGCGTTTTTTAGCCCTCTCGCACAAGACTGGCGCGGGATTTCAGCTATTGAAAAATGAGTTCACATCGCCCGCAGCTACGGCCTGGGGCGGCGCCCTTTACAGCAGCCGCGTGCCCAGCGGCACTTCCTGATCCGGCACGCACAGGGCCACGTGGCCTTGGGCGTTGTGAAAGCCGGTCACCAGGCATTCCGACATGAGCGGACCCACCTGCTTTTTAGGAAAGTTGACCACCGCCACCACCAGCTTGCCCACCAGGTCTTGCGGCTGGTACAGGTCGGTGATCTGCGCGCTGGATTTCTTGACGCCCAACTCAGGCCCAAAGTCCACGTGCAGCACGTAGGCGGGCTTGCGCGCCTGCGGAAATGCATCGGCCTGCACCACGCGGCCCACGCGCA
>JAUNHQ010000057.1 GCA_030535425.1 Pseudomonadota bacterium | reverse complement strand
TGAACAGCGCATAGCGCTTAGTATCTATCCAATCGTCCGGGATTCGACAGATAACGCCGATCAGGTGCGTTCACAAGACATCGCGGCGGACATCGTGACCATGCATACCCAGCTTCGTGTATCGGACACAGCTGATGGTCAGGAGCGGTGCATCACCTTGTGCTATCCGTCCGAGGCTGATGCTGCGCGCGGCATGATTTCCGTGCTTTCCCCGTTGGGAACCGCCTTGCTGGGCTTGCGTGTAGGCGATCTGGCCCGTTGGCATGGCGCAGATGGCCAGACGGTTGAGTGGCATATACGCGCTATCGACTATCAGCCTGAAGCCAGGGGTGATTACACCGTCTGAGCACGTACGGCCCTGCCTGCCGGGTGCCTTCGGCCTGCGCCTGCGTCGCTGCCGCAGCAGAGGCCTGGGCGGCCTTCAGTGGTCTGTGCTGTTTTTGGCCATGGCGCGACGATGGCGCTCGACGAATTCCTGATAGGTGTCAATGCCGCGCAGTTGCAGGATGTGGTTGCGCACGGCGGCTTCTACCAGCACGGCAATGTTGCGCCCGGCCACCACCTGGATGATGGCTTTCTGGATGGGCACACCCAGCACTTCCTGTGTGAGTGGTTCGTAGGGCATGCGCTCGTATTCGCGCTCCATGGTTTCGCGCCGCACCAGATGCACGATCAGGCGCAAGCGCATGCGGCGGCGCACGGCGGCTTCGCCAAAGATGGCGCGAATGTCCAGCAGGCCTATGCCGCGCACTTCCAGCAGGTTTTGCAGCAGTTCGGGGCAACGGCCTTCGATGGTGGTTTGGTTGATGCGATACAGATCCACCGCATCGTCGGCCACCAGGCCGTTGCCGCGTGAGATCAGCTCCAGCCCCAGCTCGCTTTTGCCCAGGCCCGATTCACCGGTGATGAGCACGCCCAGTCCCAGGATGTCCATGAACACGCCGTGCATGGTGGTGCGGTCGGCAAAGTGTTTGGACAGGTAGGTGCGCAGCACGTCGATGACAAAGGCGGCTGATTCCTGCGTGGCAAACAGCGGGATCTGAGCGCGCTCGCACATGGACAGCAATTCCTCGGGCGCGGCCTGCCCGTCGCACAGCACCAGCGCGGGTGGCTCCAGCGTGACGATGCGGGCAATGCGGCGCTGGCCGTCCTCGGGCGTGGGGCCGCTGCACAGGTAGGCAACCTCACGCTCGCCCAGTATTTGCACGCGATAAGGGTGGATGTAGTTCAGGTGCCCGACCAGATCAGCGCCTGAGCGTGCCTGCCGCACGGCTTCTTCGTCAAAACGCCGCTCCGATGCCCCCTGCCCGGCCACCCAGCTCCAGCGCAGTGAGGCACGGTGCGCCTCAAACAAGACATCGGCACTGATGACTGAAGGTTTCATGGCAGTAGGCGGTGATGACGGCAAAACAAGCGCGCCAGTCTACCGCCCAGCCACAGGGCGCTTGGCGGCCTAGGGCGTGTAAATCTGGTCAAACAGCGCGCCGTCGGCAAAGTGCGTCTTGGCCGCCTGGGCCCAGCCGCCAAAGGCCTGGTCGATGGAAAACAGGTTCAGCTTGGGAAAGCGCTGCGCGTACTGCGCGGCGGCCTTGTCGCTGCTGGGGCGGTAAAAGTGCTTGCCCGCCAGACTCTGGCCTTCGTCGCTGTACAGGTATTGCAGATACGCCTCGGCCACGGCGCGCGTGCCTTTTTTGTCCACGTTCTTGTCCACCACTGTCACCGCCGGCTCGGCCAGGATGGACAGGCTGGGGTACACCACGTCGAACTTGTCGCCAAACTCCTTGTTCAGCAGGTGGGCCTCGTTCTCCCAGGCAATCAGCACGTCGCCCTGGTTGCGCTGGCCAAAGGTGATGGTGGAGCCGCGCGCGCCGGTGTCCAGCACGGGCACGTTGCGGTACAGGCGCGCCACAAAGTCCTTGGCCTTGTCGTCACTCCCTAAGCTGCGGCGGGCGTATTCCCACGCGGCCAGGTAGTTCCAGCGCGCGCCGCCGCTGGTCTTGGGGTTGGGGGTGATGACCTTGACGCCGGGCTGCACCAGATCGCCCCAGTCCTTGATGCCCTTGGGATTGCCCTTGCGCACCACCAGCACGATGGTGGAGGTGTAGGGCGAGCTGTTGTGCGGCAGACGCTTTTGCCAGTCTTTGGGAATCCAGTTGCCGTTGTTGTGCAGCGCATCGGTGTCGCCCGCCAGCGCCAGCGTGGCCACGTCGGCGTCCAGCCCGTCGATGATGGCGCGCGCCTGCTTGCCCGAGCCGCCGTGCGACTGGCGAAAGCTCACGGTCTGGCCGGTCTTGGCCTTCCAGTGCGCGGCAAAGGCTTTGTTGTAGTCGGCATAAAACTCGCGCGTGGGGTCGTAGCTGACGTTCAGCAGCGTCACCGGCGCAGGCTGCGCCAGCGCAGCCGCGCCGCTGAAGGCCAGGGCCGCCAGCGTGGCAGCGTGCAAAGCGCCACGCAAAGCGGTGCGCCGGGTGGCAAGGTGGGTGAAATGCATCGCGGGCATGGGGCAAAACTCCAGAAAAAAGCCAGTTCAAACCAGGCCGCGATGGTGGCGCCGCCCGCGCGCAAAGCGAACGATTCTTTTCTTGTTTGCTTATGCACGGCCGCCTGGGGCATGGCCCCGAACATGACCAATAAGAATCACTCGCATCGCCCGTCCAGCGCGCGGCAGCAGCTATTGAATCCATAGCGAACGGCGTGGCATGATCGGCCCATGCCGCACCGCCCCGACGCCTTGAAGCACCTGCCCTTGAACTGCTTTGCCATCGTCATGACCCTGGCCGGGCTGTCGCTGGCCTGGGCGCGCGCCACCCCCTTGCTGGGCGAGCTGGCTGGCGCGGGCGCGCTGGTGCTGGGCGCGGCGGCGGCACTGGCTTTTGTGGCGCTGGCGCTGCTGTCGTGGCTGCGCTGGCAGCACTGGCCGCAGGCGCTGGCCGCCGACATGCGCCACCCGGTGCGCCATGCCTTTGTGGCCATGGTGCCGGTGTCGCTGCTGCTGCTGGCCACGGCGGGCGTGTCGCTACTGGGCACGCACGCGCTGCTGGCGGCGCTGTGGTGGGCCGGCTCGCTGCTGCAACTGGCGGCCACGCTGTGGGTGCTGGGGCGCTGGCTGGCGGCGGACAAGGCCAGCGCGCCCGGCTGGGCGGCCATCACCCCCGTGCTCTTCGTGCCCGTGGTGGGCAACGTGCTGGCCCCCCTGGCCGGCCCCGCCCTGGGCGCGCCGGGCTGGAGCGCGGCGCAATTTGGCCTGGGCCTGCTGCTGTGGCCCGTGCTGCTGGCGCTGGTGCTGGCGCGCGTGCCGGCCCAGGGGCCGTGGCCGGATCGGCTGCTGCCCACCGTCTTCATCACCGTTGCGCCACCCGCCGTCATCGGCACGGCCACGCTGCAACTGGGCGGGCCGCTGGTGCTGGGCTGGATGTGCTGGGGCGTGGCCCTGCTTTTTTTGCTGTGGGGCGCGCAGGCCAGCCGCCGCCTGCTGGCACAGCCCTTTGGCCTGGCGCTGTGGTCGCTGGGCTTTCCGCTGGCGGCTTTTGCCGCACTGACCTTGCGACTGGCCGCGCAGCACCCCGGCGCAGCCACGCTGGCCATGATGGCGCTGGCCCTGGCCACGCTGGTGGCCGCCGTGCTGGGCATTGCCACCTTCAAAAGCTGGCGCGAAGGCAGCCTGCTGGTGCCCGAGCCCGTGGCCATCGTGGCCTCACCCGGCAGCGGCGCGCCGCCAGGGCCGCTGTAGCCCCCTGCATCCATTTTCTTATTCAAAAAGGCCGTTTGCGCTTGTCTAGCAAGCGCAAGCAGCTACTTAAAGCATAGCAACCCCATGAAGCCCGCCACCCCGCCCCGCCCGGCCCATGCCGAAACCCACAGGATCCACAAGGCCAGCTGGCTCCGCGCGGCGGTGCTGGGAGCCAACGACGGCTTGATCTCCACCAGCGGCCTGGTGGTGGGCATGGCCGCTGCGGGCACCGAGCTGCGCACGCTGCTGCTGACGGCCGCAGCCGGGTTGACGGCCGGGGCGTTTTCCATGGCGGCGGGCGAATACGTGTCCGTCAGCTCGCAGGCCGACGTCGAAAAAGCCGACCGCGCCCTGGAAGCGCGCGAGCTGGCCGAAAAGCCCGAATGGGAATTGCAGGAGCTGGCCGCCATCTACCGCCAGCGCGGCCTGTCGCCCGAGCTGGCCGCGCAAGTGGCGCGCGAGCTGAGCGCGCACAACGCGCTGGACGCGCACCTGCGCGACGAGCTGGGCATCACCTCTCACAGCCAGGCCCACCCTTTGCAGGCGGCGCTGGCCTCGGCAAGCTCTTTCGTGGTGGGCGCGCTGCTGCCCATCGTGGTGGTGGCGCTGTGGCACGGCCCGCACCTGACCACGGTGCTGACGGGCGCCACGCTGCTGCTGCTGGCCCTGCTGGGCGCGGTGGCCGCGCGCCTGGGCGGCGCGCCCATCGGGCCCGGCGCCGCGCGTGTGCTGCTGTGGGGCGCGCTGGCCATGGGCGCGTCTGCGGCCATTGGCAAGCTGTTTGGCGCCGGGCCGGTGGGGTAAAGCCCGCCGGGCGTTCAGCGCTCAGCGCCGCTGGCGGCGGCAATCACGCCGCCGCCCAGGCACACGTCGCCGTCGTACAGCACGGCGCTTTGGCCGGGGGTGACGGCCCATTGCGGCTGATCAAAGCGCAGGCGCCAGGTGCCGGGCGCGTCGCCCACGCTCAGGGTGCAGGCGGCGTCTTGCTGGCGGTAGCGGGTTTTGGCGCTGCACGGGCCGGGCGCGGGCGGCTCACCAGCAGTCCAGGCCGCGTCGTCAAACACCAGCTCGTGCGACAAAAGCCAGGGGTGGTCGTGCCCCTGCACGGCGTACAAGGTGTTGCTGGCCATGTCCTTGCGGGCCACGAACCAGGGCGCGTGTTCGCCGCTGCCTTTGGGCGCGCCTTTTTCCTTGATGCCGCCTATGCCTAAGCCCTGGCGCTGGCCCAGGGTGTAAAAGCTCAGGCCCACGTGCTGGCCAAGGGTGCGGCCGCGCTCGTCTTTGATGGGGCCGGGCCGGTTGGCCAGGTAGCGGCCCAAGAACTCGCGGAAGGGCCGCTCGCCAATGAAGCAGATGCCGGTGGAGTCTTTCTTCTTCGCGTTGGGCAGGCCAATGTCGGCGGCGATGCGGCGCACCTCGGTCTTGTGCAGCTCGCCCACGGGAAACAGGGTGCGCGCCAGCTGCGCCTGGTTGAGCCGGTGCAGAAAGTAGCTTTGGTCCTTGGCCGGATCCAGCCCCTTGAGCAGCTCGTGCCGCGCGGTGGCGGGGTTGTGGCGCACGCGGGCGTAGTGGCCGGTGGCGATTTTTTCGGCGCCCAGGCGCATGGCGTGGTCCAAAAAGGCTTTGAACTTGATCTCGGCGTTGCACAGCACGTCGGGGTTGGGCGTGCGGCCAGCCTGGTATTCGCGCAAGAACTCGGCGAACACGCGGTCTTTGTAGTCGGCGGCGAAGTTGACGTGCTCGATCTCGATACCGATGACGTCGGCCACGGCGGCGGCGTCCAGAAAGTCCTGGCGGCTGGAGCAGAACTCGCTGTCGTCGTCGTCTTCCCAATTCTTCATGAAGATGCCCACGACCTCGTGCCCCGCCTGCTTGAGCAGCCAGGCTGTGACGGCCGAATCCACGCCGCCGGAAAGGCCCACCACGATGCGCTGCTTGTCTGACATAGGCTGGATTATCGGACGCATGCGGTAGCAGACGCATCAGCGCACAGGATTAAGTTCTTCCTTTGCCGCTTGAGCCTGCAGCGTGTTTGCGTCACAATTGATTCGCAATTGAAACTAAAAGTTTTAATATTTCTTGAAAAGGATGTGGAAGTGACCCCCTTTTTCTCAGTTTCCAAGGCTTGGCGATCGGCCTTGGCTGCTGCGGCCTTGGGCATGGCTGTCTTGGCAAGTGCGCACGCCGACATTCTGGTGGGGCAAACCATCGGCCTCACCGGCCCGGTATCCAGCAGCGTTAAGGAACTGGTTGCCGGCGCGCAGCTGTACATCGACAGCGTGAACGCCAAAGGCGGCGTGCATGGCGAGGCGGTGCGCCTGATTACCCTGGATGACCGCTTCGAGCCTCAGCAAGCCGCTGCCAATGCACGCGAGCTGATTGAAAAGCACCAGGTGGTGGCGCTGTTTTTGAACCGCGGCACACCGCACACCGAGGCCATCATGCCCTTGCTGGCGCAGCACCGCGTGGCCTTGGTGGCGCCTTCCACCGGCGCCATGCTGCTGCACCAGCCCATCAATCCCTACATCTTCAATGTGCGTTCCAGCTACCAGGCTGAGGCCGTGCAGGCCGTTTCGCACCTGCACGGCAACATGCTCACGCGCATTGCCATGGTGCACGTGGACGACAGCTTTGGCCACGACACGCTGCAAGGCGCGCTCAAAGGCTTTGCGCGTGTGGGGCTGGAGCCGGTGGCGATCATCAAGGCCGACCGCATGAAGCCCGACTACCCCAGCATCGTCAGCCAGCTCATGCGGGCGCAGCCCCAGGTCGTGCTGTGGTCTGGCTCGGCCGCAGCTGTCAGCGGCGGCATCAAGGCGTTGCGCCAGGCCGGTGGCCACATGCCGGTTGTCACGTGGTCCAACAATGCTTCGCGCGGCTTTTTGCAACTGCTTGGTCCTATGGCGCACGGCACCATCGTCACGCAGGTGTTTCCTGACGCGCGCTCAGGCACTTACGCCTTCAACCGCGAAGCAACCGCGCTGGCTCGCGCCAAGGGGCTGGCGTTCACCCCGCAAATGGCCGAGGGTTTTGCTGGCGCCAAAGTTCTGGTGGAAGCGCTCACCCGCGCGGGACCTGCGCCCACCCGGCAAAAAGTGCTCACGGCGTTGAATCAGCTGGACAGTTTTGACCTGGGGGGGTTGAACATCGGCTATAGCCCGCGCAGCCGCACGGGCTTGCAGTACGTCACGCTGTCCATCGTGGACAAGGAAGGCCAGTTTAAATATTGACGGCAGAAAACGCGCTGCCGCTTGTCCCTTATAGCCCGCCTTGGCCACGCGCAAAGAACAGCCCTGCCATCACCAGCCCAGTGGCGATGACGATGGCGCGCACCACGCGCACGGGCAGGCGGCGTGCCAGGCGGGCGCCGGCAAAGCCGCCCAGGGTGGCGAACAGCGCCATCCACAGCCCCTGCGGCCAGACGATGGCCCCGCCCACGGCAAAGGCGGCCACCGACACCACCGACAGCACCAGCGAGTTGAGGTTTTTCAGCGCGTTGACGGTGTTCAGCCGCGCCTCGCCCACCAGCAGGTACAGCGCCATCAGCAAGATGCCCAGGCCGCCGTTGAAATAGCCGCCGTACACGGCCACGGCCAGCAGGCCCAGCCAGCGCGCCGCGCCGCCGCTGGCTTGCTGCGCCTGGCTGCCGGCCCAGCGCGCCAGTTGCGGGCCCAAGGCAAACAGCGCCGTGGCAAACAGCAGTAGCCAGGGCACGATGCCCGCAAACAGCCTGGCTGGGGTGATAAGCAGCAGCAGCGCCCCGGCCACGCCGCCTACGGCGCAGATCAGCATCTCGCGCGCCAGCAGCGCGCGCGGCAGCGCGGCCAGCTCGGCCCGAAAGCCCAAGGCGCTGCCCGCATAGCCGGGCATGACGGCAAAGGCGCTGGTGGCGTTGGCGGCAATGGGCGGCACCCCGGCCCACACCAGCGCAGGAAAGGTCAAAAACGTGCCGCCGCCAGCCACGGCGTTGAGCGCGCCCGCGCCAAGGGCGGCCAGCGCGAGCACGGCATAGGTCAGGCCCAAGTCACCCATCATCTGGATACCTCGCGTGCAAGTGTTGTTGCGTGCCCGCTCAGGCGGACAGGCCGGTTCTGGCGCCGGGGTCGATGCTCACGGTGTGCAGCGGATAGCGAATGCCCGCCAGGTGGTCCTGCACGCAGCGCCACACCAGCGGGCTGCGGTGGCGTGCCTGGCTGGCCTTGATCTCGGCGGGCGTCATCCACACCGCGCGCACAATGCCTTCGTCCAGCGCCCGCCCAGGCAGCGCGTCGCCCGTCGTGCCGCAGTAGGCAAAGCGCAGCCAAGTGGTGGGCACGCCCTGCGCGTCGGGCGCGGTGGCGATGTACACGCCCAGCAAATGCGTGGGGGTGAACAGGTGGGCCGTTTCCTCCAGCGCCTCGCGCGCCGCGCCTTCGGCGGGCGACTCGCCCGGCTCCAGGTGGCCTGCCGGGGTGTTCAGCCGCAGCCCAGCCTTGGTGTGCTCTTCCACCAGCAGATAGCGGCCATGGCTTTCCATCACGGCGGCTACCGTGACGCTGGGTTTGAATCGGGGCGTGGTCATGGCGCGCGATTATCTGGCGAGCAAGGGTGCGGCTTGTCGCACAATGGTCAGATACTGCCCGCCTGGCTTTGCTAAGCTCGCTGCCAGCCAGAGCGGGCAGCTCATGGCAGTAAGACAACGAGGAGATACGTGATGCGCATTGGCGTGCCCGCTGAAACGGCGGCAGGAGAAACCCGCGTGGCCGTGACCCCTGAGACGGCCAAGAAGCTGGTGGCGCAAGGCCACCAAGTGCTGGTGCAGTCTGGCGCTGGCATGCGCGCCAGTGCGCCAGACGATGCCTACCGCGCCGCTGGCGCCGACATCACCGACGCCGCCAGCGCCCTGGCGGCCGAGCTGGTGTTGAAAGTGCGCGCGCCTTCCGAGGCCGAGCTGGCCGCCATGCAGCCTGGCACCGTGCTGGTGGGCATGCTGGAGCCGTTCAACACCGACGGCTTGCAGCGCCTGGCCGCCGCCGGGCTGACCGCTTTTGCGCTGGAGGCTGCGCCGCGCACCACCCGTGCGCAAAGCATGGACGTGCTTTCCTCGCAAGCCAACATCGCGGGCTACAAGGCCGTGATCACCGCAGCCAGCCACTACCCCAAGTTCTTTCCCATGCTGATGACGGCCGCAGGCACGGTCAAGGCCGCGCGCGTGGTGATCCTGGGCGTGGGTGTGGCGGGCTTGCAGGCCATTGCCACGGCCAAGCGCCTGGGCGCAGTGATCGAGGCCAGCGACGTGCGCCCCAGTGTGAAGGAGCAGATAGAGTCGCTGGGCGGCAAGTTCATCGACGTGCCCTACGAAACCGACGAGGAGCGCGAAGCCGCCGAAGGTGTGGGCGGCTATGCCCGGCCCATGCCGCCTGGCTGGCTGGAGAGGCAAAAAGCCGAGGTCGCCAAGCGTGTGGCCTTGGCCGATGTGGTGATCTCCACCGCCCTCATCCCTGGCCGCGCCGCGCCCGTGCTCATCACCGAGGACATGGTCAAGAGCATGAAGCCCGGTTCCGTCATTGTGGACATGGCCGCAGGCAAGGGGGCGCCCAACCCCGATGGCAGCGTGGGCGGCAACTGCCCCTTGACCGAAGCGGGCAAGACCGTCGTCAAGCACGGCGTGACCATCGTGGGCGAAACCAATCTGGCTGCGCAGGTAGGGGCCGATGCCTCTGCCCTGTATGCGCGCAATGTGCTGGACTTTCTCAAGCTCATCCTGCCCCCCGCCCCCAAGGGCGAGCCGGCTGCCACCCTTCAGATCGACATGGCCGATGACATCGTGGCCGCCTGCCTGGTGGCGCGCGACGGCGCCGTGACCCGCGCATGAGGCATGGTGCGCTTGCGCGCTCACGAAGGCAGACATAGAACAGACATGAAGCCAGGGGCCGCGCGCGCCAGACCGCTTTTTCCTTTTTCCAATCAGGCTTTGCTTACCTTGATGAACGCTGTTTTTGCTTCCGCCCGCCGCCCGGCGGGCCGCCCTGCCCTCTGGGGCGCCGCGCTGGCGCTGGCCGCAGGGCTGGCTGGCTGCACCTCTGCACCGCCTGCACCGGATGCGGCATCCGGCACATCTGCCGCCACCCCCATGGCGGCTGCCCACGCCTCGGCGCCGCGCATCAGCACACCGCCGACAAGCGTGGGCGAATGGGTGGATCTGGGCCACTACCTGGCTCCCTGGCTGGCCGGTGATGCCCCCGTGCCTGTCACGGGGGTCAGCGCGCCTACACGCGTGGCCGGGCTGCGGCGTGACGATGGGCATTGGCTGGCTATCGTGCTGGTGCAGGCAACCGCAGCCCATGCCCCCTGCCCCACGCCCGACAGCCTGCACCTGAGCAGCCCTCACGCCGATAGCTGCCTGCGCATGCGCCGCGACGCCGATTTCGAGCAATGGCTGGCGCAACAGCATTCCGTGCTGCACCGCTGGCTGCAAGGCCAAGGCTTTGGCAGCCAGCCGCGCACCTGGGTGGGCTACCGGGCACCCGCCAGCGGCGGCGGCACGGTGGAAGCGCATGCACTGATTCACCCCGCGCTGATCGAGCCGGCCACGCGCAACAACATCGACTTCCTGGCGGGCGGCCAGCCCGGCGAGCGATGGGCACGCGACTTTGCCGCTGCCACGCGCGCTTCCTCGGCCACCACGGCGCTGGCCGTGCCTGCCTGGCCCTTTGGCCCGCATGTGGCCCCGCCGGTGCCTGCCGCGCCCGCCGTGGCGCCGCCGCCGCAGGCCACGCAGGTGACGCCCCGCCCCCCCGCCCCCACACCGCGCGCAGACCGGCAGTAACACCGCAGCCGCAACGCCCGCGCACCCCCACACAAACCACAGGAGACAAGCCCCATGGACGCCGTATCCCCCACTGTCATCAACCTCATCATCTTTGTGCTGGCCATCTATGTGGGCTACCACGTGGTGTGGAACGTGACCCCTGCGCTGCATACGCCCTTGATGGCGGTAACCAACGCCATCAGCGCCATCGTCATCGTGGGCGCCATGCTGGCCGCCGCGCTGACCGAAGGCGGGCTGGCCAAGCTCATGGGCGTGGCCGCCGTGGCGCTGGCAGCGGTCAACATCTTCGGGGGCTTTCTGGTGACACGGCGCATGCTGGAAATGTTCAAGAAAAAAGAGAAGAAAAACGGCTAACAGCGCACGTCTGACGCGCGCAAGCAGCTATATAAATAGGAGCATTCGACATGAGCATGAATACCGTGACGCTGCTGTACCTGATCGCCAGCGTGTGCTTCATCCAGGCCCTCAAGGGTCTGAGCCACCCGACCACGTCGGTGCGGGGCAACCTGTTTGGCATGGCGGGCATGGCCATTGCCGTGCTGACCACGGCAGCCTTGATCGTGCAGCTGGCCGGCTCTGCCCTGGGGCTGGGCTGGGTGCTGCTGGGCCTGGTCATTGGCGGCGGCTACGGCGCCTGGCGCGCCAAGACGGTGGAAATGACCAAGATGCCTGAGCTGGTGGCTTTCTTCCACAGCATGATCGGCCTGGCGGCGGTGTTCATCGCCGCAGCCACGGTGGCCGAGCCTTGGGCCTTTGGCATTGCCCAGGCGCCCGCACAGGGCGGCGACGGGCTGATTCCCGGCGGCAACCGGATCGAGCTGGCCCTGGGCGCCTTCATTGGCGCCGTTACGTTCAGCGGCTCGGTCATCGCCTGGGGCAAGCTCTCGGGCAAGTCCAAGTTCCGCTTGTTCCAGGGCGCGCCCGTGGTCTTTGCCGGGCAGCACATGCTCAACCTGGCGCTGGGCGTGGCCGCACTGGTGTGCGTGCTGTGGTTCGCGGGCACACAGGGCATGCTGCCCTTCGTGCTGGTGTGCGTGCTGGGCTTCGTGATTGGCGTGACGCTCATCATCCCCATCGGCGGGGCCGACATGCCCGTGGTGGTGAGCATGCTCAACAGCTACTCGGGCTGGGCGGCGGCGGGCATCGGCTTTTCGCTGAACAACCCCATGCTCATCATCGCCGGCTCGCTGGTGGGCAGCTCGGGCGCCATCCTGAGCTACATCATGTGCAAGGCCATGAACCGCTCGTTCTTCAGCGTGATCCTGGGCGGCTTTGGCGGTGAAGCCGCCGCCAGCGGCGGGGCGCAGGAGCAGCGCCCGGTCAAAAGCGGCAGCGCCGATGACGCCGCCTTCATGCTCAGTCAGGCCGACAGCGTCATCATCGTGCCCGGCTATGGCCTGGCCGTGGCACGCGCGCAGCACGCCGTCAAGGAAATGGTGGACAAGCTCACCGCCAAGGGCATCGACGTGAAATACGCCATCCACCCCGTGGCAGGCCGCATGCCCGGCCACATGAACGTGCTGCTGGCCGAGGCCGAAGTGCCCTACGACCAGGTGCACGAGATGGAAGACGTCAACGGCGAATTCGGCCAGGCCGACGTGGCCATCATCCTGGGCGCCAACGACGTGGTGAACCCCGCCGCGCTGCAAAAGGGCAGCCCCATCTACGGCATGCCCATTCTGGAAGCGTACAAGGCCAAGACCGTGATCGTGAACAAGCGCAGCATGGCCGCCGGCTATGCCGGGCTGGACAACGAGCTGTTCTACATGGACAAGACCATGATGGTGTTTGGCGACGCCAAGAAAGTGGTCGAAGACATCGGCAAAGCCATCGAGTAAGCCCTGGGTGGCCGCGCGCGGCAGGCCCGCAAGCCAAGGCGCATCGCCCATGCGCCCATACGCCGTATTGGGCCAGCCCTTGGCATCAGCCCTTTTGCGCACGGGCGTTCAAAAAGAATCGTTTTCCGATACCTGCTGGCGCTTTTTTCGCCCTATCAGGAAAACGCCAATACCGTCTTGCGACAAGTGCTTACACAATGGCGGCTTGCCGCAAGCATGGGCGCTGCCCCGCTGCCCCGCTGCCTGGCCACGCCGCCCTGCACCGCAGCGTGCCGCCCTGCGCACTTGCGCCCTGACGAGACCTCTTTGTTGTGTGCACCGATTGAATTGAAAGGAGCCGTTTTCCATGACCGAACGCATCTGGCTGAAGCACTACCCCGAGGGCGTGCCCGCCGACATCGACCCCACCCAATACCCCTCGCTGGTGGCCTTGATGGAAGAAAGCTTCCAGAAATACGCTGACCGCACCGCCTACAGCTTCATGGGCAAGGACATCAGTTACCGCGACACGGACGAGCAAAGCCGCGCGCTGGCCGCCTATCTGCAAGGGCTGGGCCTGGCGCGGGGCGACCGCGTGGCCATCATGATGCCCAACGTGCCGCAATACCCCGCCGCCGTGGCCGCCATCCTGCGCGCGGGCTACGTGGTGGTCAACGTCAACCCGCTGTACACCGCGCGCGAGCTGGAGCACCAGCTCAAGGACTCCGGGGCCAAGGCCATCATCATCATCGAGAACTTTGCCGCCACGCTGCAAAAGTGCATCGCCGCCACCCCCGTCAAGCACGTGGTGCTGGCCAGCATGGGCGACCGGCTGGGCGGGCTCAAGGGCTTCATCGTCAACCTGGTGGTGCGCAAGGTCAAAAAACTGGTGCCGCCTTTCAGCCTGCCCGGCGCCGTGCGCTACAACGAGGCGGTGGCCAAGGGCCAGGCCGGGCACTTTGCCCCCGTCACCATCAGCCCCGATGACGTGGCCGTGCTGCAATACACTGGCGGCACCACGGGCGTGTCCAAAGGCGCCGTGCTGCTGCACCGCAACCTGATTGCCAACGTGCTGCAATCCGAAGCCTGGAACGCGCCCGCCATGAAGGGCGTGCCCGCAGGCGAGCAGCCCACCGCCATCTGCGCGCTGCCGCTGTATCACATCTTCGCCTTCACGGTGAACATGATGCTGAGCATGCGCATGGGCGGCAAAACCGTGCTCATCCCCAACCCGCGCGATCTGCCCGCCACGCTCAAAGAGCTGTCCAAGCACCGCTTTCACAGCTTTCCGGCCGTCAACACGCTGTTCAACGGCCTGGTCAACCACCCCGACTTCGGCACCGTGGACTGGAGCCACCTGAAAATCTCGCTGGGCGGCGGCATGGCCGTGCAGGCCGCCGTGGCCCAGCAGTGGCTGGACAAAACCGGCTGCGCCATCTGCGAAGGCTACGGCCTGTCCGAAACCAGCCCCTCGGCCGTGTGCAACCCCACCGACACCAAGGCATTCAGCGGCACCATCGGCCTGCCCATCTCCAGCACCTGGATCAAGATCCTGGACGACATGGGCAACGAAGTGCCGCTGGGCCAGGCGGGCGAAATCGCCATCAAAGGCCCGCAAGTCATGGCCGGCTACTGGCAGCGGCCTGAAGAAACGGCCAAGGTCATGACGGCCGACGGCTACTTCAAATCCGGCGACGTGGGCATGATGGACGAGCGCGGCTACACCCGCATCGTTGACCGCAAGAAAGACATGATCCTGGTCAGCGGCTTCAACGTCTACCCCAACGAGATCGAAGACGTGGTGGCCGCCATGCCCGGCGTGCTGGAAGTGGCCGCCGTGGGTGTGCCCGACGAAAAAATGGGCGAAGCCGTGAAGCTGGTGCTGGTCAAGAAAGACCCGGCCCTGACCGAAGACGCCGTGCGCCAGTACTGCCACGACAACCTGACCGGCTACAAGCGCCCGCGCGTCATCGAGTTCCGCACCGAGCTGCCCAAAACCCCCGTAGGCAAGGTGCTGCGCCGCGAGCTGCGCGACAAGCCCAAGGCCCCGGCCGGCGCCGTGTCCGTGGATTAAGCGCTTTTT
Source organism: Pseudomonadota bacterium (assembly GCA_030535425.1). Taxonomy (GTDB): domain Bacteria; phylum Pseudomonadota; class Gammaproteobacteria; order Burkholderiales; family Burkholderiaceae_C; genus Ottowia. The sequence continues at coordinate 7,822 of JAUNHQ010000057.1, read as the reverse complement.
TCGCCTTCGCTCCCTTTTTCTCCCCCTGCCGCCCGCCATGTCCGCGCCCACCGGCATCATGGCCGCCATGCACCCCGAGCTGGCGGCCGTGCTGGCCCGCCTGCCCGATGAGCAGCGCCAGCGCGTGGCCGGGCGCGATGTCTGGATCGGCCATTGGCATGGGCATGAGGTGGTGGCCGTGCTCTCGCGCGTGGGCAAGGTGGCGGCGGCCACCACGGCGGCGGTGCTGATTGAGCGCTTTGGCGTGGGCCGCATCCTGTTTACCGGCACCGCAGGCGGCCTGGGCGAAGGCGTGCGCGTGGGCGATCTGGTGCTGGCCGAGGGCTTTGTGCAGCACGACATGGACGCCTCGCCCCTGTTTCCCCGCTTTGAAGTGCCGCTGTACGAGCGCGCGCGCTTTGGCGTAAACACGCCCTTGTCCGCCGCCCTGGGCCGCGCCGCCCGCCAGGCCGTGGCCCAGCCCGCGCGCACCCTGGGCGATGAGGCCGTGCGCGCCTTTGGCCTGTACGCGCCGCGCGTGCACACCGGCCTGGTGGCCAGCGGCGACCGCTTTGTGGCCACCGCCGCCGAAAGCGCGGCCCTGCGCGCGGCCTTGCCCCATGCGCTGGCGGTGGAAATGGAAGGCGCGGCCGTGGCCCAGGTGTGCCATGACTTCGGCGTGCCCTTTGCCGCCCTGCGCACCATCAGCGACCGGGCCGATGACAGCGCGCACGTGGACTTTTCCCGCTTCATCGAGCAGGTGGCCAGCCGCTACAGCCAGGCGGTGCTGGAGGCGTTTTTCAGCACGCTGCCCGCTTCTGGCACCCAAAGCACATAAGCTATTATTTATATAGCTTAAAACCCTTGTAAAACAAGCGCAAACGGCCTTTTTTACTCACAGGCCTTCAAGCCCCTCAGGGCTGGGCTGCGGCCTCGGTCTTGTCCCTGGCCTGCCACAGCGATCGCAGGCGTTCGGCCTCTTTGTCAAAGTGGGCATTGATGCGGTTGCGCTCGCCCTGCTGGCCATCGATCACACGCTTTTGGTCCTGCACGGCCCGCGTGTTCGCTTGGATACCCAAGCGCAATTTGGCAGGCGCCTGGGACGGATTCTTGCTGTAGAACTCCATTTCCTCGTCGAGCTTCTTGCGCTCGCTGGCCAACTCGTTCAAACGGCGCTCGGCCGCGTCCAACACCACTTGTGATTGCGCCAGTGCGGCGCGGCGGCCTTCCTCGTGCGCCGCCGGGTTCGGGTAGCGCATGACCAAAGCCTGATCGCGGCGGACCAGGTCTTGCTCGCGCTGGCGCTGCATCGCTTCCTCGCGCTCACGCGCCTGGATGGCTGCGCGCTCGGCGGCTGTCATCGTGGGGGGAATCACCCGGCGCGTATTGCCGCTGCTGCCTAGCTCGCGCTGCTCGCGGTCGATGCACGCCAGAATGGGCCGGTCAGACGTCAGCCGCCGCCCCTGGGCATCCACACAGGTGTAAATGCCCCCCTGCGCCCACGCTGAGCCGCCTGCCAGCCAAGCCAGCCCCAGCACGGCGGCAAGTTGGCACATGCGCGCGCGGCGCAGCACGCGGACACCAGGGCACAGCAGCAAAGAGGGCAAAAAGGTCATGTCTCAATCAGGCCCACTGACACCATAGCGCGCCCGGTAGGCGGCCACGGCGTCAAAGTGCGGCGAAAAATTGTCACTTCCCCGCAGGTGTTGCAATAACTGCGCCAGGTTGGCGATGGCACAAACGTGCAAGCCCAGCGTGCCGCGCACGTACTGCACGGCGGACCAGTCCACGTCGCGCCCGTTCTCGGTGGCTTTTTCCTGCCGGTCCAGGGCAATGACCACCGCGTGCGGCGTGGCCCCGGCCGATTCGATCAGCGCGATGGATTCGCGCACCGCAGTGCCGGCGGAGATCACGTCGTCCACGATCAGCACCCGCCCTTTCAGCGGCGCGCCCACCAGCTGGCCGCCTTCGCCATGGTCTTTGGCCTCTTTGCGGTTGTAGGCAAAAGGCTTGTTCATGCCCAGGCGCGCCAGCTCCACCGCCACGGCAGCGCCCAGAGGAATGCCCTTGTACGCGGGGCCGAAAATGACGTCGAACGACAGCCCGGCTTGCAAAATGGCCCGCGCATAAAATTGCGCCAGCCGGCCCAGTTTGGCGCCGTCGTCAAACAAACCCGCGTTGAAAAAATAGGGCGACATGCGCCCGGCCTTGGTCTTGAACTCGCCAAAGCGCAGCACGCCGCTTTCAATGGCGAACCGCACAAACTCCTGAGCCAGTTGATCTTGCGCCTGCGGGGCATTCATGGAAGGTTTTTTCCTTGTTCAAACTCACCAGCCTGAACCTCAACGGCATACGCTCGGCGGCCACCAAAGGCGTGGCGCAGTGGCTGGCGCAACACGCGCCGGATTGTATTTGCGTGCAAGAGGTCAAGGCCCAGATGCCCGACATTGCCGGGCGCTTTGACACCCTGGCGGACATGCGCGGGCACTTTCACCTGGCCAGCGCCAAAAAGGGCTATTCGGGCGTGGGCATTTACACCCGGCACGAACCCAGCGAGGTCATCGCCGGTTATGGCTCGCCCGAGTTTGACGCCGAGGGGCGCTATCTGGAGCTGCGCTTTGACACGCCGCAGCGGCGTTTTTCCGTCATCAGCGCTTATTTCCCGTCCGGCTCGTCGGGGCCTGAGCGGCAAGAGGCCAAGTTCCGTTTTCTGGCCGAGTTCTATCCGTATTTGCACACGCTCAAAGGCCAGCGCGATTTCGTGTTGTGCGGCGATGTGAACATTGCCCACAAGGAAATCGACTTGAAGAACTGGAAAAGCAACCAGAAAAACAGTGGCTTTCTGCCCGAAGAGCGCGCCTGGATGAGCCGCGTGATCGACGAGCTGGGCCTGGTGGACGTGTACCGCCGCCTGCACCCCGATGCCACGGGCGAGGCCTACACCTGGTGGAGCAACCGCGGCCAGGCCTACGCCAAGAACGTGGGCTGGCGGCTGGATTACCACCTGGCCACCCCGGCGGTGGCCCAGACCGCGCAGACCAGCGCCATTTACAAAGACCAGAAATTCAGCGACCACGCGCCCATCACCATCGACTACGCGCTCACGCTTTAAGCTGCCCTCATGACCATTCCCGCGCCCCTTCCCCCCACTCCCCGCTACCACACCCTGCCCGTCACGCCTTTTCAGCAAAACTGCTCCATCGTCTGGTGCCCCGTCACGCGCGAAGCGGCGGTAATCGACCCCGGCGGCGAGCTGCCGCGCATCGAAGCGGCCGCGCGCGAGCTGGGTGTGACGCTCAAGGCCATCTGGCTGACCCATGCCCACATCGACCACGCCGGCGGCACGGCCGAGCTGGCCGAGCGCCTGGGCCTGCCCATCATCGGTCCGCACCCGGGCGATCAGTTCTGGATCGACGGTCTGCCCGAGCAAAGCCGCATGTTCGGTTTTGCCCCGGCGGGGCACTTCACCCCCACGCGCTGGCTGCACGATGGCGACACCGTGCGCGTGGGCCAGTGCACGCTGCACGTGCGCCACTGCCCCGGCCACACGCCCGGGCACGTGGTGTTTCACTCGCCCGAGGCTCAGCGCGCCTTTGTCGGCGACGTGCTGTTTGCCGGCAGCATTGGCCGCACCGACTTTCCCCAGGGCAACCACCAGCAGCTGATCGACAGCATCACCCAGCGCCTGTGGCCCATGGGCGATGACACGGTGTTCATCCCCGGCCACGGGCCGGAAAGCAGCTTTGGCCAGGAGCGGCGGCACAACCCCTTTCTGCAAGGTGCGGCATGAACACTTCCCTCTGGGCCATGGGCTGGCGTGCGCTGTGGCGCGATCTGCGCGCAGGCGAGCTGCGCCTGTTGATGCTGGCCACCGCGCTGGCCGTGGCCGCGCTGACGGCCGTGGGCTTTTTCTCTGACCGGCTGCAAGGCGGCTTGCAGCGCGATGCGCGCCAGCTGCTGGGCGGCGACGCGGTGATCGTCAGCGACACCGCCCCCGCCCCCGTCTGGGCGCAACAGGCCCAGGCGCTGGGGCTGCGCCATGCGCTCACGCTCAGCTTTCCCACCATGGGCCGGGCCGACGACGCGCAAGGCGGCGCCACGCGGCTGGTGGCGCTCAAGGCGGTGGAAGCGGGCTACCCCCTGCGCGGCCAAATGCGCCTGGCTAGCGGCCCGCAAGACAGCACAGGCACGCCCACGGCAGACATCCCCGCCCCCGGCACCGTGTGGGTCGAGCCCGCGCTGCTGGAGGCGCTGGCGCTGCGCCAGGGCGCCGCGCTGCTGCGGGGCGACAGCGCGCTGCGCATTGCCGGGCTGATCGCACAAGAGCCCGACCGGGGCTCGGGTTTCATGAACTTTGCCCCGCGCGTGATGCTGAACGCGGCCGATCTGCCCGCCACCGGCCTGGTGCAGCCGGCCAGCCGCATCACCTGGCGCCTGGCCGTGGCCGGGCCGGACGCGGCCGTGCGCCAATACCAGGACTGGGCGCAGGCGCAGCTGAAGCAACCCGGCGTGCACGGCATGCGGCTGGAATCGCTGGACAGCGGCCGCCCCGAGATGATGCGCACGCTGGACCGGGCCGAAAAGTTTCTCAACCTCGTGGCCTTGCTGGCCGCGCTGCTGGCCGCCGTGGCGGTGGCCCTGGCCGCGCGCGGCTTTGCCCAGCGCCGCCTGGACGACTGCGCCATGCTGCGCGTGCTGGGCCAGTCGCAGCGCGCCATCACCGGCGCCTACGTGGTGGAATTTGCCCTTGCCGGGCTGGCCGCCAGCGCCGCCGGTGTGGCCATCGGCTTTGCCATGCACCACGTGTTCGTGGCCCTGCTAGCCGGGCTGGTGGAAGCCAGCCTGCCCGCACCCAGCGCCTGGCCGGCGCTGCTGGGCCTGGGCCTGGGGCTGACGCTGCTGGCCGCCTTTGGCCTGCCGCCCGTACTGCAACTGGCGCGCGTGCCACCGCTGCGCGTGCTGCGGCGCGATCTGGGCGCGCTCAAACCCGCCTCGCTGGCCGTGCTGGGCCTGGGGCTGGCCGGTTTTGCCGCCATGCTGCTGGCCGTCAGCGCCGATGCCGCGCTGGGCCTGATCGCCGTGGGCGGCTTTGCCCTGGCCGTGGCCCTGTTTGCGCTGCTGGCCTGGGGCGCGGTGCGCCTGCTGCGCGGCATGGTCAACGAGCAGACCGCCCCGCGCTGGCTGGTGCTGGCCACGCGCCAGCTATCGGCGCGGCCGGCCTACGCCGTGGTGCAAGTCAGCAGCCTGGCCGTGGGCCTGCTGGCGCTGGTGCTGCTGGTGCTGCTGCGCACCGATCTGATCGACAGCTGGCGCGCTGCCACCCCGGCGGATGCGCCCAACCGCTTCGTCATCAACATCATGCCCGAGCAGGCCGAGGACTTTCGCGCCGCCGTGCGCGCCGCCGGGGTCACGCAAATGGACTGGTACCCCATGTTCCGCGGGCGCCTGGTGGCCATCAACGACAAGCCGGTCAGCCCCAGCGACTACAGCGACGACCGCGCCCAGCGCCTGCTGGACCGCGAATTCAACCTCTCGCACGCCGCCGATCGCCCGCCGCACAACGAGCTGGCCGCCGGGCGCTGGCAGCCGCAGGAAGCCGATGCCGTGAGCGTGGAAGAAGGCCTGGCCGAAACACTGGGCCTGAAGCTGGGCGACCGCCTGCGCTTTGACGTGGCGGGCATGCCCGCTGAGGGGCGCATCACCTCGCTGCGCAAGGTGGACTGGGCCAGCATGCACGTGAACTTCTTCGTCATGTTTCCGCTGGCGCAGATGCCCGACATGCCCATCACCCACATTGCCGCCTACCGCGCGCCCGAGCAGGCCGGCTTTGACAACGCGCTGGTGCGCCAGTTTCCCAACATCACCAACGTGGACATGAGCGCCACCATCGCCCAGGTGCAGCGCGTGCTCTCGCAGGTGATCCGGGCGGTGGAGTTTTTGTTTGCCTTCACCCTGGCGGCAGGGCTGATCGTGCTGTTTGCCGCCGTCAGCGCCACGCGCGAAGAACGCGCGCGCGAATTCGCCATCATGCGCGCGCTGGGTGCGGGCAGCGGCCTGCTGGCGCGCGTGCAGCGCGCCGAGCTGCTGGGCGTGGGCCTGCTGGCCGGCGTGCTGGCCAGCGCCGTGGCCGTGGCCGTGGGCTGGGCCATGGCCCGCTATGCCTTTGAATTTGCCTGGACCGCCCCCTGGTGGGCGCCCGTTGCCGGCGGCCTGGCCGGCGCGGCCCTGGCCCTGGCCGCTGGCTGGTGGAGCCTGCGCGAAGTGCTGCGCCGCCCCGTGGCGCAGACGCTGCGCGCGGCGGCTTCATAGCCTTGACTTGGCCCTCTTAGAACGAACCATTAAAAGCCTTTTATCAAAAAAGGCCTTTTGCGCGTATAAATAAAGGACTTTTAGCTACTTAATTTATAGCACAAGGGCTAAACAGGCATCCAGTTGCTCGGTGGCTCTGCGCCGAAAACCCGAGCGCGCAAAACGCTGCAAGCGCCCCGCCACGAAAGCGGCCAGCACCGATGCGGCGGCCTGCGCATCGGCGTCGGGCGTCAGGCTGGGCGGCTGGGCCGCATCGGCAGCCACACCGTCGCGCAGGCACTGGCGCAGGGCCGCTTCCAGTTTGTCAAACAACTGGTTCATGCGCTGTTGCAGGCGTTCGTGTTCATACACAAGCGCATCACCCACCATCACGCGGGCCATGCCGGGGTTTTTCTCGGCAAATTGCAGCACCATGGCCACAATGCGCGCCGCGCGCACGGGGCCAGCGGGCTCACGCTCATTGATCTGGTTGATGAGACCAAAGACGCTGCTTTCAATGAAGTCGATCAACCCCTCGAACATCTGCGCCTTGCTGGCAAAGTGCCGGTACAGCGCCGCTTCGCTGACTTGCAGGCGCGCAGCCAGCGCAGCAGTGGTCACGCGCTCGGCACCGGGCTGCTCCAGCATGCCTGCCAGTGTTTGCAAAATCTGCAAGCGCCGCTCACCTGGCTTGGGACGCCTGCGTGCCGCAGGCGCGTGGGCAGGCATGGAGTCACTGAACCCGGCAGTGTCCGAAGAATCGTCTGGAATGGCGGCGGCGGGCAGCATGGCGGCATCAGTTGTTTCCAAATGATTCTCGCACAAAAAGAAAGCAACCGCCCCGCCCTCGCCTTCGGGCTGGCACAGTGCTCCTAGGTGCGTGCTGCGCCTGGGGCCGTGCGGCGTCAAGCCTGGTTTTAGTAAGAACGGATCATGGTGCCGAAGGGCTGATCGGTCAGCACTTCCAGCAACATGGCATGGGGCACGCGCCCATCGATGATGTGGACGGCGTTCACACCGCTTTTGGCCGCATCCAGCGCACCGGCGATCTTGGGCAGCATGCCGCCGGAGATGGTGCCGTCTTCCACCAGCTCGTCGATGCGACGCGGCGTGAGCTCGGGCAACAGCTGGCCCGCCTTGTCCAGCACACCCGGAATGTTGGTGAGCATGAGCAGCTTTTCAGCCTGCAGCACAGTGGCCAGCTTGGCCGCCACCACGTCGGCGTTGATGTTGTAGCTCTCATTCTGCTCGCCAAAGCCGATGGGGCTGACCACGGGAATGAACTGATCGTCCTGCAGCGCCTTGACCACGCTGGGGTCGATCTGGTCAATGTCACCCACCTGGCCCACGTCGTGCTCAATGCTGGGGTCTTTGTTGTCCACCATCTTGAGCTTGTGCGCCCGAATCAGGCCGCCATCGCGCCCTGTCAGGCCCACGGCCTTGCCACCAGCCTGGTTGATCAGGCCCACGATGTCCTGCTGCACCTCGCCAGCCAGCACCCACTCCACCACTTCCATGGTTTCGGCATCGGTCACGCGCATGCCCTGAATGAACT